>JANMQZ010000326.1:0-31778 GCA_031370755.1 Actinomycetes bacterium
GTCGAGGGTTTCTCGGGGTCGGGTGTTGAGGCTGTTGGCGATCGTGTCGAGTTGTGGCTGTGTGAAGGCGGAGAGGTCGGTGCCTTTGGGGAGGTATTGGCGGAGCAGGCCGTTGGTGTTTTCGTTCGAGCCGCGCTGCCAGGGGCTGTGCGGGTCGCAAAAGTAGACCCGGACGTCGGTCGCGATGGTGAAGCGGGCGTGGTCGGCCATCTCGCCGCCGCGGTCCCAGGTGAGCGAGTGGCGCAGCTGCGCGGGCAGCCGCTGGATGTGGCGAGCGAGCGCTCCGGTGACCGTTTCGGTGTCTCTGCCTTCGAGCGCGATCAGCATGACGAAGCGTGAGTGGCGCTCGACGAGCGTTGCGATGTGGCTGTTGTTGCCGCCGGCGAGCAGGTCGCCTTCCCAGTGGCCGGGCAGGGCGCGGTCTTCGGCTTCGGCGGGGCGCTCGCGGATCGAGACGGCACCCGGGATCGGGTCAGGGGTGGCGCGTTTGGCGGTGCGGGGCCGACGGATCGAGCGGCTACGGCGTAGCTGGGCGAGGAGCTCGCGTTTCAACGCCCCGCGCGCCTGGATGAACAGGGTCAGATAGATCGTCTCGTGCGACACGCGCATAGTCTCGTCGGCGGGAAACTCACGCTTCAGCCAGCCCGCGATCTGCCGCGGCGACCACTGCTCGGCGAGCTTGGCGGCGACCAACCCGGCCAGGACAGGTTCGCGGGCCAGCTTGCAGCGTTGCGGTCGTCGCGCCCGCTGCCAGGCGCGCTCGTCCGCCGCCGCCGCCCGGTAGCCATGCCGGCCGCCGTTGCGGGCGAGCTCCCGCGTGACCGTCGAAGGCGAGCGGCCCAGACGAGCGGCCATCTCTCTAGCCGACTCGCCGGCCGCGACGCCACGCGAAATTTCCTCACGCTCCGCGGCCGTTAACGCAGAACCGCGCCGCCGCCGCGGCGGCGGCGCGATCCCACCACGCTGGCGAAGCGCGTAATGGACACTGCTCGGCGCCCGATCAAGCGCCCGACCGATCTCACTGACCGACTCGCCCCCTTTCCAGCGCTCCCACAACTCCCGCCGCTCCCCGACCGAATACCCCCGCCTCGCCGCCACCACGCCACCCCCAACTCGACAACGCAACGATGTTGCGCTGACGAGCTGACGGCACCGAAGCCTGGTTGCGGTTGGCAACCTGCTTTCAAGCAGGTTGCAGTCGTTCAGCTCCGCCAGCGATTCGTGATCGGCGTCCGGCGGTCACGCCCGAACGCCTTCGGCCGCAGGCGCACGCCCGGCGGCGCCTGGCGCCGCTTGTACTCGGCGCGGTCGATCAGCTTCACGGCGCGCTCGACGACGTCGGGGTCGAAGCCGTCGCTCGAGAGCTCCTCGAGCGTGCGATCGTCCTCGACGTACGCGGCGAGCACCTTGTCGAGCGCCGGATACGGCGGCAGCGAGTCCTCGTCGCGCTGGTCGGCGCGGAGCTCCGCGCTCGGCGCGCGGTCGATCGTCGATTGCGGGATCAGCTCGCGCCCGGCGCGCTCGTTCAGGTGCCGCGCGAGGCGGAAGACGTCGGTCTTGAACACGTCTTTGAGGAGCGCGAAGCCGCCCGCCATGTCGCCGTAGAGCGTCGCGTAGCCGACCGACATCTCCGATTTGTTCCCCGTCGCGACGAGCAGCCAGCCGAACTTGTTCGAGAGCCCCATCAGCAGCACGCCGCGGATGCGCGCCTGGACGTTCTCCTCGGTGAGATCCGGCTCGCGGCCCGCGAAGCTCGGCGCGAGCGCACCGGCAAACGTCTCGACCATCGGCTCGATCGGGATCTCCCGGAAGTCGCAGCCGAGGTTCTCCGCGAGCCGGCGCGCATCGCTGCGCGTCGCGTCGGACGAGTAGCGCGACGGCATCGAGACGCAGTGCACCTTGCCGGGGCCGAGCGCCTCCGCCGCGAGCGCGGCGACGAGCGCCGAGTCGATGCCGCCGGAGACACCGACGACGATCTCGTCGAAGCCGTTCTTCCGTACGTAGTCGGAGAGCCCGAGCTCGAGTGCGAGCCGCATCTGCTCGAGGTCGTCGCAGAAGGGGGTCAGCGTCCGCACGAGCGTGTCGTCGTGCTCATGCGGCGAGCCGACGTGGATCGTCTCGACCGGGCCGACGTCGCCGCGGTCCTGCGCGAGCGCGCGGCGGCGCGTGTCGGTGAGGCGGCGCGAGACGACCGACGACGGATCGATGTCGACGAGCATCAGCTCCTCCTCGAACCCCTTCGCGCGTGCGAGCACGGTACCTTCGTCGTCGATCACGAACGAGTGGCCGTCGAAGATCAGCTCGTCCTGGCCGCCGACCGTGTTGCAGAGGGCGACGAACGCTGCCGTGTCGCGCGCGCGCGTGCGGAACATCTCTTCCCGCTCGCGATCGCGCAAGAGATGGAAGGGCGACGCTGAGATGTTCACGATCAGCTCCGCGCCTGCGAGCGCGAGGTCGGTGGCGGGCGGGCCCGGCTGCCACATGTCCTCGCAGATCGTCACGCCGACGAGCATGCCTCCGTGCTCGAAGAGCTGGATCCCGTCGCCCGGCGCGAAGTAGCGGAACTCGTCGAAGACGCCGTAGTTCGGCAGGAAGCGCTTCTTCACGAACGCCTTGACCTCGCCGCCCGCGCACACGGCGGCCGCGTTGAAGAGGTCGCGGTCGAAGTACGGCGTGCCGACGACGGCGACGATCCCGCGGGCCGAGTGCGCGATCTCCTCGAGCGACCGCTCCGCGGCCCGGACGAAGCCGGGCCGGAGCAGCAGGTCCTCCGGAGGGTAGCCGGTGACCGCGAGCTCGGGAAAGAGCGCGAGGTCCGCGCCGGCGTCCTTCGCCTCGGCGAGCCGCTCCAGGATCAGCGCGCGGTTCCCGTCGAGGTCGCCGACGATTGGATTGATCTGCGCGAGAGCGAGACGCATGTCTACCTCATTGTGCCTGCCTCCGCCTCCGGAACCGCCCTAGCGGCGGAGACGGATCGCGTTCAAGTCGTCGGCCTCGATCTCGGCGATGCGGGTGCGGAGCGTCTCCGGCGGGTCGTGCTCCGCGTGGAGATAGCGGCCCGCGAGCATGTCGAACTCGCCGGAGACGAGGGCACGGACGAGCGCCGGCGCGCACTCCGGCGGCGTCCAGGGCAGATCGTCGCCGAAGCCGCTCGTCATCTCCGTGCGGACGAGGCCCGGGCTGATCGAGAAGACGAACACGTTCTGCGGCGCGAGCTGCTGAGCGAGCAGCTCCGAGAAGCGGTGCACCGCCGCCTTCGACGCGCCATAGGCGGTTGAGCCGCCGCCGCCGATCATCGGCAGATAAGCGGCGCCGCTCGCGACATTGACGATCCGCCCGCCCCCGCGCTCGATCATCCGCGGCGCGAAGGCGTGACAACAGAGATAGACGCCGAGCACGTTCACCTCGAACGTGCGCCACCACTCGTCCGGGTCGGCGAGCGGCTCGCGCGCCCCGCTCATGCCCGCGTTGCAGACGAGCACGTCGAGCTCGCCGACCTCGCTCGCCCAGCTGTCGACGTCGTCGCGCTTCGACACGTCGCCGACAAGCGCGCGCCCGCCGATCGCCGCCGCCACGCTCTCGACCTGCTCACGCGTCCGTCCCGTGACCGTGACGTGATAGCCGTCCTCTGCGAGTGCGCGGGCGATGCTCTCGCCGATGCCGCGCCCGCCGCCGGTGACCAGTGCTTCAGGCAATTGCCTCTCCAATCGCGTCGAGTGACTCCGGGTTCTCGAGCGACGACAGGTCGCCCGGATCCTTGCCGAGCACGCGCGCGCGCACCGCGCGGCGCACGATCTTCGCGCTGCGCGTCTTCGGTAGCGCGTCGACCCAGACGATGCGGTCCGGCTTGAACGCCTTCCCGAGCACGCCGGTCACCGCGTCCGCGACGCGCTCGTCCTTCTGTTTCTCACCGGGCTTGACGATGCAGAAGATCCACGCAACCTCGCCCTTGACCGCGTGCGGCACGCCGATCGCCGCCGCCTCGGCGACGATGCCGCTACCGATGGCAGCCGATTCGAGCTCGGCCGGCCCGATGCGCTTGCCGGCGATGTTGAGCGTGTCGTCGCTCCGCCCGTGCAGGAACCAGTAACCGTCCTTGTCCACCGAGGCCCAGTCACCGTGCGTCCACACGCCGGGGAACCGGCTCCAGTACGTCTCGATGAAGCGCGCGTCGTCGCCCCACACGCCGCGTGTCATCCCCGGCCACGGGCGCCGACACACGAGCTCGCCGACCTCGCCGCGCACGGAGTCGCCGAGCACATCGACGACGTCCATGTCCTGCCCGAGCGCGGGAAAGCCGAGCGCGACCGGCTTGATCGGCTCGGTGATCACGGTCGACAGGAAGCACGCGCCGACCTCGGTGCCGCCGCTGATGTTCACGATCGGCGTCGTGCCGCCGCCGACGTGCTCGAAGAGCCAGCGGTACGGGTCCGGGTTCCACGGCTCCCCGGTCGTGCAGATCGCCTTCAGCGTCCCGAGGTTCGTTGCCGGCTCGCCGTGCGGGATCAGCCCGCGTACGAGCGTGGGTGAGAGGCCGAGCATCGTCACCTGCTCGGACTCGACGAGCTTCCACAGCCGGTCGTGCGGCCAGTCGGGTGCGCCCTCCGCAAAGATGACCGTCGCACCGAGCGCGCCCGCGCCGACGATCGTCCACGGCCCCATGATCCACCCCATGTCGGTCGCGAAGTGGACGCGGTCGCCGTGCTTCACGTCGGTCTGGTAAGCCGCCTCGCGCACGATCGAGACGAGGAAGCCTCCCTGGACGAGGAGTGCCCCCTTCGGCTTGCCGGTCGTGCCGGAGGTGTAGGCGAGGAGGTACGGCGCCTCGGAGTCGAGCTCGAGCGGCGCGAGCGTCCCGGGCTGCCGCGTCACGACCTCGGGCCACGAGCGCGTCTCGCGGTTCCACTCGACCACGTGCTCGAGCGCGTGCGGCCCGGCTTCGTCGAGCGTTGC
The DNA here is from genome assembly GCA_031370755.1 of Actinomycetes bacterium. Classification (GTDB taxonomy): domain Bacteria; phylum Actinomycetota; class Thermoleophilia; order Gaiellales; family Gaiellaceae; genus Palsa-739. The sequence goes on from JANMQZ010000326.1 coordinate 4,954, forward strand.
GCGCATCTCGATCCGCCTACCGCGGCGGAGCGACCAGTCGGCGCAGATCGCGACCTTGGCCTGCGAGTCGGCGAGGCGCGAGGCGATCGCGGGCGCGGCGAAGCCGGAGAAGATCGGCATGTAGACGGCGCCGATGTGCGCGCACGCGTGCGCCGCGACGGCGACCGCCGGCGACATCGGCATGTAGATCGCGACCCGGTCTCCCTCACCGACGCCGAGCTCGACGAGCGCCTCCGCCAGCTGCGTCACCTGCCGCGACGCTTCCGCGAACGAGAGGGACTCGCGGCCGCCGTCCTCGTAGAGGCCGACGAAGGCCTCGTCGTCCGGCTGCGTCTTCACCCAGCGGTGCAGGCTCGCGCGCGCGACGTTGACGCGGCCGCCGTTGAACCACGTCGACCACTCGGGCCCGCGCGACGAGTCGACGACCGACGTCCACGGCTGCGAGAACTCGATCTCGAGGTCGTCGACGAGGGCGGGCCAGAAGCGGTCTGGCTCCTCGACGGAGATCCGGTGCAGCGCGGCGTAGCTCCCGGCGCCGAGGCGGCGCTGCAGCCGCGTCACGTTCGCGCGCTCGACCAGCTCCGCCGAGGGCTGCCAGATGAAGTCGGACACCTTGCGGAACCCTAGTGTGTTTCCGCTAACTTAGCGTCTACTAACTTAGTGGACGCTAACCAGGAGTAGGAATGAGAGCACGCATCTTCGCCGAGGAGAACAAGAAGTGGTGGACGCTCGCCGCTGTCGCCTTCGGCCTCTTCATGATCATGCTGGACAACACCGTCGTGAACGTCGCGCTGCCGTCGATCGAGAAGGACCTGCACATCTCGATCTCGCAGCTCGAATGGATCGTCACCGCCTACGCGCTCGTCTTCGCAGCGCTGCTGATCACGGGCGGCAAGCTCGCCGATCTCTTCGGGCGGCGCAAGATCTTCATCATCGGCCTCGCCGTCTTCTCGCTGTCGTCGCTCGCATGCGGCTTCGCGCCGAGCGCCGGCTTCCTGATCGGAGCCCGCGCGGTGCAGGGCATCGGAGCGGCGCTGATGAACCCGGCGACGCTGTCGATCATCACTGCGACGTTCCCACCGAAGCAGCGCGGCCAGGCGATCGGCATCTGGGCCGGCGTCTCGGCGCTCGCGCTCGCGATCGGCCCGCTCGCGGGCGGCCTGATCGTCGACAACATCGGCTGGAACTGGATCTTCTTCGTCAACGTGCCGGTGGGCGCGCTCGGCATCGTCGTCTCGTACTTCTTCATCAAGGAGTCGAGGGACACCTCACACGAGCAGAGCGTCGACTTCCCCGGGCTCTTCACCTCGGGCGGTGCCCTCTTCGCGCTCAGCTACGCGCTGATCGAGGGCAACCAGCGCGGTTGGGCGTCCGCCGAGATCCTCGGTCTGCTTGCGGCGGCGGCGGTGCTGTTCACGGCGTTCGTCCTGCTCGAGTCGCGGCAGCGGCTGCCGATGCTCGACCTCTCGCTCTTCCGCATCGGCTCGTTCGTCGGTGCGAACACCGTCGCGCTGCTCGTCTCGCTCGGGATGTTCGGCGTCTTCTTCTTCGTCTCCCTCTACGTCCAGAACATCCTCGGCTACTCGCCGACGAAGGCAGGCGCGATCTTCCTGCCGATGACGATCCTGATCATCCTGATCGCCCCCATCGCGGGCAAGGCGTCCGACCGGATCGGCGGCCGCTGGCTCATGGGCGGCGGCATGACGCTTCTCTCGATCTCGCTGCTCTTCTACCAGCGCGTCGGGCTGCACTCGACGTTCTGGACGCTTCTCCCGGCGATGATCCTCGGCGGCGTCGGGATGGCGCTGACGATGTCGCCGATGACGTCCGTCGCGATGGCGTCGGTGCCGGTCGACAAGGCGGGCGTCGGCTCCGGGGTGCTGAACAGCTTCCGCCAGGTCGGTGGCTCGATGGGAATCGCCGTGATGGGCGCGATCCTCGCGTCGTATCTCAGTGCCGCTCCGGGCACGGAGCTCGCGAAGCAGCAGTTCGTCGACGGGCTCCATTCGGCTCTGCTCGTCAGCGCCTGCATCACGTTCGCTGGTGCGGTGGTCGCCGTCACGCTGATCCGGACGTCGCCCGCCGTCGAGCACGCCCACATCGCAGAGATGGCGGCATGACGACGGCGCCGGTCTCTGTGCGTCTGCCCGCGGCCGAGCGCCGCGCCGCGCTGATCGAGACGGCGATCCGCGTCTTCTCCGACGGCAGCTACCGCGGCACGACGACGGCGGAGATAGCCAAGGCGGCGGGCGTGTCGGAGCCGATCCTTTACCGGCACTTCGCGTCGAAGCGCGACCTCTATCTCGCCGCGCTCGCCCATGTGTGGGGCAAGACACGCGCGTCGTGGGAGCTCACGCTCACGTCGACCGCGAACGTCCGCGAGGCGTTCGAGGCGATGGGCCGCGGCCACGTCACGGTGCGCGACTGCAAGTTCCAGATGGCGGAGCTGTGGGTGCAGGCGTTGAGTGAGGCGAACGAGGACGCCGAGCTCCGGAAGCAGCTTCGCCGGCACATGCGCGAGGTGCACGACTTCGTCGCCGCCGTCATTCGCCGCGGCCAGGACGAGGGCGTCCTGAACGCCGACCGCAACGCGGACGCTGAAGCATGGACGTTCCTCGCCGGCGGCGTGCTGGGGATGGTCGGGAGACGCATCGGGCTATTGCACGAGGATGAAGTGCACGCCATCCGCAAAGCCCGCCTAGACTGGTTGACCGACTAGAGCACGCTCTTTGAGGGCAGCGAGCCCGCCGCGCGGAGGCCAGACCGCGCTCTGGCCGGAGCGCACCCGCGGCGGCGTCACTCCCCGCGCCCCCGCGGTAGCTGCGAGCCAACAAAAGCGAGGGGCCTTCTCATGAAATGAGAAAGGCCCCGGCTGCGGCTCCGGGGCCTTAACTCGGAGAAGGCGCTACCAAGCATGTGATGGGCTTCGGAAGCTCGGCTCTGCGGCCCAGCCGCGCTGCCTGCCCTCACCTGCTCTTGCGGTGGCGCCCCCTGCAAACCTGAGCCTGGCGTCCGGCCAAGTTGCAAGGTGGCCTGACTATAGGCGGCATGTCTGTTCGAGTCAAGTAGCCTAGTCAAGTGAATTTTTGCCAGTCACTTCACTGGAAATCGTTGAAAACATGACCCTTTTGGGGGAGGCCCAGAAAGGCGCCTTGCACTTTGGTGAAGCGTGAGGTTCACTTCACCTCGACGCCGCATATGACCCAGGACACCGCACTCAACCTCGGACGCACCGCCGCCCCCAGCGGGCTTCGGCTCGGCGAGCGCCTCCGCCAGCTTCGTGTGGCGGCCGGCCTCACCCAGAGCGACCTCGCGGGCGAGCGCTTCTCGAAGGAGTACGTGTCCCAGATCGAGCGCGGCAAGACGAAGCCGACGCGCGAGAGCATCGAGTGGCTCGCGGCGCGGCTCGGCGTCGATCCCGGTTTTCTCGCCAACGGCGTCGCGACCGACGAGCGCGGACGGCTCGAAGGCGCACTCGCCCGGGCCGAGGCGCTCCTCGAGGCGTTGTCGAACGACGAGGCCTCGACGGAGTACGAGACACTGCTTCCTGCAGCCCGCGCGACGGGTGTGCCGGAGCTCACGGTTCGCGCCCTCGTCGGCGCCGGCCGCACGCAGATGCGCCTCGGTGCGCTGCGGGCGGGCCTCGAGCTCCTGAACGAGGCGCGCGCCATCGTCGAGGCCGGGTCGTTCTCCGATCTCGAGCGCGCGGAGGTCTACACCGCCCTCGGCATCTGCCGGTATCAGCTGAACAGCATCCAGACGTCGCTCGGCCTCCTGAACGAGGCGCTCATCCTCGCCGAGCGCTCGGGCCTCCCGTCCGACCAGCTTCGCTCGAACATCCTCTCGTGGCGCTCCCGCTGCTGGCGCCGCCAGCGCGACTACGAGGCGGCGCGCGAAGACATCGAGCGCGCGCTCCAGCTCGCCGAGGATGCGAACGACCCGCGCACGATCGGCGCCGCGTACTTCCAGGCATCGCTCGTCGCCGACCGCGAGGGGCACTGGGTGCTCGCGCGGAGCTACGCCGAGAAGGCTCGCGCGGCGTACGAGGAGCTTGCCGACCGCGTGTACGTCGGCCAGCTCACGAACAACCTCGGCGGCCTGAACTTCCTCCTCGGCAAGACCGACGAGGCGATCAGCCTGCTGAAGGAGGCCTTCGGCATCGCGCTCGAGACCGGCCGCGACGCCGACGCCGCGCAGGCCGTGTCGTCGCTCGCGCAGATCCACCTCCGCACGGGCAACATCGAGCAGGCGGAGGAGCAGGCGCGTCACGCGCTCCAGCTCCTCGAGTCGGCCGGTAACGAGGACTACCTCGACGAGGTAGGCAACGTGCAGCTCGTCCTTGGGCGCGCGTTGCTCGAGCAGGACCGCCTCGACGAGGCGGAGACAGCGTTCACCGCGGCCGAGGCCAGCCTCGGTCAGCTCGGCTCCGCCGGGCATCGCGCCGCCGCATGGGTCGCTCGTGGCGATCTCGCGACGCGCCGCGGCGACGACAGGCTTGCAGCCCACCTCTACCGCACTGCGGCAGAGGCGCTCCAGGACGTCCGGTTCTAACGGTCTGAAAGGTGGTGTCAAACGTGACCAACGCGCGCCTTATCTCCCTCCTGATTCTCGCGATCAGCTTCTCGGCCTACTTCGGCTGGGTGCTCAAGCCGATCGGCTTCAACGACGGCGGCTTCTGGTAGACGGCGGGTCGGTCTGAGGGCCGACGCCGCCGTCGCGCACCGTGCGCGGCGGCGGATCGATCACCTCGACCCGCACGATCGGAACTGCTGCAACCGAAGTCTGATCGCGGCTGAACGGGTCATGGACTTTGCACGTGAACCACCGAGGAGCGCGTTGCCGCGCGCTCTGTCTCTTTGCGCTGCAGCTCCGGCGTGCGTCAGGCGCTGCGAGGCGGCGGTGCCGTCGACTCGCGCACGATCAGGCGCGTCGCGAGCTCGACGTGCAGGGCCTCGAGCGGCTGGTTGTCGAGCAGCCGCAGCAGCAGGCTGACGGCGATGCGGCCCATCTCGGCGAGCGGTTGCCGGATCGTCGTCAACGCTGGCGTGACGATCCCAGCTTCCTCGAGGTCGTCGAAGCCCACGATCGACAGCTCCTCCGGAACGCGCACGCCGCGCGCGCGCGCTGTCTGCTGCGCGCCGATCGCCATGTTGTCGTTGAACGCGAAGATCGCCGTCGGCGGGTCGTCGATGTCGAGCAGCTGCGCGGCGGCAGCGGCGCCCCCGCCGAGCTCGAAGTTGGCCTCGACCTCGAGCTCGGGATCGGGCGCGATGCCTGCCCCGGCGAGGGCCGCGTAGTAGCCCCGGCGCCGGTCTTCGGTCGCCTTACCGCCCGCCGGGCCGGTGATCGCCCCGATGCGCCGATGCCCGAGCGACAACAGGTGCTTCATCGCCTGGTCGGCTCCGGCGCTGTGGGCCGCCGAAACGGCAGGGATGCGGTCGTTGAGCGGCACGAGCGGGTCGATGACGACGAAGCGGTAGCCGTGGTTCAGCAACAGCTCGAGCTCGTCGCTCGACTCCTCCGGCAGGATGATCACGGCGCCGTCGGTCGTCCCGTGCAGCAGCCGCTCGAGCAGGGTGACCTCGCGCTCGTGCTCGTGCATCGTCGGGCAGAGGACGAGGCGCATGTCCTCCTCGTAGAGGGCCTCGGCCACTCCGGCGAGGAGATACGAGAAGTACGGATAGTGGAGCATCGGGACGGTGCCGCCGATCAGCCCGGTCTTTCCGGCCGAGAGGCCCCGAGCGCTGCGATTCGTCGTGTAGCCGCGCTCCCGCACGATGCGCTGGACGAGCTCGCGCGTCTCGGCGGAGACGTCCTCGCGGCCGTTCATGACCCGGGAGACGGTGGCGATCGAGACGCCGGCGAGCTCGGCGATCTCCCGGATCGTCGCCCGCCCGTTGCCACCGCCCACCGCCATGCCGCCATTGAAGCATTTCCGGAACGTTTCGGAAATACTCCGAAAAGTATTTCCCTCTCGACTTGACTTTGCGGTGTGCGCTGTGTAACAAACCACCGGAAACGTTGCCGGAACCAGGTTCAGCTGTCTCCGCTTCCGCCTTCGGGCAAGAAAGGACTGCACGATGCGACCTGACGTTCGCTTTCCCCGCAGGCGCGTAGGGCTTGCGCTCGCGGGCCTCGCCGCCGCGGCTGCGCTCGTGGCGAGCGCTTCGGCGCCCGCCGCACCCACAGCCGGCGCGGCCAATCTCGCCGGGCATTCGTGCCTCGTCATGACGGGCTCGGGCGATCCCGCCTTCGTCCGCAACTTCAACCCGTACACCGCGACGAGCCTGCCGAGCGGCGGCTTCGTGCGCGGCGCCTTCTACGAGCCGCTGATCATCAGCACGGTCGCCGGCGGCGGCCACGTGTACCCGTGGCTCGCCAAGAGCTGGAAGTGGTCGAACGGGAACAAGACCCTCACCCTCGACCTGCAGCGCGGCGTCAAATGGACGGACGGCAAGCCGCTCACGTCGGCCGACGTCGTCTACAGCCTCACCGCCGGACAGCAGGACAAGGCGATGGACATGATCGGGCTCACACTGCCGGACACGAACGTCGTCTCGATCAAGGCCTCCGGCCCGTACAAGACCGTGATCAAGCTCAAGACCGTCGACTCGCAGTTCATCCCTGCGGTCCTCAATGCGCAGTTCGTCGTGCCGAAGCACATCTGGACAGGCGTCTCGAATGCCGCGACGTTCACCAACCCGAACCCGGTCGGCTCCGGCCCGTTCGCAAAGGTCGGACGCTTCACGACGCAGGACTACGTCTTCAACAAGAACCCGAAGTACTGGCTCAAGGGCTCGCCGAAGATCCCCTGCCTCGAGTACGTGCAGGCGTCGTCGAACGATGCGGCGCTGCTGCAGATCCAGAAGGGTGACGTCGACTGGACGCACAACTTCGTCCCGAACGTCGCGCAGGCCTACATCGCGAAGGACAAGGCGCACTACCACGCCTTCTATGCGACGACGGCGTATCCGATCTCGCTCGTCTTCGACACGACCGTGTACCCCTACAGCCTCGTTCAGTTCCGCAAGGCGCTCAGCTTTGCGATCAATCGCAGCGATGTCTCGAAGCTCGGCGAGTACGGCTACGCACCGCCGACCGACGCGCTCGGCCTGAACGGGATCTTCCCGACCTGGGTGACGGGTGCGACGAAGGAGGCCGCGCAGAAGGCGGCCGCGTACAACCCGACGCTGGCGAAGAAGACGCTCACCGACGCCGGCTTCACCTACAAGGGCAGCAACCTGATGGATCCGAAGGGGAACCCGGTCAACCTCGACATCCACGTGATCTCGGGCTGGTCGGACTGGGTCGCCTCCAACCAGATCATCACGAAGAACCTCCAGGCGATCGGGATCAACTCCTCGGTTGCGCTCGAGCCGGACTGGAACTCGTGGTACCCGAACGCATCCGCCACGAAGTTCCCGTCGCTCCTCTGGCAGAACGCATCCCAGGGCTCGCCCTACGGGTTCTTCAACTCGAACATGTCCACGAACCGGTTCACGCCGTCCGGCCAGGACGCGACGAACACGGGCAACTGGGCGCACTACTCGAGCGCGAAGGCGACCACTCTTCTGAACCAGTGGAAGGCGAGCCTCAGCGTCTCGAAGCAGCGGCAGATCGCCGCTCAGCTCGGAAACCTCTTCCTCCAGGATCAACCGATCGTTCCACTCTTCGTGGGGCCGCGATGGTCGACCTACAGCACGAAGTACTTCCATTGCTACACGTCGCCGAAGAACTTCTACGGCGATCCGATCTTCACGACGGCTCCCGACAACATCCTCTCGTTCACGCGAATCTGTCCCGGCGGCAAGGCCGGCGCGTGACGACGAGGTAGCAAGACCCTCCCACGCCGATGCGGGCGGGGCTCATTCCTCCCCGCCCGCTTCGGCGATACGGTCTTCACCATGCGCTGGTTCCTGCGTCGACTCGGCTTCTACGTGTTCGCCACCTGGGTGGCGCTGACGATCACGTTCCTCCTGCCGAGACTGATGCCGGGCGACCCGATCGGCGGCATCCTCCAGCACCTCAGCCCCGCGCAGATCCAGTCGAACCCGGGAATCATCAGGACGTACCAGGCACTCCTCGGCGGCGGTCACCAGTCGATCTGGGAGGCCTACATCCAGTACCTGCACCGGGTCGCGACGCTCGACTTCGGCATCTCTACTTCGAACTACCCGACGAAGGTGTCCGAGGTCGTGGCCCGCACGCTCCCGTACTCGATCGTCCTCGTCGGGATCGCCTTCTGCATCGCGTTCCTCCTCGGCACGGCGATCGGCATGGTCGCGGCCTGGCGGCGCGGCAGCAGCTTCGACACGGTGCTCGTGCCGATCTTCATGGCGCTCGGTGCCTTCCCCGCGTACTTCACCGGCCTCATCGTCGTCTACTTCTTCGGCCTCAAGCTCGGCTGGTTCCCGATCCAGCACGCCTACGACAACGGTGACACGCCGGGCTTCAACTGGCCGTTCGTCGCCGGCGCGGTCCGACACGGGATCCTGCCCGCGTTCGTCGTCGTGATTGCGTACGCCGGCGGGTGGGTGCTGAACATGCGCACGGTCATGATCAACACGATCGACGAGGACTACGTCGCGATGGCGCACGCGAAGGGGCTGCGCGACTCGCGCGTCATGACACGCTACGCCGCGCGCAACGCGATCCTCCCGCCGCTGAACGGCTTCGCCGCACAGTTCGCCACGGCTGTCGGCGGCGTCATCTTCATCGAGCTCGTGTTCAGCTATCCGGGCGCGGGGTTCACGCTTCAGCAGGCTGCGCTCGGAAACGACTACCCGCTCACGCAGGCGCTCCTGCTCGTCTTCGCGCTCTGCCCGATCGTCGCCAACTTCATCATGGACATCCTCAACCTGATCCTCGACCCACGCGTCAGGACGGCTGGCTGATGTCGCAGATGACGCCGATCATCGAGTTGCCGGCCGCCATGCCGATCGTGCGGCGCCGGAAGAAGCTCGTGCCGGGCTGGCTGCTCGTGGTGCTCGGAAACCCGAAGGCGCGCGTCGGGCTCGGCGTCGTGCTCGGGATGGTGGTGCTCGGGCTGATCGCGCCGCTGCTCGAGCCTGCGAGCAAGGCGACCGAGTTCTCGCTCATCGACGCCCGCCAGCATCCGTCGCTGCACCATCTGTTCGGCACCACCGACCAGGGGACGGACGTCTTCGCGCAGGTCATCTGGGGAGCACGGCGCTCGCTGCTCCTCGGCGCCGCCGCAGGCGCGATCGCAACGGTGCTCGCGACGACGCTCGGCGTCTTCGCTGCCTACCTCGGCGGGATCGCCGACGACATTCTCAACCTGATCACGAACGTCTTCTTCGTCATCCCGACGATTCCGCTTCTGATCGACGTGACCGCATTCCTCCACACCCGCGGGCTGATGACGATGATCCTCGTCATTGCGCTCACGCTCTGGGCCTTCGAGGCGCGCATCCTGCGCGGCCAGGCGTTGACGCTCAAGAACCGGGACTTCGTCCTGGCGGCCAAGGTTGCAGGCGAGTCGGCGCCGCGCATTGTCTTCGGCGAGTTGCTGCCGAACATGATCAGCCGCATCGCAGCCGCGTTCGTCCTCGTCTTCTACATCGCGATCCTCGTCGACGCAGGCCTCGAGTTTCTCGGCCTCGGCGACATGTCGAAGCCGAGTTGGGGCGGCGCGCTCTATTGGGCGACCGTCAACTCGAGCGTCCTCCAGGGCGAGTGGTGGTCGTTCCTGTTCCCCGGGCTCGCGATCGGGGTGACCGTTCTCGGCCTGACCTTGGTGCTCGCGGGCATCGACGAGGTGAGCAACCCGCGCCTCCGCGTCGAGCGCGTCAAGCGCGGCTTCCTCCGGCGGGCCGCGTGACGAGCCTCGTCGAGCAGATGCCGACCGCCGTCAAACAGGGTGCGAAGGGCGAGCCGCTCGTCGAGCTCCGCGGCCTGACGGTCGACTACGGGGTCGGTGCGCGGCGCGTGCGCGCCGTCGACGGCATCGACCTCACGATCCGCGCCGGCGAAGTCGTCGGGCTGGCCGGCGAATCCGGTTGCGGGAAGACGACCGTCGCGAACGCGGTGATGCAGATCCTGCGGACACCCGCCCAGATCACGGCCGGCAGCGTCTCCTTCCGCGGCGAGGATCTCGGCGGCAAGAGCCGCGACGAGCTCCGCCGCTACCGCTGGCGGAACGTCTCGATGGTCTTCCAGAGCGCCATGAACGCGCTCAACCCCGTCATGCGCGTCGGTGACCAGTTCGTCGACATGATGCTGGCGCACGAGCGCATCTCGAAGCGTGCGTCGCTCAAGAGCGCGGGCGAGTTGCTCGAGCTCGTCGGCATCGACCGCCGTCGCGTCCGCGCCTATCCGCACGAGCTCTCCGGCGGAATGCGACAGCGCGTGATCATCGCGATGGCGCTGGCGCTACAGCCGGAGCTCGTGATCATGGACGAGCCGACCACGGCGCTCGACGTCGTCGTGCAGCGCGAGATCCTGCAGCAGGTGCAGGACCTCCAGCGGGACTTCGGCTTCGCGGTGCTCTTCATCACGCACGACCTCTCGCTCCTGATCGAGTTCGCGCATCGCATCGCGATCATGTACGCGGGCGAGATCGTGGAGACCGCGCCCGCAGCCCGCCTGCACGCCAGCCCGCGCCATCCGTACACGCGCGGGCTCATGGCATCCTTCCCCCCGCTGACCGGCCCGCTCGAGCGGCTCGTCGGGATTCCCGGCTCACCGCCCGACCTTGCCGATCCCCCGGCTGGCTGCCGCTTCCATCCGCGCTGCCCGCTCTGCGTGCCCGAGCAGCCCGCGTATCGCCGGCAGACCACCGAGCGGCCGCTGCTGCGCGAGGTCGAGCCGGAGCACTTCGTCGCCTGCCATCTCGCCGAGGTCGGAACATGAGCCTCGCCGAGCGGGATACGACGCTCGAGGTGAGCAACCTCTCGAAGCGCTTCGCGGCCGGCAGCGGCTTCATCGGGCGGCGAAGCTCCGTGCACGCGGTCGACGACGTCAGCTTCGTGCTGCGCCGCGGCACGATCACCGCGCTCGTCGGCGAGAGCGGGAGCGGGAAGAGCACGGTCGCGCGCCTGCTCGCGCGCCTGTACGCCCCGAGCGAGGGGACGATCCGCTTCGGCGACCGCGACGTCGCGCGCGACCGCAGCCGCCGGTCAATCCTCGACTACCGCTCGCAGGTGCAGATGATCTTCCAGGATCCGTTCGGCTCGCTGAACCCCGCGAAGACGATCCGTCACCACCTCGAGCGTCCGCTCCGCATCCACGGGATCGTCCCCACGAACGAAGTCGAGGCGCACATCTACGACCTGCTTCAGAACGTCGGCCTCGTGCCACCCGAGCACATCGCGGCGAAGTACCCGCATCAGCTCTCGGGCGGCCAGCGCCAGCGCGTCGCGATTGCGCGTGCACTGGCCGTCGAGCCGGCCGTGCTGCTCGCGGACGAGCCGACGAGCATGCTCGACGTGTCGATTCGCATCGGGATCCTCAACCTGATGCTGAAACTGAAAGAGGAGCGCGGGATCGCGTTCCTCTACGTCACGCACGACCTTGCGAGCGCGCGGTACGTCGCAGACGACATTCTCGTCATGTACGCCGGCCAGATTGTCGAGCACGGCCCGGTGGAGCAAGTGCTTGCAGAGCCGCTGCACCCGTACACGCAGCTGCTGCTCTCGGCCGTGCCGGATCCGGGAACCGCTCTCGAACCGAAGCGCATCGAGATTCGCAAGGGCCTTGCCTCGGCTGCGGTCGATCCACCGGAAGGTTGCCGCTTCGTCTCGCGCTGCCCGCTCGCGATCGACGTGTGCTCGCGCGTGACGCCGCCGCTCGTCGAGGCGCGACGTGCACAGGCCGCCCGCTGCCATGTGAACGCGCCGGCACCGGAGGCCGTATTCGCCCGGAACGGGAGTCGGTCATGACCGCCGTGCCGGACGGCTTCGTCTGGGGGGCGGCGACTGCCGCGTACCAGATCGAGGGTGCAGCGACCGAGGACGGCCGCGGCGAGAGCGTCTGGGATCGCTTCTGCGCGACGCCCGGCAAGGTCCGCAACGGCGACACCGGCGCGATCGCGTGCGACTTCTACCACCGATATCCCGACGACATCGAGCTGATGCGCGAGCTCGGGCTCGACGCGTTCCGCTTCTCGATCGCGTGGCCGCGCATCATCCCCGACGGCCGCGGTCGCGTGAACCAGGCCGGGCTCGACTTCTACGATCGGCTCGTCGACTCGCTGCTCGCCGCCGGCATCACCCCGTTCCCGACGCTCTTCCACTGGGACACGCCGCAGGCGCTCGAGGATGTCGGCGGCTGGCCGGCCCGCGCGACAGCGGAGGCGTTCGTCGAGTACGTGGAGGTCGTTGCCGACCGCCTCGGCGATCGCATCACGCACTGGGTGACACACAACGAGCCGTGGGTGGTTGCGTGGATCGGCCACGCGTGGGGAGAGCACGCTCCCGGCCGGACGAGCGAGGCGGACGCGATCGCCGCAGCGCACCACTTGCTCCTCTCGCACGGCTGGGCGACGGAGGCCCTGCGGCGCGCCGCGCCCGAGGCCGAGGTCGGCATCGTGCTCAACCTCGAGCACGTCGACGCTGCCTCCGACTCGCCGGCCGATCTCGATGCTGCGCGCCAGATGGACGGCATGGCGAACCGCTGGCTGCTCGATCCGCTCTTCCTCGGCACCTATCCCACCGACATGTCGTACGAGCCGCCGGTGCAGGACGGCGATCTGGCCGCGATCTCGACGCCGATCGACTTCCTGGGCGTCAACAACTACTTCCGCTTCGTCGTCCGGGCGAGCGACAACGGCGGCGGGCCGCACGTCGTAAAGGACCCGGACGCGCCGATGACCGACATGGGGTGGGAGGTCCATCCCGAGAGCCTGCACAAGCTGCTCGTCCGTGTTGCGCGCGACTACGCGCCGCGCGCGATGTACGTCACCGAGAACGGGGCGGCCTTCGGCGACGTGCGAGTGCACGACGGCCTCGTCCACGATCCCGAGCGCACCGCCTACCTCGAGCGCCATATCGACGCGGTCCTCCGCGCGGCGGCCGACGGCGCGCCCATGAAGGGATATTTCGCGTGGAGCTTCCTAGACAACTTCGAATGGAGCCTCGGCTACGCGAAACGGTTCGGCATCGTCTACATCGACTATCCGACGCTCGAACGCATTCCGAAGGACAGCTTCTACTGGTACCGCGACCTCATCGCGGGGCGGGAGCCGGCGATCGCATGACACAGGTCGGGCTCATGCTCTACACGCTCCGCGAGGAGTGCGCGCAGGACTTCGAGGGAACGCTGCGCGGCGTCGCGGAGATCGGGTACGACGGGGTCGAGCTCTTCGACCTGCACGGGTTCGCCGCGACCGAGGTGCGCTCGTGGCTCGACGGGCTCGGGCTCGAGGTCGCGGGTCGCCACGCGGGGCTCGACGCGATCCGGACGTCCTTGCCCGAGCTCGCTGCGGAGCTCGCCGTGCTCGGCTCCGGCCGCCTCGTCCTAAGCTGGATCGAGCCGCCGGCGTCCGACGCCGAGGCACGGGCCGCTGTCGCGACGATCGCAGACGCGGCGCAGCGGGTGAACCGCGCAGGCCTGCGCTTCGGCTTTCACAACCACTGGGCCGAGCTCGAGCGCTTCGAGGGCGGCTCGGTGCTCGACTCGCTGCTCGCGCTGCCGGCGGAGGACATCTGGCTCGAGCTCGACCTCGGGTGGGCCTGGCAGGCCGGCGTCGATCCCGTCGAGCTGCTGGAACGCTCGCGCGGACGGAGCCCGCTCGTCCACGTCAAGGACTTTCGCGCGCGCGGCACCCGGGCATTCTGCCCCGTCGGCGACGGCGCAGTCGGCTACGACCGCGTCCTGCCGGCGGCGCTTGCCGCCGGCGTCGAGTGGCTGCTCGTCGAGCAGGACGAGACGGACGGCTCCGGCCTCGCCGCCGTCACCCGCTCCTTCGACGCGGTGCAGCGCTTTCTGAAGGTTGCCGCGTGAACGGGGCCGCTCGCGTCGGCGTCGTCGGCTGCGGCGTGATCGCGCACAATTACGTGCGAGGGTCGGTCGCGTTCGAGAGCTTCGACATCGTCGCCTGCGCCGACCTCGACGAGCAAGTTGCGGCGGCGTTCGGAGCAGAGCACGGCTTGCGCGTGGCGTCGGTCGACGAGCTCGTCGCCGACGCCGAGATCGACGCGATCCTCAGCCTGACGCCGCCGGCTGCTCACGCTGAAGTGGTGCGTGCTGCGTTCGCGCACGGGAAGCACGTCTACACCGAGAAGCCCCTTGCGACCTCCGTCGCCGACGCGCGCAGCCTCGTCGCGCTGGCGGCCGAGCGTGGGCTTCGCCTCGGCTGCGCTCCCGACACGTTCCTCGGCTCTGCCTATGAGGCGGGTCGCGAGCTGATCGAGCGCGGCGCGATCGGCGAGCCGCTCGGCGTGACCGCGGTGCTGCTCGTCGGCGGGCCCGACGGCTGGCATCCGAACGCCGACATCTTCTATCGCGAGGGCGGCGGGCCGATGCTCGACCTCGCGCCGTACCAGCTCACGGCCGTCGCGTCGCTGCTCGGGCCCTATGTCGAGGCGACGGGGTTCGCGGCCACGCCGACGCTCGTACGCCGGCTCGGCGTCGGGCCTCGCGCAGGCGAGGAGTTCACCGTCGACGTCCCGACGCACGTCGCCGCGCTCCTGCGGCTCGAGCGGGGCCCGCTGCTGTCGCTGACAGTGAGCTTCGAAGCCGTGGAGCAGTACGAGAGCAGTCTCGTCGTGCACGGGAGCGAAGGAACGCTCGAGCTTCCCGACGCAAACGGATTCGAGGGAGACGTACGGGTGAAGACGGCACGAGGCGACTGGGAGACGGTCGCCTACGAGTCGCGCGGGCCGCAGGAGACACGCGGCTGCGGCCTGCATGATCTCTTCGAGTCGCTGCACGCATCGAGACCGCACCGGGCCTCCGGCGAGCTGGGGCTGCACGTGCTCGACGCGGCGACGGCGGTCCTCGACGCTGCCCGCGAGGGACGCACCGTCGCGATCGACTCGCGGCTCGGGCAGGACACGACGCAGACCCGGGTCAGCGAACGCGGATGAGACGGCGCGCACGGCTCCTCGCGGTGGCGCTCGTCGGAGCTGCCGTTGCGGCGGCCGGCGCTCTCGCCGACCTCGCCTCGCAGGGCCCAGCCTTCTATCGCGTCACGCACCTCGTTTCCGACCGCGGGCTCGGTGCGCGTGTGCACGACGCGCGCCTCGTGAACGCGTGGGGCCTCGCAGCAAGCCCGACCGGGCCCTGGTGGACGGCCAACGAGGCGCGCGAAGCGAGCACGCTCTACGCAGGCGACGGCCGCAAGCAGGCGTTGACGGTCGACGTCCAGGGCGGCCCGACCGGGATCGTCTACAACCCGGGCGACGGCTTCGTCGTCCGCAGAGGCAAGGCCTCCGGGCCGGCCCGCTTCATCTACGCGTGCGAGGACGGGATGATCCGCGCCTGGTCGCCGGTCGTGCCGCACGGCTGGTCGACGAGCGCCGAGATCGCCGTCGACCAGGCGGAGCGCGGAGCCGTCTTCCGCGGGCTCGCGCTCGCAACGCTTCCGAATGGGCGCGAGCGGATCTACGCGACCGACTTCCACAACGCGCGCGTGGTCGTGTTGGACGAGCGGTGGCGTCCCATCCTCCGGCGTGGTGCGTTCGTCGATCGCGCGATCCCGGCGTGGTATGCACCGTTCGGCATCCAGGCGGCCGGTTCGAGCGTCTTCGTCAGCTACGCATGGCGGGCACCCGTGAACGGAAACGACTCGCCGACGGGCGGCTACGTCGACGAGTTCGATCTCGACGGCAGATTGCTCGCCCGCGTCGCGCACATGGGGCCGCTGGACGAGCCGTGGGGGATGGCCGTCGTGCCCAAGGGGTTCGGTCTGCGGGCGGGCTCGCTCGTCGTCGCGAACTTCGGCAGCGGCCGCGTCGACGTCTTCGAACGGCGTGTCGCCGGTTGGTCGTTCCGGGGAGTGCTCCGCCGCCGCGACGGCAAGCCGGTCGAGCTTCCCGGCGTCTGGGGCATCGCCTTCGGGAACGGCATGATGGCAGGCCCGCGCACGACGCTCTTCTTCGCCGCCGGGCCGCACACGTGGCGCGGCGCCTCCGAGCTCGGCGTCCACGGCCTGCTCGGTGCGATCGCCCGCGGCTGAGCCGCGTTTCCTCCGCAGCACGCGGGGCCATGATGCTCGTATGGGCGAGCGCATGGAGCGTGCGCGTCGCGCGCTGCATGTGACGCGCGTCGCGCAAAAGAGCGGCATTCGACACGTTCTCGCGGAGATCGGCGTCCGCGGGAAACGCGAAGCGACCCGCGAGGGCGCCCGCAACTTCCGCCAGGCGCTCGAGGAGCTCGGCACGACGTACGTGAAGCTCGGGCAACTGCTCTCGTCGCGCCCCGACCTGATGCCGGACGTGTACATCGAGGAGCTCTCGCAGCTCGTCGACGCGGTGCCGCCCGTGCCGTTCGCCGAGATCGAGGCGGTGATCCTCGCCGACCTCGGCGGCGACGTCTTCACGACGATCGACCCGGAGCCGCTCGCCGCGGCGTCGATCGCCCAGACGCACCGCGCACTGCTGAAGACCGGCCGCGAGGTCGTCGTCAAGGTGCGCCGGCCGGGGATCGTCGAGCAGGTCGAGCTCGACCTCTCCGTCCTGCGCTCGACCGCGGGCTTCCTCGCCGGCCACTCGGAGACGGCGCAGCTGCTGCAGGTGGAAGCGCTCGCCGACGAGCTCGAGGTGCACCTGCGCCAGGAGCTCGACTTCGTCGAGGAGGCGCACAACACGGAGTTGATCGCCGGCCTCGTCGAGGACTACGACCGTGTGCTCGTGCCGGAAGTGATCCGTCCACATGTGACCGAGCGGGTGCTCGTGCTCGAGTACATCGAGGGCGAGAAGGTCGAGGCGGGACATGCGCTCCAGCCGGACGACGCACGCGAGCTCGCGCGCCAGTTCTTCGGCGCCTATGTCTTCCAGGTTGTCGTGGAAGGCGTCTACCACGCCGACCCGCACGCGGGGAACATTCTCCTGACGCCCGACGGCAGGCTCGCGCTGCTCGACTTCGGCCTGCTCGGACGGCTCGACGACGACACGCGCCGCGGCTTGTCGCTCCTGCTGCTCGCGATTGCGCAGAACCGCGCCGACGACGTGGCCGACCTGATCCTGAGCCTGTCGTTGACCGGCATGAACTCGGAGCAGCCCGGGTTCGTGCACGACGTGCGGCGCAAGCTGCCGCGCTTCCACTGGCGCCCGCTCTCCGGGATCCGCGCGGGCGAGTCGCTCGCGGATCTTCAGCGCATCGCGCTGCAGCACAACATCGCGCTGCCCACGAGCTTCGCGCTCGTCGGCAAGACGCTGGCGCAGGCCGACTCGATCGCGCGCATTCTCGATCCGGCGCTCGATCCGATCGAGCTGATGGAGGAGAAGGCGCTCGAAGTGATGGTGATCGAGGTCGAGCGCCGCCTCGAGCCGAAGCAGCTCCTCGCATATCTCTACACCCAGCTCGAGCCGATCTCACGCCTGCCGCGCAAGGTGGCACACGTCGTGAGCGAGCTCGAGCAGGGCTCGTTCAAGATCGGGATCGAGCCGACCGGGCTCGGCGAGCTCGAGGCGAATCTCCGCTCGATGGCGAATCGCGTCGGCGCGTCGCTCATCGTCGGCGCGCTCCTGCTCTCCTCGGCGCTTGTCGTGCGCGTGCACCGCTTCGAATGGCTCGGCATCGCGGGCTTCTGCCTCGCCGCGGTGCTCGGTCTCTACATGGTCTGGAAGATCATCCGCACGCCCGGCGAGCTCTAGTCGAACGCGCCTGCATACGCGTTCAGTGCAGGCTGCCCGCCGAGGTGGGCGTAGAGCGCGCGCGACCCCGGCTCGATTCGCCCCGTCTGCACGAGCTCGATGAGCGCGGCCATCGACTTGCCTTCGTACACCGGATCGGTGAGCACACCCTCGAGGCGGGCGCAGAGCAGGATCGCCGCGATCGTCTTCGCGTCGGGAAGCCCATACGTGCCGGCGTGCCACTCGTCGAGCAGCACGATCTCGGACTCGTCGAGCTCTCGCCCGAGCCCGATCGCCTCTGCGGTCGCCCGCGCGATGCGCGCCACCTGGTCGCGGGTCTGCTCCACGGTCGCAGAGCCGTCGATTCCGAGCACGGCTCGCGGCCGGTCCTGCGCGGCGAAGCCGGCGATCATCCCCGCCTGCGTCGATCCCGTCACGGAACAGACGACGACCGTGTCGAAGAAGACCTCGAGGTCGCGCTCCTGTTCGGCCACCTCGTCCGCCCAGCGCGCGTAGCCGAGGCCGCCGAGCGGGTGGTCGGAGGCGCCTGCGGGGATCGGGTACGGCTTTCCGCCTGCGGCGCGCACGGAGTCGAGCGCCTCCTCCCAGCTCGGCCGGAAGGCGATGTCGAAGCCCGCGTCCGACAGCCGGACGTCGGCGCCCATGATCCGTGAGAGCAGGATGTTGCCGACCCGCTCGTAGACGGGATCGTCCCAGTCGACCCAGTGCTCCTGCACGAGGACGCACTTCAGCCCGAGGTGCGCGGCGACGGCGGCCACTTGCCGCGTGTGGTTCGACTGGACTCCACCGATCGACACGAGCGTGTCGCAGCCCTGCGCAAGGGCGTCGGCTGCGAGGAACTCGAGCTTGCGCGTCTTGTTGCCGCCGTACGCGAGCCCGGCATTGCAGTCGTCCCGCTTCGCCCACACGTCCACCTTGCCGCCGAGGTGGTCGCTCAAGCGGGCGAGGCGGTGGACCGGCGACGGCCCGAAGAGCAGCGGGACGCGCGGGAACGCGTCGGTGCCGGCCATCAGATCAACCATCTAAGCGCCGCTGAGCGGCACGTCGCCGTTCGTCGAGCCCGCCCGCTCGATCACGACCTGCGGCACGCGGGCACGCGACGACAGGCGGAGCAGCATGCGCACGACTTCCGCGCAGTCCTCCGGCTGGATCATCTCCTCGTTCTTCAAGCCCGACCACTCCGCCATCGGCGTCGCGACGAAGCCGGGACAGATCGCGACGGCGCGCACGCCGTCGGCGTCGAGCTCCTCGTTGAGCGAGCGCGTGAGCGAGATCACCGCCGCCTTTGTCGCGCCGTAGGTCGCGAGCCCCGGCGTCGGCATCGTCCCCGCGATCGAGGCGAGGTTCACGATCCAGCCCTTCGACTCGCGCAGGAGCGGTATCGCGGCCTGCGTGACGAGGAAGAGCCCGCGCACGTTCACGCCCATCTGGAGATCGAAGTGCTTCGCGGGTAGGTTCTCGACGGTGCCGCCGATGCCGATGCCGGCGGAGTTGACGAGGATGTCGAGCCGTCCGAACTGCTCGCGGTGCTCGGCGACGAGCCGCTCGCAGTCGGAGGCGTCACCGACGTCGGCCGCGACCGCGGTCGCGCCGAGCTCCTCGGCTGCGGCCTGCACCTTCTCCGCCCGGCGCGACGCGAGCGTCAGCCCGAAGCCTTCGTCGCGGAGCATGCGCGCGATCGCGAGCCCGATGCCCGACGAGCCACCCGTGATCAATGCGGCGCGATCCATATGGGTTGTTTATCAGGAAGGCAACACCGCGGGAACCGCGAACTGTCATGTCCGAGGGGTGCCGTCTGTGTTTTTGGCGCTCCTCACTCTCCCCTAGAAGACGGCGGCTTCGGCCGCCGTCTTCGTACCATGGGCCGTATGGCCGCCTCGCTCACGAGCCTCACTGCCGGCGGCGGCTGCGCTGCGAAGTACTCGGCCGTGCGGCTCGAGGAGCTCCTGAAGGGGTTCGTCCCGGTCGAGGCGGAGAATCTGCTCGTCGGCCTCTCGCCCGCCGACGACGCGGCCGTGTACAGACTCGACGACGAGCGCGCGATCGTCTTCACGGTCGACTTCTTCCCGCCGCTCGTCGACGATCCCGCCACCTTCGGCCGCATCGCCGCGACGAACGCGTTGAACGACGTCTTCGCGATGGGCGGCACGCCGCTCCTCGCGCTCTCGATCGCGGCGTTTCCGGAGGAGCTGCCGACGGAAGTGCTCGGCGCGGTCTTCGCCGCTGCGGCGGAGCAGGTGGTCGCGGCCGGCGCGATCCTCGCGGGCGGCCACACGATTCGCGACGCCGAGCCGAAGTACGGCCTCGCCGTCGTCGGCACGGTTCACCCGCAGGGCGTCTGGCCGAAGAGCGGCGCGCGCGCCGGTGATGCGCTCTTCCTGACGAAGCCGCTCGGCACCGGACTCGTTCTCGCCGGGCACGGCAAGCAGCTCGTCTCGAGCACCGACTTCGATGCTGCGATCGAGTGGATGACGACCTTGAACGCGGAGGCCGCGTCGGTGCTGCGGCCTTTCACGCCGAACGCGGTCACCGACGTCACCGGCTTCGGCCTCTTCGGTCACGCGCACGAGATGGCGGAGCGCTCGGGCGTGCGCATCGTTCTCGACGCGCTGCCCGCGCTCGGCGGTGCGCTCGACGTCGCGCGCGCAGGTGTGCGCACCGGCGGCGACCCGCGCAACCGCGAGTTCGCGCCGATCGAGACGAACGGTGTCGCCGAGGAGCTGCTCGCGCTCGGCTACGACGCGCAGACCGCGGGCGGGCTGCTCATCTCGCTGCCGGTGGAGAAGGGGCTCTCGCTGCGCTCGGAGTTCGAGGCGCGCGGGCTCTTCCTCGAGCGAGTCGGCTCGGTCGTAGCGGGCACCGGCCTCGCGCTAGCCTCTCCCTCGTGAACGCCGAGTCGGCTTCGCCGGCGCTTTCGCGGCGCCGGACGTTCGCGCTCTCGCCCGAGCGGTTCCGCGTTCTCGCGCGCTGGGCGGTCGGCTCCTTGATCGTTATCGTCGCCACGGGCGCCACCGTGCGCCTCACGGGCTCGGGGCTCGGTTGTCACCACTGGCCCGGCTGTCAGCCCAACGAGTTCCTGCCCGCGCGGGGCTACCACTCCGACGTCGAGTTCTCGAATCGTGTCGTCGCGACGCTGACGGTGCTTGCGACGCTCGTGCTCGCCGTCGGCTCGCTGCTCACACGCGCGCTCGCGCGCCGCGTGAAGGTGCTCGCGTGGATCGTGTTCGCGGGCACGCTCGCGCAGGCGCCGCTCGGTGCGATCACGGTCTACTACGACCTGAATCCGTATCTCGTCATCTCGCACCTTCTGCTCTCGCTCGTCGTGCTCGCGGTCGGCGTACTCGTGCTGCTCGAGGCGACGCGCACGGTGCGCGGCGCCGCGCCCGCGCTACCTTCGATCGCGCGGCTCGGCGGCGCGGTGCTGCTCGCGGCAGTCAGTGCGCTCGCCGTCACCGGCACGCTCGCCACCGCCGCGGGCCCGCATCCGGGGAGCGAATCGGTTCGGCGCATCGGCACGTTCCAGCCGTCGATCGATGTGCACGTTCGTGCGACCGCAGCCTTCGGGATCGTCTTCCTCGTGCTCGCAGCGTGGGCGTGGCGCGAGCGAGCTCGCTTTCCGTGGCTCGTTCGCGGGTGCGCCGGCCTCCTCGTCCTGCTCGGCGTCCAGATGGCGATCGGCGAGACGCAGTACCGGAACGGCCTGCCGTGGGGGCTCGTCCTCGTGCATGTCACGGTGGCTGCGTGCGTCTTCGCCTGGACGGTCGGGCTCGTCGCCAGGCTCTGGCGGCCGGTCGCCGCGGAACGCACGTAGAATCCGTCGATGTCCGAGCTGAACATCTTGTTCACGCCGCAGTTGCGCCGACCGGTGCTCGTCGCGGCGTTTCGCGGCTGGAACGACGGCGGACAGGGCGCTTCGCTCGCAGCGGGCTATCTCGCGAAGCAGTGGGCCGGCGAGCGGTTCGCGGAGATCGACTCCGAGACGTTCTACGACTTCCAGGCGACACGTCCGCACGTCTCGCTCGAGGACGGGATGACACGCAAGCTCGACTGGCCGGAGAACGGGTTCTTCCATGCGGAGATCCCCGGTACCGGCCGCGACGCGGTCATCCTGCTCGGCACCGAGCCGAATCTCCGCTGGAAGACGTTCTCGCAGCTCGTGCTCGGCCTTGCGAACGACCTCGGCGTGGAGCGGGTCGTCACGTTCGGCTCGCTGCTCGCGGACGTGCCGCACACGCGGCCTGCGCCGGTGACTGCCGCGGCGACCGACGAGAAGCTGATGGAAGAGCTCGGGCTCGAGCCGTCGCGCTACGAAGGGCCGACCGGCATCGTCGGCGTCCTCCTGGATGCGTGCCGCGGGGCGGGCATCAGCTCGCTCAGCCTCTGGGCCGCCGTGCCGCATTACGTCTCGCTCGCGCCGAGCCCGCGGGCTGCGCTCTCGCTCGTGCGCCGCTTCGGTGAGTTGATGAAGATCGACGTCGACATCGGCGAGCTCGAGCAAGCCGCCGACGAGTACAGCGAGCAGGTGACCGAGGCTGTGTCCGCGGACGCCGACACCGCGGCGTACGTCGAGGAGCTCGAGCGCCGCGTCGACATGCTGAGCGCCGAGGACGACCTGCCGTCAGGCGACTCGCTCGCCGCGGAGCTGACGCGTTTTCTCCGCGAGCGCGAGGAGCAGGACGAGCGCGACGAAGGGGCGGAGGGGCCGGCCTCTTAGCGGCAGCAACGTGACTTCAGTCAGGTTGCGGTCGTTCCGAAACGACCGCAACCAGGTTTAGACCTGGTTGCGAGGTCTCTAGGCCGCCGACTCTTCGCTTGCTGCCGGTTCCGGCGCGTTCTCCGCGAGCGCAGTAGCTTCCGGCGGACCGTCGGGCGACTCGGTCGTCTCTACCGGCTTCGGCTTGCGCCGCCGCCGCTTCTTCGGCTTCGCCGGTTCGCTGCCGTCTGCGGACGGCTCGCCGCCCTCGCCCGTGGCGGTCGCCGCCGCGCCCTCCGTCTGCCCCGGCGTCTTCTTCTTGCGGCGGCGCCGGCGTCGCTTGTTCGGCTGCTGCTTCGGCGCGGGGAGATTCTCGGAGAGCGCCAGCGCAACTTCTTGCACCGTGCCGAGGTCGTCGCGCGCCTCGTCGATGAGCTTGTTCGCGCGCGGCGTATAGCCCTCGGCCGAAGCGAGCAGCGCCGCGCCGATGTGAATCGGCTGCTCGCGCCCTGTCTTCACGAGTCTCGCGGCGTTCTCTTCGTGGCGATGACCACGCGAGTTCGCGAGCGCACCAAGTAGGCGCTTTGCCTCGGGGAACTCGTTCGAGGCGCGGCGGTCCTGCACCTTGCGTGTTGCGCGCGCGAGCTTCCACGTCCAGCGCGCGAGGATCTGGTCGGGTGCGTCGGGCTTCCCTTCCGCGATCGCGCGTAACAGCACGCGGATCCCGGGTAGGCGTTCCTTCTCCCACGTCGGTGCGGACGTCACGAGCGTGACGAGATCGTCGAAGTCTGCGCGGTCGACGCGCATCGACACGCGGTCCTGGAGCGCCATCATGCGCAAGCGGCGATTCGGGTTCTCGGCGGCACACGTCGCGAGGAACTGCTCGAGTGCGCCCTTCGACGCGCGCCCTTCGGCAAGCTTCTGCACGAACGAGGCGCGCTCGTCGAAGCGAATCTGGCGGCCGGCGATGGTCGCCCAGAGGCGCTGCTCGTCGTCGTCGAGATAGCGCGGATCGACGCGTTGCCACTCGCGCTGAATGACGGCGATGCGGCGGCGGACGTCGGGCGTCACCGGCACGAGCCACGGCGCCGGCGTCAACCGGCGGCGTGCGCGGCGTTGTGACCGGCGGCGCGGGGCGGGCGTGACGCGCGCGCCCTCGCGGTAGAAGTCTGCGTCGAGGAGCGAGTGGAGCGAGACGACGCGCTCGTTGTGCGTCGCGCCCTTCGGGACGAAGTCGACGACGATGCCCGCTTCCTTGCGCGGGTGGAGGCGCATGATGCGGCCGATCCGCTGCTGGTAGACGCGCTTCGAGGCCGTCGGTGCGAGATGCATGCAGACCGTCGCGCGCGGTGAGTTCCAGCCCTCCGCAAGAAGCTGTGCGTTGATGAGCACGTTGATCTCGCCGCGCTCGTACGCGGCAAGCGTCTCGGCGAGCCGGACGGGCGGCGTGCGTCCCGAGACGGCCTCCGTCTTGATCCCCGCCGAGCGGAACTCCTGCGCAAGGTTGTAGGCGTGGTCGACGCCGGCCGCGTAGACGATTCCCGGCGTGTTGTCGAAGCGGTCACGGTAGAGGCTCGCCGCCGCCTGGTTCAGGGCCTGGTGGTCGAGCGTCTTCGCGAGGATCTCCTGGTCGAAGTCGCCGCCGACGATCGGCACCGAGTTGATCGCCGCGACGGGCGGCACGCGCAGGCAGCGCAGCGGCGCGATCAGGCCGCGACGTGCTGCGTCCTGCAGCGGCAGGTCGTCGACGGATGCCGGGAAGACGTCGGACACCTGTTTCGCGATCAGCTGCTCGGTCGCTGTCATCCCGATGTAGAGCGGCTCCGGGAACGAGCGGATCGCGGCGGACGTCTTCTCGCCGAGCGCGGTGTGCGCCTCGTCGCAGATCACGAGCTGGTACGCGTCGCGGCTGATCGAGCCCACGTGCCGTGCGAACCACGCGTACGTCTGGATCGTCAGCGGGTTCGGCTTCAGCGGCTCCATGCCCGTCTCGATCGCGTCCGTGAAGCGGTCGCCGTAGCCCTCGGTCTTGAGGTCGCGGTCGAACTGGGAGACGAGGAGGCGACGGTGCGTGAGGATGAGGACGCCGAGCGTGCGCGCGCCGTCGACGAAGCCGGCTGCGGCGATCGTCTTGCCGGACGCCGTCGGGTGGCGGAACCGGTAGCGGCGGACCGCGCCGGGATCCTCCGCGGCCGAGAGCTCCTCCTCGAGCGGCTCGTCGCCGTCGTCCGCGCCCTCGGCGACTGCGTCGTCGTCTTCGTCCTCGTCGAGCTCCGGCTCCATCTCGTCGACGGCGCCGTGGCCGTTGCCGTTCCCGTTCGGCTCTTCCTCGCGCTGCGTTGCGGCGATCAGCTCCGTAAGCATCCCGGCGAGGGCGTCGATCTGATGGCGGCGGAGCGGTGTGCCCGCGGCCGTGTGCGGCTCCGGGTCGGCGAGCACGCGCTCGAGACCGAGCATCAGGCCGTAGCGAACCTTCCACGGCGAGCTCGGCTCGCGGCGCCCCGCGTCGATCTCCGCGCTCGCGTCGTCGAGCGCTCGTCGCCGTGCGGTTCCAGGGGCGAGCACCTGAGCCGTGTCCTCGCCCTCACGCAGGAACGGCTCGCCCGCCCACGCTTCGGCGCGGTATGCGGCGGCGGCGAGTGGATCCGCCGCCTCGGAGAGGATGGTCGGTTGAGTGGCTTCCTGCATATGCGCAGCACGTCGTTCGTGCTGCAGAACCTCGAAAGGTGGAGCGCTCGCTGATTCCCCTAGGGCGAGCTGCGCCGTCCAGAAGCATACCCCCGGCGCCGGGGGCGTCAACTACCCGATGGGGCCTCCGGAGCTGCCCATGCCGCCGAAGACGGCGAACGGATTGCCGGGAACCGTCTCCCAGACGAGCTCGCCGCCCGGCTCGACCTCGCCGTGGACGCGGGCTGCAAGGGCGTCCGCCTCCTCCTTCGAGGCCGTGCCGACGATCAGGTAGCGCCAGCGCCGCTCGACGGCGAAGCCCTCCTGCTCGAGCCGGTCGGCGAGGTCGCGTGCATCGGCGTGCGAGGCCATCCCGACACGAACCTCCCAAGGGGCGTAGCCGTGCTCGATCGCCTCCTCCTCCCACGTCTCCGTCGGTGGATCGTCGCTCCAGCGGTCCTCGTCGTCGAGCCAGCGCTCGACCGGGCCTGTGACCGCGGCGATCTCGTTGTCGCTCAGCTCGGCCTGGATGATCGAGCGTGCGGTCTCCGCCTCGGCTGCCGTTCCGGCGTAGACGAAGAGGTCGTCGCCGTCGCGTGACACGACGAGCCGCCGCGCCTCGAGGTCGCTCGCGAGATCGGCGGCCTCGCCGCTCAGCCCGAGGCCGAGCCGCTCGAGGAGCCCGCCGGCGTGCTCGTCTTCGATCTCGATGCGGATGCGGTAGTCGTCCTTCACTTACGCGTGGATCTTGCCTACCTCTGCGAGCTCGCCGCCGGACACCCGCGTCGAGACGCCCAGCTGATCGAGGTGCTTCGTGATCCCGCCGAGGAAGAAGGGGTAGCCGGCCCCGAGGATCAGGCAGGCGTCGACGTCGGCCGCGGCGCCGACGACGCCCTCGTCGAGCAGGTGGCGGATCTCGTCGGCCGCCGCTTCGAGCACGTCCTCGCGAATCTCGTCGACCGTCCGGCGGGCCTCGCCGGTGAGCACGGGCTCGTCGCTTCCCTCGGCCAGCCGCGCGAGGGTCGGCGAAAGCGGGAAGCGGTCGGGGTACGCCTCGTGCATCGTCTCGAGCACGTGGTTCGCGACGCGCGGGCCGACCATCTGCAACACGACCGACGGCGCCATCGGCATGCCGAGCGAGAGCATCGCCTCGTCGGTCTCCTCGACGGTGTTGCCGTTCTCGAGCGCGTCGAGCAGCACCCGGGTGACGCGCGTGAGGACGCGGTTGACGACGAAGCCCGGCATGTCGGCGACGATCACACCGCGCTTCTTCAGCTTCTTGACGACGTCCCACGCGGTTGCCAGCACCTCCGGGGACGTCTGCGGCGTGCGCACGATCTCGACGAGCGGCATGAGCGCGACCGGGTTGAAGAAGTGCAAGCCGACGTCGGCGCCCATCTCCTCGGCGGAGAGCGACGACGTGTTCGTCGCGAGGATCGCGCCGGGCGCGACACGGCGGACCTCCTCGAACACCTGACGTTTCACCTCGAGCTCCTCGAAGACCGCTTCGAGCACGAGATCGCAGTCCGCGAACTGCTCCCAGCCGGTGCCACCGTCGATCAGCGTTGCGAGGAAGGGCTTCTTCGCGCCGACCTCCTCGCGCACCGTCGCGAGTGCCTCGTCGATGCGCGCCTGCTCGATGTCGCGCAGCACCACCGGCACCTCGAGCCGCCGGACGAAGAGGGTCG
>JANMQZ010000033.1:0-4743 GCA_031370755.1 Actinomycetes bacterium
TTCAAGCAGGTTGCAGTCGTTGAAACGACCGCAACCAGGTTGCAGTGCAACCTGGTTGCAGTGTTAAGCGCCCTGGTCGCAAAGCGACCAGGGCGCCGCCTTTAAGACCGCGGGTGCGACGAGTCGTAGACCTTCCGCAGCCGTCGTGCGTCGACGTGGGAGTAGACCTGCGTCGTCGAGAGCGAGCTGTGCCCGAGCAGCTCCTGGATCGTGCGGAGGTCCGCGCCGCCTTCGAGCAGGTGCGTCGCGAACGCGTGGCGCAGCCGGTGCGGATGCGGGGCCAGTCGCCGCAGGGTGCTCGTGTCGAGTCGCTTGCCGGTTGCCGAGACGAAGAGCGCGTCGTTGGCGCCGCGCGCCAGTGCGGGTCGTGCGTCACGCAGGTAGCGCGCCACCCAATCGGCCGCCTCCTCGCCGAGCGGGATCACGCGGTCCTTGCCGCCCTTGCCGCTCCGCACGTGCACGAGCTCCTGCTCGAAGTCGACGTCGCCGAGGTCGAGGCCGACCGCCTCGGCGCTGCGCAGCCCGGCCGAGTAGACGAGCTCGACGAGCGCGCGGTTCCGGAGCGGCAGCGGGCCATCGCCCTCGAGGGCCGTGAGCTCCTTGTCGACGTCGACGCGCCGCGGCGCGTCCGGGAGCCGCCGGCTGCGGCGCGGTGCGAGGCGGGCGTCGGGAACGCGCGCGGCGCCGAGCGAGTGGCGGAGAAAGGCGCGCACGGCTGCGAGCTTCCGCGAGATCGTCGCCGGCGCGAGCTTGCCTCGCACGCGACGGCCCGCGCCGAGCTCGCTCGCGTAGTCGACGAGCGTGCGCACGTCGATGTCGTCGAGCGCCGTCTTCCGGGCCTCGAGCCAGTCGAGGAACTCCTCGACGTCGACGCGATACGCGCGTCGCGTCGCCTCCGCCAGCGCGGGAGAGTCGAGGAAGCGCTCTGCGGCATCGCGAGAGTCCATAGATCTCGATTCGACATCAGGTCTCCGCAGCCTTTGCCGGTTCATGCAGTGTGGCGGAATGAGCCATGGGGCAAAGGTCTGGGTCGCGCTCGCGACCATCTATCTGATCTGGGGCTCGACCTATCTCGGCATCGAGCTCGCGGGCGAGACGATTCCGCCGCTCTTCGCCGCCGGCGTGCGCTTTCTCACCGCCGCTGCGCTCATGTTCGGCTTCACGGTGTGGCGCCGCGGCCTCGGGGTCCTGCGCGTCTCGCGCCGCGAGCTTGCGTCCTGCGTGCTGATCGGCGCGCTGCTGCCCGGCGCGAACGCGATCCTCTTCGTCGCGGAGCGTCACGTGCCGACCGGGCTTGCATCCCTGATCATCGGCGCGGTGCCGCTCTGGATCGTCGTCATGCGCACGCTCACCGGCGACCGGCCGCACCGGGCGGCGCTCGCCGGCGTCGTCGTCGGCTTCGGTGGGCTCGTGCTGCTCGTGCGCCCGAGCGGCGGTGCGCCGTTGTGGTCGCTGCTGCTCGTCGTCTGCTCGTCCGTGATGTGGGCAACGGGCTCGTTCCTCTCGAGCCGGCTGCCGCTGCCGCGCGACTCGTTCGCCGCGACGTCATACGAGATGCTGGCGGGCGGCCTGATCCTGCTGCCGATCGCGCTCGCGACGACGCATCCGCACTTCTCCGAGTTCTCGGCGCGCTCGATCGGCGGCTTCTTCTATCTCGTCACGTTCGGGTCGGTGATCGGCTACACGGCGTACGTCTGGTTGCTCGACAATGCGCCGATCGGCAAGGTCGCGACCTACGCCTACGTCAACCCCGTCGTTGCGATCGCGCTCGGTGCGATCGTGCTGCACGAGTCGCTCACGTGGTCGATCGCGATCGGCGCGGTGCTCGTGCTCGCGTGTGTCGCGGCGGTGGTCCGGCAGGAGAGCATCGCGGTCGTCGAAAGCGGTGCCTGACACCGGAGGTGTCAGGCACCAGAGGCGTTCCGGGGTCTGACTCCGCGCAGCGGTGTCTGACCCCGCTTTGGCTCAGTCCGCGTCGCCCGGCAGGAGCGAGTACATCGCGTGATCCTGCCGCCGGCCGAGACGCTCGTTCCAGTGCGCCGCGCGCTGCACGCCCTCGAACGAGAAGCCGGCCTTCTCGGCCGCGCGGCGCGAGCCGATGTTGTCGACGTCGGCGCGTAGTTGCAGGCGCGCTGCTCCTTCGTGCTCGAACGCGAATCGCGAGACGAGCCTGAGCGCGCGCGTGACCACACCGCGTCCGCGCGCGTCCGCTCGCACCCAGTAACCGATCTCGCCGACGTCACGGCGCTCGTTCCAGCGCACCCCGATCGAGCCGAGGAGCCGGCCCGCGTCCGCGTCGGTGATGGCAAACGCCTGTTCGCCGATGCCGCCGATATAGCCCCGGGCGTCCTGCCGCGTGTACGGCTGAGGCACCTGGTCGAGCCAGCGGCTGATCTCCGGATCCCCGTCGATGCACTCGACGATGGCGTCGATGTCCTTGAAGCTCCAGGGTCGTAGCTCCACGGCCTCGTCTTTCAGCGACTCGACGCTCACGCTGCATACGATAGGAGCGTGCGTCCGGCCGAGCGGCACCCAGATGGGCGCGAACCGTTTGCGACCAAGGGCCAGGAGGAAGGAGAGAAGCCGATGGCGACAGTGAACGTCCGTGGGCAGGTCGATCTGTCCGGCCACGGCATCGACGTCACCGGCGACGTGATCTGGAACGCGACGACGCCGGTTCTCTACGAGCACGCGATCGCCCGTCGTGAGGCGAGGCTCGCCGAGGGTGGCCCGATGGTCGTCGACACGGGCTCGCACACCGGCCGCTCGCCCAACGACAAGTTCATCGTGCGCGAGCCGGCATCGGAGGCCCGCATCTGGTGGGACGGCAACCGCGAGCTGCCGGAGGAGCTGTTCGACCCGCTCCGTGAGAAGGTCACCGACTTCCTCGCGAAGCAGCCGACGCTGTACGTCGTCGACGCATTCGCCGGCGCCGATCCCGCGCATCGCATCGCGGTTCGCGTCATCACGACGCACCCGTATCACGCCCTCTTCGCGAAGACGATGTTCATCGATCCGACGCCCGCCGAGGCTGCGAGCTTCCAGCCGCAGGCGCTCGTCCTGCACGCGCCCGCTCTCGAGGCGAAGCCCGAAGACGACGGCACGCGCACCGGCACCTTCATCGTGCTGCATCCGACGCGCACCGAGGTGCTGATCGGCGGGACGTTCTACGCCGGCGAGATCAAGAAGTCGATCTTCACGGTCATGAACGATCGCCTGCCGCTCCAGAACGTGTTCCCGATGCACTGCTCCGCGAATGTCGGCGTCGACGGCCACACCGCGATCTTCTTCGGGCTCTCCGGCACCGGCAAGACGACGCTCTCCGCCGATCCCGAGCGCGCGCTGATCGGTGACGACGAGCACGGCTGGGGCGACAGCGGCGTCTTCAACTTCGAAGGCGGGTGCTACGCAAAGGTGATCAAGCTGTCCGCCGAGGCTGAGCCCGAGATCTACAAGACGACGCACACATTCGGGACGATCCTCGAGAACGTCGCGATCGACGCGGACGGGAAGCTCGATCTCGACGACTCGTCGAAGACCGAGAACACGCGCGCGGCCTACAAGCTCGTGCAGATCGCGAACGCCCACCCGGACACGCGCGCGGGCCATCCGAGCTCCGTCGTCATGCTGACCGCCGACGCCTTCGGGATCCTGCCGCCGATCGCACGCCTGAGCCGCGACCAGGCGCTCTACTACTTCCTCTCCGGTTTCACGGCGAAGCTCGCCGGCACGGAGATCGGCGTCACCGAGCCGCAGCCGACGTTCTCCACGTGCTTCGGCGCGCCGTTCCTGCCGCAGCCGCCCGCGGTGTACGCGGGGATGCTCGGCCGCAAGCTCGACGAGCACGGCTCGACGGTCTGGCTCGTCAACACCGGCTGGACCGGCGGCCCGTTCGGCGAAGGGCAGCGCATGCCGATCGCCGCGACACGCGCGATGCTGCATGCAGCCCTCTCGGGTGCGCTCGAGGACGTGGAGTACCGCACCGACGAGGTTTTCGGCTTCGAAGTTCCGGTCGCGGTGCCTGGTGCGGACGCGCAGCTGCTCGATCCACGCTCGACGTGGAGCGATGCGTCGGCCTACGACCGGAAGGCGCAGGAGCTCGCCCGGATGTTCAGAGAGAACTTCGAGCGCTTTGACGACGCAAGCCTCGCCACGGCAGGCCCGCGGTCCTGACGCGGCCGACCTCGGCCTTTAGGTAGCGTCAGAAAACGTGATCGGAGAGCACGACGTCCTGGTCGTCGGCGCCGGCTGTGCGGGCATGCGCGCGGCCATCGAGGCCTACGACGCCGGAGCGGACGTGGCGATGATCTCGAAGCTGCACCCGACGCGCTCGCACTCCGGCGCGGCGGAAGGCGGCATCAACGCGGCGCTCGGCAACGCGGCCGACGACTCGCCGGAGATCCACGCGTACGACACCGTCAAGGGCTCCGACTACATCGGCGACCAGGACTCGATCGAGGTCTTCACGCGCGAGGCACCCGGCGACATCATCCAGCTCGAGCACTGGGGTGCGTTCTTCTCGCGCCGCGACGACGGCAAGCTCGCGCAGCGCCCGTTCGGCGCCGCCGGCTCGCCGCGAACCATCTTCGCCGCCGACATCACCGGCCACGTGCTCATCCAGGTGCTCTACGAGCAGGTCGTCAAGCGCGACATCAAGGTGTACGACGAGTTCTTCGCGTGGCAGCTCGCCCTCAACGACGGCCGCTGTCAGGGCGTCATCTGCTGGGATCTCCTGAACGGCGG
>JANMQZ010000125.1:0-16073 GCA_031370755.1 Actinomycetes bacterium
GTCGCCCAGTGCGCGGCGCCCGCGCCGGTCGAGAAGCCGCAGGCCAGGAGGCAGGCCTGGTCGTGTGGCAGCTCGTCCGGGATCCTGACCGCGCACGCCTCGTGCACGATCACGCGGTCGGCGAACGTGCCGCACCGGAGCACCGGGCTGAGCCGCGCGTCGTCGGCGGCGCGATGCATCCGGCTCCGGATGCGCAGGTTGTTCGAGCACCGTCGCAGGTCACCGCCGCGGCACGCGCGGCAGGAGTCGCCGCACGGCGCGCGCCACGCGATGACGACGCGGTCGCCCGGCGCGACGCCGGTGACGCCATCGCCGACCTCCTCGACGACGCCCGCGCCCTCGTGCCCGAGCAGGATCGGGAAGCGCATGCCCCAGCCGCCGGTCTCGACGACGTGCAGGTCGGTGTGGCAGACGCCGCAGGCCTCGACCCGCACCTGCACCTCGCCCGCGCCGACGGGCTCGAGCGTGATCTCCTCGACAGCGGGCCGCGCGCCCGCCTCGGCGAAGACGAGCCCGCGTGTCACGAGATCGCGCGTCTGAGCTGCTCGTCGAGCGGGACGAGCGGCAGCTTGAACGTGTCGACGGCGTCCGGCGAGGTGACGACGTTGTCGCCGAGCAGGAGCATCGTCAGCTGGTCCCGCGTCACGTGCGCGCCCGGCAGCCGCTCGGTGAGAAGCGCCTGCAGCTTCAGCGCGGCGACTGGGACGTGGATCGACGGACGCCGCGAGCCGAGCACGCGCTTCAGCCGCTCCCAGAACTCGTTCCACGTCGGAGCGTCGGGGCCGCCGAGCTCGAAGGTGCGGCTCGCGGCGGCGTCGAGATCGACGGCGCGCGCGAAGTACTCGGCGACGTCCTCGACCCAGATCGGCTGGAGCCGCAGCGTGCCGGCGCCGACGACGGGCGTCACGGGCGCAAGCCGCGCGAGCCGGATGAAGGTCGGTAGCGCACCGCCGTCCTTGCCGAAGACGAAGCTCGACCGGAAGATCACATGCTCGATCCCGGACTCCCTCACGGCCCGCTCCATCTCCCATTTCGCCGCGAGGTACGGCACCGCATCCTTCGTCTGCTCGCTCAGCCCGAGCGCGCTCGCGAGCACGATGCGCCGCACGCCCGCATCCTTCGCGGCTGCGACGAGGTTGTGCGTCCCCTCGACCATGATCCGGTCGAAGTCCGCGCGCGAGCCTTTGATGATCGAGACGAGGTGGACGATCGTGTCGACGCCGGCGGTCGCGGCGCGCAGCGAGCCGGGATCGGTGACGTCGCCCTCGGCGAGCTCCGCGCCCCACGCCGTCGCCCGAGAGCCGCGGCTCGCGTCGCGGACGAGCACACGCACGGGCAACTCGCGCGCGCGCAGCGCGTGCACGACGTGCGGGCCGACGAAGCCGGTGCCGCCGGTGACGAGGATCACTCGCCGGCCTCGAAGTTCTTGAAGTAGCGGCTCGGCGTCGGCCCCTTCTGGCCCTTGTACTTCGAGCCGAGCGACGACGCGCCGTACGGTGTCTGCGCGGGCTCGGTCATCTGCATGAAGGAGATCTGCCCGATCTTCATCCCGGGGTAGATCGTGATGGGCAGGTTCGCGACGTTCGAGAGCTCGAGCGTGACGTGCCCGTCCCAGCCCGGGTCGATGAAGCCCGCGGTCGAGTGGATGAGCAGGCCGAGCCGCCCCAGGCTGGACTTCCCGTCGAGTCGCGCCACGAGATCATCCGACAGCTTCACCCGCTCGAGCGTGGACCCGAGCACGAACTCCCGCGGATGAAGGATGAACGGGTGGTCGCCGTCCACCTCCACGAGCTCGGTCAGCTCCTCCTGCTCGACCTTGACGTCGATGTACGGATAGCGGTTGTTGTGGAAGACGCGGAAGAGCCGGTCGACCCGGACGTCGACGCTCGAAGGCTGGAGCAGCGAGGGGTCGTAGGGGTCGATCTCGATGCGGCCCTCCGCCAGGCAGCGGGCGATCGTCGCGTCGGAGAGGACCACGGGCCGAGTCTACGGGCTACCATCCCGGGTCCCTCGTGGCAATCGCCTCGGATATCACGACCACCGACGTGCGTCGGCAGCGCCGGGAAATCAGGCGCCGCCAGGTGCGCCGCCGCCGCCTGACCGCGGTCACGGTGCTCGCGCTCCTCGGCGCCGCGGCGCTCTTCGGACTGACGCGCCTCCTCTCCGGCTCGGGCGCAGGAGCGGCGATCTCGCTCACCCCGGTGGCGTCGGCTGCCCCGACGAGCGCGTTCCGCACGCCGCTGCCGGAGGAGATCCGGGGCGTGCACATCACCGGCCCGCTCATGTCGCTGCCGGGCAAGTTCCAGCAGTACCTCGCGCTGAAGCGGGACGGCCTGAACACGGTCGAGGTCGACCTGAAGGACGAGACCGGCAACGTCTCGTTCCTCAAGGGCGCCCCCACGATCGCGCTGAAGGACGGCGCCGCACGCCCGTACTTCAACGCCAAGAAGGTGGCGCGCGAGGCCCACGCGGCGGGCGTCTACCTGATCGGCCGCGTCGTCAGCTTCGAGGATCCGATCACCGCGGTCGCGCACCCGGAGCTCGCGATCCATACGAGCGACGGCTCGATCTGGAAGACGAGCGGCGGGCTCGCGTGGCTGAACCCGTACTCGCGCGCGGCCTGGCGCTACGACGTCGACGTCGCAGTCGCCGCGGCGAAGGCGGGCTTCGACGAGATCCAGTTCGACTACGTGCGCTTCCCGAGCGACGGCGACGTCTCGATCATGCGCTTTCCCGGCAAGCACCCGCAGCCGATGAACGCGACGGTGCCTGCGTTCCTGCGCTACGCCGCGTCGCGCCTGCACCCGCTCGGCGTGCGCGTGTCGGCGGACGTGTTCGGGCTCGCGGCAACGCACGACCTCGGAATCGGCCAGCACCCGGCCAAGCTCAGCAACGTGGTCGATGCGATCTATCCGATGACGTACCCGTCGCACTACAGCTCGGGCGAGTTCAACCTGCCCGACCCGAACGCGGAGCCTGCGTCGACCGTCATGTTCTCGCTGCGCGACTTCCGCGCGCAGCTGGCCGGTGGCAAGGCGGTGCTCGTGCCCTGGCTCCAGGACTTCTCACTCGGGCGCACGTACACGCTGACCGACGTCGCCGCGCAGATCGCCTCTGCGCGCACCGAGCAGACGGGCGGCTTCATGCTCTGGAACGCGTCCGGGCTCTACACCTCCGGCGCCCTCCGGGCCGGGCAGCCACCGCCGCTGCCGGTGCTCCCCGCGCCCCAGCTCTAGGCCGCGCGCAGACCCCGCTGTATCGGGGTTATTCGTCCATGCACTCGGCTATGGTGAGGGCCATGGCGACGACGCGAGCGATTCACCTGCAAACGGAGATCCCCGGGCCGAAATCCCGTGCGATTCTCGACCGGAAGGAGCGGGTGGTCGCGGATCCGCTCTCGATCTACCTGCCGGTCGTCGTGGCCGAGGGCCGCGGCTCGATCCTCACCGATGTCGACGGCAACACCTTCGTCGACTTCGCTGGCGGCGTCGGCTGCCTGAACGTCGGCCATGCGCACCCGCACGTCGTCGAAGCCGTGCAGGAGCAGGCCGCGCGCTTCCTCCACACCGACTTCACGATGGTGCCGTACGAGGTCTACGTCACGCTGGCCGAACGGCTGCTGGCGGTGGCTCCGTTCAGCGGGCCTGCGAAGGCAGCGTTCTTCAATGCCGGCACGGAGGCGGTCGAGAACGCCGTCAAGTTCGCGCGCGCGTACACGCGCCGCCCGGCGATCATCGCGTTCGAGGGCGCGTTCCACGGCCGCACGCTCATGTCCCTCACGCTGACGTCGAAGACGCACCCGTACAAGGCCGGGCTCGGCCCGTTCGCGCCCGAGGTCTACCGCGTGCCGTTTCCGAACGCGTACCGCGGCATCAGCGCGGAGATGGCAATCGCGGCGCTCGAGCGGGCGTTCACGACGCAGGTCGCGCGCGAGACCGTGGCGGCGATCATCCTCGAGCCGGTGCAGGGCGAGGGCGGCTTCATCGTCCCGCCGCGGGAGTTCGTCCAGGGCGTTCGAGAGATTTGCGACCGCGAAGGCATCGTGATGATCGTCGACGAGGTGCAGACGGGCTTTGGCCGCACCGGCAAGATGTTCGCGATCGAGCACTTCGGCGTCGAGCCCGATCTCATGACCGTCGCGAAGTCGATCGCCGCCGGCCTGCCGCTCTCCGGTGTCCTCGGCAAGGCGGAGATCATGGACGCTCCGGGAGAATCCGCGGTCGGTGGCACCTATGTCGGCAACCCGGTCGCGCAGGCGGCTGCGCTGGCCGTGCTCGACGTGTTCGAGGACGAGGGGCTCGTCGACCGCGCCGAGCGCATCGGCGAGACGGTTCGGGGCAGGATGACCGCATGGCAGGAGCGCCACCCCAGGATCGGCGACGTGCGCGGCCTCGGGGCGATGCTCGCGATCGAGCTCGTCCGGGATCCGGCGACGAAGGAGCCGGCGCCGGAGCTCGCCTCCCGCGTCACGGAGGAGGCCGCCCGGCGCGGACTGCTCCTGCTGAAAGCCGGGGTGTACTCGAACTGCATCCGGGTGCTCTGCCCGCTCGTGATCACCGACTCGGAGCTGGACGAGGCCCTCGGCGTCTGGGAAGAGGCGCTCGAGGCCGTCCTCGCGTAGCCGTCTCGGCCGCTCGCGCGTTCTACGCACGTGGCCACACCGCGCTCCGCGTACACCCCTGCCCAAACCGCCATGCTCGGTGAGGTGATCGCCAACCGCTACGAGGTCGTCGAGCTCGTGGGCACCGGCGGCATGTCGAGCGTCTACAAGGCGCACGACGGGCTGCTCGAGCGCAACGTCGCCCTGAAGATCCTGCATCCGCACTACGGCGACGACGACGAGTACGTCGAGCGCTTTCGGCGGGAGGCGCGCATGGTCGCGCAGATGTCGCATCCGAACATCGTCACGGTCATCGACCGCGGCGAGGACGACGGGCGGCAGTACATCGTCTTCGAGCTGGTCGACGGCGAGAACCTGAAGCAGCTCGTCGAGCGCACGGGGCCGCTGCCGGTGCGGCGTGTCGTCGAGCTCGGAGTCGCGATCACCGACGCGCTCGCCTTCGCCCACGAGCACGGGCTCGTGCACCGCGACGTGAAGCCGCAGAACGTGCTGCTGACGCCGGACGGCGAGGCGAAGGTGACCGACTTCGGGATCGCGCGCTCACTCGACGTCGAGCACGGCGTCACGCAGACGGGGACGGTGCTCGGCACGAGCAACTATCTCTCGCCGGAGCAGGCGAGCGGGAAGCCGGTGACGCCGGCAACGGACGTCTACTCGCTCGGCGTCGTGCTCTACGAGCTGCTGACCGCGGAGGTGCCATTCCCGGGCGAGAACTTCGTCGCGGTCGCGATGAAGCACGTCAACGAGCCGGTGCCCGACATCACGGCGAAACGGCCGGACGCGCCGCTCCGCCTCGTCGCGGCGGTCGAGCGCGCGCTCGAGAAGGATCCCGCGCGCCGCTTCGGGTCGATGGACCAGTTCAAATGGGAGCTGCGGCAGTGTTTCGCAGAGCTCGCACCGGAGGACGCCGAGCAGACGTTCATCCAGCCGAGCCCCGTGCTGCGCGAGAGCAGGCCGCACCGCGTGCGGACGCGGCGCCGCCGCTGGCCGCTGGTTCTCGTCCTCGTGGCGCTCGCGGCCGCAGCGATCGTCGCCGGTGTCCTCACGCTCGGCGGCTCGAACGGCGGGAGCCCGGGTGCGGATGCGACGGGTGCATCCGTGCCGCTCACGGGCGTCGGCGCGTACGACCCGGACGGCGGCGACGGCGAGCACGATGCAGACGCGCCGAAAGCGACCGACCACGACCTCACGACGTACTGGAACACCGAGCACTACAACACGTTCAGCAAGCGCGGCGTCGGGGTCGTGCTCGATGCGGGGCGGAGCGTGAAGCTCACGAGCGTCACCGTGTCGAGCGCGACGCCAGGCTTCACCGCGTCGATCACGTCGGGTAGCTCGCCGAACGGCCCGTTCGTCACCGACTCGGGCTCGCAGACGGTCAACGGCACGACGACCTTCTCGCTCCAAGGCGAGACCGCGCGCTACTACGTCGTCTGGATCACGGCTCTCGGCTCGAACTCGTCGGTCGAGATCAACGAAGTCCGCGCGCGCTCTTAGTACTCGAGCGAGGCGCGGCGCTCGCGGCGCTCGAGCGCGAGCTCGATCAGCCGGTCGACGAGGTGAGCGTACGCGATCCCCGACGCTTCGAAGAGCTTCGCGTACACGCTCGTCGCGGTGAAGCCGGGCATCGTGTTCAGCTCGTTGACGACGACCTCGCCGTCGCTCTCCCGCACGAAGAAGTCGACGCGTGCAAGACCTTCGCACTCGGAGGCGACGAACGCGTCGATCGAGCGCTGCTGCACGAGGTCGATCGTCTGCTGCGGCAGGTCGGGCGGGATCACGAGGCGCATACCGTCGTCGTCGTACTTCGAGTCGAAGTCGTACCACTCGTGGCCGAGCGTGTCGATCGTGCCGGGCAGCGAGGCGATCGGCGGCGGCACGCGGTTGCCGAGCACTCCGCATTCGACCTCGACGCCGCGGACGAACTCCTCGACGAGCACCTTCTCGTCGTGCCGGCGCGCGAGCGCGACCGCGGGGCCGAGCTCGGACTGATCGTGCACCTTCGAGATGCCGACCGACGACCCGAGCCGAGCTGGCTTCACGAACACCGGGTAGCCGAACGGGTTCTCGACGGGATCGCCGAGCCGAATCGCGTGATGCTCCGCGACCGGGATGCCGCTGTCGCGCATCACCTTCTTGAAGAGATCCTTGTCCATCGCGAGCGCCGAAGCTGCGACGCCGGCGCCGACGTAGGCGACGTCCGCGAGCTCGAGCAGCCCCTGCACCGTCCCGTCCTCCCCGAACGGCCCGTGCAGGATCGGCAGCACGACGTCGACCGCCCCGATCGCGGCGAGCGTCCCAGGCGCGGCCGGAACGGGCAGCGTCTCAGCCGGACCCGTCTCTCCCGGTGACATCTCCGTAACGGGGCCTGGCCCCAGACGTGGCTCGAGCTGCCAGTGGCCGTCGCGACCGATGGCGATGTTGACGACGTCGTAGCGCTCCGGATCGAGCGCTTCGAGCACCGAGCGGGCGGAGGCGAGAGAGATGTCGTGCTCGCTTGAGCGGCCGCCCGCGAGCAGCGCGACGCGGAGCCGGCGGCTCACGGGGTCGTCGTGATCGTCGTCTGCGTCTGCGTCGGCGTCTGCCCGACGGTCAGGTGCACGACGGACTTCTTCGCCGCCTGGGCGCTGCCGGCCGGATCCTGGGCGAGCACGGTGCCGACCTGGTTCGGGTCGGACACATCCTGATAGGTCACCTGCCACTTGAAGCCGGATGCCTGCAGTTGCTGCTCCGCCGACACGAGGTCGAGGCTCGTCACGTCAGGGACCGTCAACGTCTTCGGCCCGTTCGAGACGGTGAGCGAGATGACGGAGCCCTTGCCGGCGGTGCCGCCCGCGGTCGGGCTCTGGCCGATCACGTTGTTCTTTGGCTCCGTGTCGTCGACGTAGCGCGGCTGCACCTTGAAGCCTTTCGCCTGCAGCTCAGAGGCGGCCTGGTCGAACGGCTCGCCGATCACGGACGGCACGAGCACGGGCTGCGGCCCTTTCGACACGTTGATCCGAACGAGACTCCCGACCGTGAGCTTCACGCCGGCCCTCGGCTCCTGCGCCGTCACCTCGCCCGCGGGCTTCTGCGACGGGACGCTGCTCAGGTGGGGCTTCAGGCGCAGCTTCGTCAGTGCCGCGACCGCGTCGGTCGACTGCTGCCCGACGAGGTCCGGCACGGCCGACTTGGGCAGCCCGCTCGAGACCCAGATGTGCACCTGGCTCCCCTTCGGCAGGTGGTCACCCGCTGTCGGGACCTGCTTGAAGACGAGCCCGCGCGGCGTCGTGCGGCTCGAGTGGTGGTCGACGAGCGGCTGGAACCCATTGTCCTTGATCTTCACGCGCGCCTGGGCCTCCGGCATGTTCAGGTACAGCTCGACTGCCACCGGCTTCGTCGAGTTCAGCTTGTTCGAGATCTCGCTGTACAGGAACCAGCCGCCGATGCCCGCGCCGAGCACGAAGAGCAGCGCAGCGACCCACGGCCACATCGGCCGCCGGTGCATCGGCTCTTCGAGGTCGTAGTAGACGGGCGGCGGCGGAGGCGGCAGCTGCGCCGTCCGGCGTCCAGGCGAGATCATCGTCGCCGCGGTCGCCGCGTACGGCTCATCCGGCAGCCGCATGATCTGCGTCGCGGACTCCTCCGTCACGGGCGACACGGCCGCGCCGCGCGCGAAGCGCTCGAGGTCGGCGTCCATCTCCTCCGCGCTCTGGTAGCGGTCGGCCGGATCCTTGGCGAGCGCGCGCATCACGATCAGATCGAGGTCGCGCGGAACGTCAGGCCGCCGCGCCGACGGCGGCTCCGGCACCGCAGAGAGATGCTTCATCGCGATCTCCACCGGCGTGTCGCCGTTGAACGGCACGGTGCCCGTGAGCAGCTCGTACAGCACGATCCCGAGCGAATAGACGTCAGAACGCTGGTCGACGTCGGTGCCGCGCGCCTGCTCCGGCGAGAGGTACTGCGCCGTGCCGACGATCGAGCCCGCCTCGGTCATCTGCGACGTCCCCGCGCGCGCGATGCCGAAGTCCGTCACCTTGACGCGACCTTCGGCGTCGACGAGCACGTTGTGCGGCTTGATGTCGCGGTGCACGATGCCGTGACGGTGCGCGAAGCGCAGCGCCTGCAAGATTTGCCGCGCGTACTCGACCGACACGGTGATCGGCGCAGGGCCGCGCGAGACGACGAGCTCCTTCAGTGTCCGCCCGTCGAGGAACTCCATCGCGATGTAGTACGTGCCCTCGGCCTCGCCGCGGTCGTAGATCGAGACGATGTTCGGGTGCGAGAGCGCAGCAGCGTTCTTCGCCTCGCGGCGGAAGCGCTCGACGAACTGGTCGTCGTTCGCGTGCCGGTCGTTCAGGATCTTGATCGCGACGCGGCGGCCGAGCTCCTGGTCCTCGGCGAGGTAGACGTTCGCCATCCCGCCCGCGCCGAGCTTGCGGACGACCTGATAGCGCCCGTCGAAGAG
Source organism: Actinomycetes bacterium (assembly GCA_031370755.1). Classification (GTDB taxonomy): domain Bacteria; phylum Actinomycetota; class Thermoleophilia; order Gaiellales; family Gaiellaceae; genus Palsa-739. The sequence goes on from JANMQZ010000125.1 coordinate 9,069, forward strand.
CGTTCCGATGAGCGTGTCCGATACGGCCACGGGGGTCTCTACAGGGTAGTTGGCCCCTCAGCGGGCCAGCAGGGCCTCCATGACCTGCTTCGCGATCGGGGCCGCGACGGAGCCGCCGAAGCCGTTCAATTGCTTCTCGAGCACGACCGCGACCGCCACCTGGGCGTTCTCCGCCGGGGCGAACGAGATGAACCAGGCCGTGTAGACGTGGTTGAGGCCGGTCTCCGCGGTGCCCGTCTTGCCGGCGACGTGGATGCCCGGAATCGCGGCAGCGCCGCCGGTGCCGCCTTCGGTGACCGCGACCATCATCTGCGTCAGCGTGGCTGCGGTCTCCGGCTTGACTGCGCGGCCGAGGTTGCCCGGCTTCGTGTTGCGGACGGTCGAGCCGTCGTGCGCGATGATCTTCTGGACGACGTACGGCTTCGGCACGACGCCGCCGTTCGCGATCGTCGAGGCGACCATCGCCATCTGGAGCGGCGTCACGAGCATCCGCTCCTGGCCGAATGCGAGCCGCCCCGGGTCGACCTGGTGCGGGTCCTTCGGGTCGAAGAGGTGCGTGCCGTTGTACAGCCCGCTCGGCGCGCGCTCGTTCCCCGGCGTCTCGAGCGGCGGCGTCTTGTAGAAGCCGAACTTCTTCGTGTACGCGAGGATCGTCCCGGCGCCCAGCTTGATGCCGATGTTGCAGAACACCGAGTTGACGGAGTGCTGGAACGCGGTGACGAAGTTCAAATGCCCGAACACTTCACGCCCGCCCTGGTCGGGGTTGCCCGCGTTCGACACCTGCTTGCCGTACTCCGTGCAGTAGCCGGGATCGTCGAACTCCGAGTTGGCGTTGTACGTCCCCGTGTCGAGCGCGGCGGCGGCCGTGATCGTCTTGAACGTCGATCCCGGCACGAAGAGCCCCTGCGTCGCGCGGTTGTAGAGCGCCGACGCGCCGCCACAGTCACCTCGGATCTTCAGCACGCGCGCGTACCCGTTCGGCTGCTCGATCAGATTCGGATCGTAGGTCGGCGTCGACGCCATCACGTACACGGCGCCGGTGTGCGGGTTCATCGCCACCACCGCGCCGCAGCGCGTCCCGAGCAGGCTCTCGGCGAGTCGCTGCACCTTGGGCCGAATCGTCAGGATGAGGTCGTTGCCGTGCACGGTCGCGTTCCCGATCTTTGCGAGCACCTGCTTGAACGCGTCCGACAGGTTCGTGTTCGCACCGGTGAGGTAGTCGTTCATCGAGCGCTCGAGACCGGCCTGCGACCGCGTCAGCGTCGAGTAGCCGATCGTCTGCGCCGCGAGCTTGTGCTGGAGATACCGACGGAAGTACAACGTCTCGCCGCTCAACTTCTTCTTCCGGTTCGTGGCGAACACCGTCTTCGCGTCTGCGCCTTCGATCAGGCCGCGCGCGACCGTGAACTGCACGACGCGCTGGATCGCGTTGTCCTGCCGGTCTTGCAACCCTGCCGACGCCCACGTCTGCCAGTACGTCGTCGCGACGACGAGCGCGACGAGCAGCGCGACCGCGACAAGTGCGAGCCGGTTCAGCTGCCGGTTCACCGCTCACCCGCCAGCTCGCGGTTGGCACGGTTCGAGACGAGCATCAGGCCCGCGAGCACGAAGAAGTTCGCGACGATGCTCGAGCCGCCGTACGAAACGAGCGGCAGCGTGATCCCGGTCAACGGGATGACGCGCAGGATGCCGCCGACGATGATGAACGTCTGCAGCGCGAACCCGAACGTCAACCCCGCAGCGAGCAGCTTCGAGAAGCCGTCACCCGCGAAGAGCGCGATGCGGAAGCCGCGCAGCACGAACACCATGTAGAGCAGGATCAGCCCCGAGGCCCCAATCAGGCCGAGCTCCTGCGCGAGCGCGGAGTAGATGAAGTCCGTGTTGAGGAACGGGATGATCGGATGCCCGGACGCCGTCTCGAACGTGCCTGAGCCGAGGCCCGTACCGCCCATCGAGCCGTGCGCGATCGAGTAGAGCGACTGCACCTCCTGGTAGCTCTGGCAGTCCTGGCGGAACGCCGGCTGGCCGCTTGCGGGGCAAAAAATCTTCGTCGTCGTCCACGGGTGGATCCAGTTGGCGACGCGCTCGCGCACGTGCGGCGTACCCTGGTACACCGCGACCGAGCCGGCGAGGAAGAGCCCGAGGCCGACCGCAACGAACGCGACGCGCGCGGTCGCGACGTAGAGCATCCCGAGGAAGATCCCGTAGAAGAGAAGCCCGCTGCCGAGATCGTCGGTGACGAACAGGATCATCATCGCCGCGCCCCAGATCACGAGCAGCGGCCCCCAGTCCTTCAGCCGGCCGGCAGCGAGCACCTCACGCTTCTCGCGCAGATATGCCGCCAGGAAGACGATGAGCGCGATCTTCCCGAGCTCGCCGGGCTGGAAGCGGAGTGAGCCGAAGTGCACCCAGAGCCGCGCGCCGTTCACGCGCAGCCCGATCACCGGCAAGAGCGGCATGAAGAGCAGCGCGATCGCGCCGAGGCCGAAGAGGTACTTGTAGTTCTCGAGCAGCCGGTAGTCGCGGCGCAGGCCGAGCAGGATGGCCGCGAAGATCGCGACGCCGACGACGACCCACGTCGCCTGCCGAAACGCGTCCTTCGGCCCGAGCCGGTAGATCTCGGTGAGGCCGATCGCCGTCAGGAGCGCCGCGATCGGCAGCACGTACGGGTCGGCGTACGGGACCGTCAGGCGCGCAACGACATGCGCCGCCAGGTAGAGCGCGAAGAAGAAGCCGGCGTACGTGAGCGACGCGCCGGAGATGTGCGAGCTGCCGGCGATGTACACAGCCGCGAAGCCGATGCCCGTGAGAAGGCCGACAACGACGAGATACATGAGCTCTCGGTTGCGATTGGTCAGGCTCAGCGCACCAGCCCCCAGACGAGCAGCACTGCGGCGACCCCGAGCAGCGCGAGCATCGTCAGGACGAGCCGTATGCGTGCTCCGGGTGTGATCGGCTGCGACTGCACGACCGCCTCGGCCGCCGCGGAGCCGGGCTCGACGAACACCTCTTCGACCTGCTCAGGCGCCACGACCATCGTGTCGACGGTCGGCAGCGGAATGCGCTCGAGCGTGTCCTCGTCCACCGGCGCGTCCATGCGCACGGTGTCGTCGCTGTCCGCAGCGATCGAGAAGGCGATGACGGTGATGTTGTCCTCGCCACCGCCACGGTTCGCCGCGGAGACGAGTGCTTTCGTCGCACGGTCGAGGTCGTCGCGATGCCGCTCGACGACGTCGAGGATGTCGGAGTCGGCGACCATGTCCGTCAACCCGTCGGAGCAGAGGAGGAAGACGTCGCCCTCCCCGGCCTCGACAGTGAAGGCGTCGACGTCGACGTCCGGGTCGGTGCCGACCGCGCGCGTGATCACCGAGCGCTGCGGATGCGTCTCGGCCTCTTCACGCGACAGCTTGCCGCTCTTCAGCAGCTCGTTGACGAGCGAGTGGTCCTCGGTCAGCTGCTCGAGCTCGCCGCCGCGGACGACATAGGCGCGCGAGTCGCCGACATGCCCGATCGTCACCTTGTCGCCGTCGACGATCGCGACCGTCATCGTCGTCCCCATGCCCGACGTCGCGGGGTCGCTGTGCGCGCGCTCGTAGACGCGGCGGTTCGCCTCCTGGATCAGCGCGGTCACCTTCTCGGCGTCCGACGTGCCTTCCGGATGGGTTTCCTTGAGCGCCGCGGCCGCGAGCTTCGAAGCGACCTCGCCCGCCTGGGCGCCGCCCATCCCGTCGGCGACGGCGAAGAGCGGGGGCGCGACGACATACGAGTCCTCGTTCCGCCGCCGCTTCTTCCCCGTGTCGCTCGCCCGCGCGTACGAAGCAATGCTCATTCTTCGAACCTCAGCTCGGTCTCGCCGACGCGGACGACGTCGCCGTTCGTGAGCTTCCGCGGCCGGTCGATGCGCACGCCGTTCACGAACGTGCCGTTCGTCGAGCCGAGATCGTGCACCCACACGCCGTCGCGCCGCGGCTCGATTCGCACGTGGCGCGCCGATGCGAACTCGTCGGCCTCGATCATCACGTCGTTCTGCCCGCCCCGGCCGATCGTCAGCGGCGCGGCGTCGAGCTCGTACTCGTGGCCCGGCTCGAGGATGCCGCTCACCATCACGACGAGCCGCCCCGGCTGCGCGGCCTGGCCGATCGCGCCACCCGCGAGCGCCGGGCGCAGGATGAAGCTCTCCTGCGGCAGCCGCAAGTCGGTCGCCGCGGTGCGAACGATGCGCCAGATGAAGAGGTAGAGCAGGACGAGAAACGCGACCTTCAACGCGAGGAGCACGCTCTCGTACGTCGTGCTCGCCAGCACGGTCACTCCAGCTCCATCGTGAACGTGATCTCGGTCGAGCCGACGGTGAACGTGTCGCCCGACTCGAGCTTCGCGCGCTGCGCGCGGCGCCCGTTCACTTCGATCCCGTTCGTCGAGTCGAGGTCGACGATCCAGTAGGCGGAGCCCTCCTGCCGCAGCTCGGCGTGCCGGCGCGAGACGTTCGGGTCCTCCACCTGGATGTCGGAGTCGCGCGAGCGGCCGAGGACGACGCGGCGCTTGTCGACCCGAAGTGTGCGGCCGTCCCACGAGAGCGTCGCGACCTCGCGCTCGAGATCGGGGTCGGCGGGGGCCTCGGTCGCCTCCGGCATCGCCTTCGGCTTGTAGATCATGGTCGCGCCCGGCTCGACCTGCTCCTCGGGCTCGCCCTCCGCCCGCTTCGCCCGGCGCGGCTGCACCATGCGCGTCGCGATCCCGAACTCGCCGACGGCGAGATCGTCGTCGGTCTCGAGCAGGACGCGCGGCGCGGTCAGGAGGGCATAGTCCTCGCGCTTCGCGTGCTCGGTGACGTACTCCTCGAGCTCGGCCTGGAGCGAGTTCTCGTAGCCCTCGAACTGCTCACGGTCGGCAGAGGAGAGATAGACCGTGTACTCGTTCGGCACGTAGACGCGCGAGACGGAGACCGTCTTGTGGTCGTCCATCTCCTTCGCGAGCTTGCGCGCGAGCTCGACCGGCTGCACGTTCGTGCGGAACGCGCGGCCGAACACGCCTTCGAAAAGCGCCTCGATCTTCTGTTCGATTGCTCTCAGGACCATGGATGCGGGAGGACATTACCCCCGAGCGCATCTATGCAACTCGTCCACCCCGTAGGGCGACGACGACCATCGTGACCCAGGCCGCTGCGACGAGCGGAACGGCTGCCGCGGAGGGCACGGCGAGCACGCAGAAGAGCAGAATCGCGGCGCCGACTGCGGCCGCGCCCCAGCGACCGCGGGCCTGCGCGAACGGCAGCGCGAGCGCGATCGCCGCGAAGGCGGCGGCCTCGAGGAGCAGCGCCGGCTGGGCGGCGGCCGCCCGCGCAAGCGTCCCGGCGACGTCGAAGGGATCGCCGGAGCCCGCCACTCCAAGCCCGAGCGGCGGCGCAGCGCCTGTGAACGGGAGTGCTGCGCCGCGGATGCCGGCGGCGAGCCCGGCCGCGAGCACCGCGAGCCCGGCCTGCGCGGCGCGGCGCGGGCCGGCGCGCAGTCCCGACACGAGGAGCGGCACGAGCCCGAGGGCGGCGAGCGGCGCGAGGAGCGGGCCGAGCACGAAGAGGAGGGCGCCGCGCGGCTCACGCCAGGAGAGGACGATCCAGGCGGCTGCGAGCGCGGCGTAGAGCAGGGCGAGGCCGAGCGAGACGTTGCCGAGCGGCAGGACGGGCACGGCGAGCGCGAGCGCGAGCCCGAGGCGGGCGCGAACGGCAGCGACCCCGGCGGCGGCGAGCGCGAGCCCGGCCGCCCAGCCCTGGGGGTAGAAGGGCAGCTCCACTGCCGTCCAGGCCGCGAACCCGCCCGCAAGCGCCGCCGCCCCCACCTGTGCGGCCTGTACCGGCACCGCGATGCCCTGAGCGCGCCTGACCTGCGGCTTCCGCCGCGGCGCCGCTGCGCCGCGGAGCGCCCGTGCGAGCTCCGCCGCGGCCGGGCGGCGCTCCGGGTTGACCGACAGGGCCCGGTCGACGAGCTCGAGGAGGCGCTTCGGCAGGTCGGGGCGAAGCGTCTCGAGCCGCGGCGCGCCCTGCTCGATCGCGCGCGCCGTTTCGAGCATCGACGTCTGCCAGAACGGGTGCCGGCCCGAGAGGGATTCCCAGAGCATCACGCCGATCGACCAGACGTCGGCGGCGGCGGTCGACTCTTCACCCGCGAGGCGCTCGGGCGAGATGTACGCGAGCGTGCCGGGGACGTCGCCCTGCGCGGTGAGGGTCTCCGCCTCGGCCATCCGCGCGAGCCCGAAATCGAGAAGCCGCGCCGACACCGCCTCGCCGTCCGCGAGCAGCACGTTCGACGGCTTCACGTCTCGGTGGAGGATGCCGGCCGCGTGAGCGTGCGCGAGCCCCTCGCAGATCTGCGCGCACGCCTCGATCGCCGCCGCGTCGGGGAGCTCGCCCGCGCGCAGTGCCTCGCGGAATGTCCGGCCGGGGACGAACTCGTACGCGATGTAGACGTGGCGCGAGTCGCGCGCGAACGCGTAGGCGCGGAGGCAGCTCGGATGGCGCAGCCGTGCCGCGGCGGCGGCCTCGCGCTCGGCGCGTGCGGCCGCCTTGCCCTCGCGGGCGACGATCTTGAGAGCGATGTCGAGCCCCGTCTGCTCGTCTCGGGCGAGCCAGACCGACCCCGAGCCACCGGTCCCAAGGGGGCGCAGCGGGCGGTATCGGTTGAGGACGAGCCCGTCGCCTTGGAGCGCGAGCGCAGCGTTGGACACGGTCTTGACCCGTTGGCGGTCGGAGGGTTATCTCCTCTCCGGGCGAAGCCCCGAGTACAGTCTGGCCGGAGACCGTGCGGCACGGGGTCGAGGTGAGGGCTTGAGCCAATACGACGACGACAACATCGAGTTCGACTTCTTCGACGAGCCCGAGACCGTCGAGGCAACCCAGAGGCGGCGGCTGCCGCGTCTGGAGATGCCCGGCGGGCGGGGCGGCGGAGGCGAGCGGCCGCCGCGGCCGCCGATGCGGACGCCGACGGGCTTCGTGCCGCTCGCGCGGCTCGTCGG
>JANMQZ010000138.1:0-28550 GCA_031370755.1 Actinomycetes bacterium
TCAGCACCTGCCACACCGTCGCCCGCGGCGCGTCGAACACGCGCTCACCCTCGACGATCATGCGTCGACCACAGTCGCGACCTTGCGCGGTGCGTTCAGCATCTCCCACACGCGCTGGTACGGGTTCCAGCTGTCGTAGACGATCGCGTCGCCGTTGCCGCGCAGCGCGTCCTGAAGCGCCGCGCAGACCGCGTGGATGCCGGCGCCGCCGCCCTCGCCCATGCCCTTCGTGCCGAGCGGCGTGAACGGGGACGCGCTCTCGATGAAGCCGGTGCGCAGCGGCGGCATGTCGAGCGCATGCGGCACGTGGTAGTCATAGAAGTTGGGCGTCAGGAGATTTCCCTCCTCGTCGTACTCGAACGACTCGTGCACCGCGGCGCCGAGCGCTTGCGCGGTCGCACCCATGACCTGGCCCTCGACGATCTGCGGATGGATGCGCACGCCGCAGTCGTCGACGGCCGCGTAGTCGACGATCTCGTAGTACCCCGTCTCCGGGTCGATCTCGACGACCGCAGCGTGGATCTGCGCGGCGTAGGTCAGCGTGAGGTTGCCGAACTTGCGCTCGATGTCCGGCACCTCGAACGGCGGCCGGTACACGTAGCGGCAGTTGAGCGTGACGTCGAGATCCTCGGGCAGCCCCGCGTTGTTCGCGTTGATGATCGCGCCGCAGGCCATGAACGGCAGCGCCGCTTCCGGGTTGTCCTTGATGCGTACCGTCGCGTCGGCGAGCTCGAGCGCCTCGATCGGGACGCCGCCGAGGATCACGGAGCCGAGCCGTTTGATCTGCTCGGCGAGCATGTCGGTCGCGCCCTTGACCGCGGAGAGGCCGGTGACGGCGAACTGCGACGCGTACGTGCCCGAGAAGCCGGCGTGCGAGTTCCAGTAACTGTCGTGGCCGGCGCGAACGTGCACGTCGTCGACGGAGCAGCCGAGGATGTCGGCCACGACCTGTGACGCCGTCGTCTCGTGACCCTGGCCCTGCGGTGTCGTGCCGAGCGTGACGACGATCTCGCCGAAGATGTCGAGCTTGACGGTCGCGACCTCGTTGTTGCCGGAGAACTGCAGCTCAGGGTTGATCATCCGCGACTGGCCGAAGTTGTTCGTGCCCGAGTCGAGTGTCGAGCCGATGCCGACGCCGAGCAGCCGGCCGCGCTCCTTCGCCTCGCTGCGGCGGTCCTCGATCGCGGCCCAGCCGATCAGGTCGGTCGCGATGTCGAGCATCTGCGCGTAGTCGCCCGAGTCGTAGACGCAGCCGTTCGGGGTCTCGTACGGCATGTCCTCGGTCTTGATGTAGTTGCGCTTACGCACCTCGATCGGGTCGAGCTCGAGCTCGTGCGCGACGATGTCCATCACGCGCTCGGTGAACCAGAGGTGCTGCATGCGCGAGTAGCCGCGGTTCGGCGAGCACGGCGCCTTGTTCGTCGCGACCTGCGTGAACTCGAGGCGGATGTTGCGCCACTTGTAGACGCCGGGCGTGACCTGTGCCCAGATGACGCCGCCGAGCGGCTCGTAGCGCAGCCACGCGCCCGCGTCGTCGAGCGCTTTGGTGCGGAAGCCGAGCAGCGTGCCGTCATTCTTGACCGCGACCTCGGTGTCGTGGAACCAGCGCTCGTTGCCGTGCGACATCGACATGTGGAAGTCTGTGCGCCACTCCGTCCACTGCACCGCGCGATTGAGCTTCCGCGCGAGCAGGCAGCACGCGACGAGCTGCGGGTGCGACGTGATCTTGTTGCCGAAGCCGCCGCCGATATCCTGCGTGACGAAGCGGAGCTTGTCGAGCCCGCAGCGCATCGCCGGCCCCATCATGATCTGCGCGAAGCCGGGGAACTGGTTGTTCGTATAGAGCGTCCACTGTCCCGTGCCGCGGTTGAACTCCACGAGCGCGCCGTCGCATTCGAGCGGCGTCGAGTTGAAGCGGTGGAAGTGCAGCTCGTCGATCTTCACGATCTTGTCGGCCTCGGCGAACGCGGCATCGAGGTCGCCCCATTCGTAGACGCCCTCCCACATCAGGTTCGAGCCCGAGTCCTCGTGCAGCACCGGCACGCCGTCGTCCTGCGCCTTGCGCGCGTCGACGACTGCGGCGAGCGGCTCGTACTCGACTTCGACGAGCTCCGACGCGTCGCGTGCGAGCTCGCGCGTCTCGGCGACGACCGCGACGACCGCCTCGCCGACGTACCGCACCTTGCCGATCGCGAGCGCGTAATCCTTCAGGTGCGCGCCCGGCGGCGTCGAGAGCTGGAAGAACGGATCGGTGAGCGACGCAACTTCCTCGCCGGTCAGCGTTCCATAGACGCCCTTGACCTGCTCCGCCTTGGAGACGTCGATCGACGTGATGTGCGCGTGCCCGTACGGCGAGCGCACGAAGTGGATGTAGCCCATCCCGTGCCGCTTGATGTCGTCGACGAAGACGCCTTCGCCCTGGGTCAGCCGCTTGTCTTCCTTGCGCGGCACGCTCTGGCCCGCCCATGACTTCTGCGGCGCCTTGATCTCGACCGGCGCGATCTCGACGGTGGTGGTCGAGCCGCTCATTGGCCCGCCGCCTTGACCGCCTCGAAGATGTTCCAGTAGCCGGTGCAGCGACAGATGTTGCCCTGGAGCGCCTTCTTGATCTGCGCCTCGGTCGGGCTCGGATGTTCGCGCAGCAGCGCGGTCGCGCTCATCAGCATTCCGGGCGTGCAGTAGCCGCACTGAAGCGCGTGGTGGTCGCTGAACGACTGCTGCAGCTTCGTCAGCTCGCCGCCGTCGGCGAGGCCCTCGACGGTGTCGACCTTCGCGCCGTCGGCCTGGACGGCGAGCATCATGCAGCTCTTCACGAGCTGGCCGTTCACGAGCACCGAGCAGGCGCCGCAGTTGCCGGTGTCGCAGCCGATGTGGCTTCCGGTCAGGTCGAGGTCGTCGCGGATGAAGTGGATGAGCAGCTTGCGCGCCTCGACCTCGCGCTCGTACTCGACGCCGTTGACGGAGACCGTGATCGACTGGGATGACGCGAGCGCCGACACTCAGCTTCTCCCGAGCGCCTGTCGGGCGGCGCGCACCGCGAGCACCTCGGCGAGATGCGCGCGGTACTCGCTCGAGGCGTGGACGTCGCCCGGAGGATTGAGACCGGCCGCGCGCACGGCGGCGGGCACGGAATCGACATCGGCCGCCTCGACGACGATCGGCACGGCGTCGACGCAGCCCAGCGCGACCCGAACCTTGCCGTTCACCGTCGCAGCCGCGGTCGCGATGCACGTTCCGTCAGCACCGAGCGTGACCGCAGCGAAGCCGTCGTGCTTGCCCGCGGGGATCGTGATCTTCGTGAGCAGCTCGCCTTGCGAAACGGCGGTCATGTAGACACCGAGGAAGAAGTCCTCCGACGACACCGTCCGCTCGCCACTCTCGGACGCGATCGTCATCTGCGCGCCCACGGCGCACATGAGCGGCGGCAGGTGGTTTGTCGGGTCGTTCGAGCAGAGGTTGCCGCCGATCGTGCCGCGGTTTCGTACCTGCACGTCGGCGATGGTCGCGCAGACCTCGCCGAGAATCGGACGGGCGCGCGCCTCCGCCGACGCAAGGATGTCGGTGTACGTCGCCATCGCGCCGATCGTCAGCGTGCCGTCGCCGGCGAGCTCGATGCCCTTCAGGTCGTCGAGGCCGTTCAGGTCGACGAGGATGTCGGGCGACGCCGCGCGCGCCTTCATCACGTTGATCAGGGTCTGGCCGCCGGCGAGGGCGCGGGCTCCCTCGTGCTCCCGGAGGATGGCCAGGGCCGCGCCGACGGACGCGGGCTTTGCGTATTCGACCTCCCGCAGCAGCACCTGAGCGATCCTACGTACCCCATGAAAGGTGTTGCAAGTGGGATTTTATTTTTTCGCGGCGAGCGGTTCCGCGTGGATGCGGGTTGTCGCGTGTCGGAGCTGGCCGCCGGGTCGACCGACGCGGACGGCGAGCATCTCCGCGAGCATCGAGAGCGCGGTCTCGGCGGGCGACTCGGCACCGATGTCGAGGCCGGCCGGGCCGTTGATGCGCTCGAGGTCCGCTTCCGGCACACCCGCCTCGAGCAGCAGCCCCCGGCGGCGCTCCTGGTTCCGGCGCGAGCCGAGCGCGCCGATGTAGAACGCCTCGCTCTCGAGCGCCGCTTTCAGCAGCGGCAGGTCGAACTTGTCGTCGTGGGTCAGCACGATGATCGCGGTGCCGACGTCGGGCTGGACAGTGGCGATCGCCTCGTCGGGCCAGGAGACGAGCAGCTCGTCGGCGCTCGGGATGCGCTCGCGGGTGGCGAAGCGCGCGCGGGCATCGGCGACGATCGTCGTCCAGCCGAGCAGCTTCGCGGCGCGGCAGAGTGCTTCTGCCGTGTCGATCGCGCCGTAGACGAGGAGGCGCGGCGGCGGGCCGTAGACGTCGGCGAAGAGCGTCAGGCCGCCGTGCTCGATCACGTGGCCGCGGCCGGAGCGGATCGCGTCCGGCGCCAGGGCGGCGAGCTCCGTGGGGGCGTCGCCGGCGGTCGTGCCGTCCTCGAGGACGAGCAGCTTCGCGCCGATCGCGTCGCCGGCGATGACGGTGAGGACGACGGCCCGGCCGCCGGACTCGACGACGCCGCGCAGCTGGTCGAACAAGGTCACTCGAGCGGCTCGACGAAGACGTCGATCTCGCCGCCGCAGGGGAGGCCGATCTCGAGCGCCATGTCGTCGGTGATGCCGTAGGTCAGGAGCCGGGGCCCCTCGCCACGGAGCACGTCCTGTGCGGCGAGCACGACGTCGCTCTCGACACACCCGCCGGAGACGGAGCCGGCGAGCTCGCCGCTCTCGCTGACGACGAGCTTCGAGCCGACGGGCCGCGGCGACGAGCGGCGGGTGGCGACGACGGTCGCGACGGCGACCTTCTCGCCCCGCGCGCGCCAGCGGTCGATGTCGGGCAGGAGCTCTTTCACGGTGCACACGCTACCCGCGCGAGACACGTCAGGACAGGCCGTGCCGAACCGCGAACGGGGACACACGTGGGGAACGAAACCGTCACGACTTCCCCACGCCTCCGCTTAACCAAGCCATTTCTCGCCGGGGTTTCCCCATTGGCGGACCCCACGGGGGACACTCCCCAGGTTCGAACCGTCAGCGGCCAAGGTACGCCTTCCGCAAGCCTTCGTCCTCGCGCAGCTCCGCCGCTTTGCCCTCGAGCACCATGCGGCCGGTGGAGAGGACGTAGCCGCGGTCGGCGATCGAGAGGGAGACGTTCGCGTTCTGCTCGACCACGAGCAAGGCGACGCCCGACTCGTGCACCTGCTTGATGATCTCGAACGAGCGCTCGACGAGGATCGGCGCGAGGCCCATCGACGGCTCGTCCAACAGCAGGAGCTTCGGCTTCGACATCAGCGCCCGGCCCATCGCGACCATCTGCTGCTCGCCGCCCGAGAGCGTCCCCGCCAGCTGCGCGCGCCGCTCGTACAGGAGCGGGAAGAGCTCGTAGACGCGGTCGAAGTCCTCCTTGGCACCGCCGCCGTGGAGGTACGCGCCCATCTGCAGGTTCTCGAGGACGGTCATCGGCGCGAAGAGGCGGCGGTTCTCCGGGACGATCGCCATCCCCTGGCGGATCCGGTAACTCGTCGACCGCTTCGTCACGTCCTCGCCCGCGAACTGCACCGTGCCGCGGCGCGGCTGCACGATCCCGAGGATCGTCTTCAGCGTCGTCGACTTCCCCGACGCGTTGCCGCCGAGCAGGCACACGAGCTCCCCCGCCCGCACCTGAAGCGTCAGCCCCTGCAGGATGTGGATCGGGCCGTAGTACGTGTCCACGGCGTCGAGCGTCAGGAGCGGCGCCGTCTCGTTCATTTCGTCTTCGTCGCGCTGGCGCCGAGATACGCCTCGACGACGCGCGGGTCGGTCGCGACGTGATCGAAGGTGCCCTCGGAGATCTTGATGCCGTGGTCGAGCGCGATCACGCGATCGGAGATCCCCTCGACGACATGCATGTCGTGCTCGATCACGAGGATCGTGTAGCCGCCCTTCTCGCGCAGCTCGCCGATCAGCTCGGTGATCTCGTGGGTCTCGACCGGGTTCATGCCGGCCGCGGGCTCGTCGAGCAGCAGCAGCCGCGCGTTCGTGGCCGTGGCGCGCGCGATCTCGAGCCGTCGCCGGTTCGCGTACGACAGCGAGTACGCAGGCTGGTTCCAGCGGTAGCCCATCAGCCGGTCGCCAAAGAACGCGAGCCGCTCCTCCGCGAGCCGCTCGATCTCCTGCTCCTCGCGCCGCATCCCCGGCGTGCGAAGGATCGAACGGAGGATACCGGCCTTCGTGTGCGACCACGCGGCCGCCATCACGTTCTCCTTGACGGTCATGTTCAAGAAGAGCCGAAGCGTCTGGAATGTGCGCGCGATCCCGCGCGCGGTGATCTCGTGCGGCTCGAGGCCGAGGATCGACTGCCCTTCGAAGCGGATGTCGCCCGCGTCCGGCTGATAGACGCCGGTGACGAGATTGAAGAGCGTCGTCTTGCCGGCGCCGTTCGGGCCGATCACGCTCACGATCTCGCCCTCGTCGACGTGGATGTCGAGCCGCTCGATGCACTGCAGGCCGCCGAAGCTCTTCGACACCTCGTCCAGCTCGAGCATTCGCGTCATCAGACGATCTCCACGCGCGACGTGCCCAGCAGCCCTTGCGGGCGGGCGTTCATGAGCACGATCAGGATCACGCCGATCAGGATCAGCCGCGTGATGCTCGGCTCGACGACGAGCCGGTTCTCCCACACGAACGATGCGAGATAGAGCGTCGGAATCAGCGCGGCGAGCCGCTTCCAGCCGTCGATCAGCGTCAGCAGCAGCACCGCGAAGACGAGTGCGACGAAGGCGAGGTTGCCGATGAAACGCGGATTCGACGGATGGAGCTCCCAGCCGTTCAGCCCGTCGCCGAACCAGCCGCCGACCGAGGCCGACCCTTCGACGCCACGCGGCCACACCGACGAGACGATCGCGTGGGCGGCGTAGCCAAGCCCGATCGTGCCGGCCATCAGCACGGCGAGCCGCTCCCAGGGCCTGACCTTCGCGATGAGCGTCGCCGCGAGGACGACGTAGAAGATCCACGTCGCGTGCCCCGGCGTGCGCAGCACCTCGAGCGAGACGTTGACGACGAGTGCGCCGAGAATGATCCCGCCGAGACTGCCGGCCCCGCCGAGGATGAGGATCGCGTAGACGATGATCAGCGTCGCAACGTCGAAGTTCGCGGAGAAGACCGCCGTGTTGAGCCCGGCGAAGAGCGTGCCGGTGAGCCCCGCAATCCCGGCGCCGCACGCGAAGGCGATGAGCTTCAGCCGCTTGACCGGAATGCCCATCAGCTCGGCGGCAAGAGGATCCTCGCGCAGCGACTTCCAGGCACGCCCGGTGCGCGACAGGTCGACGAGATAGACGCACGTCAGCACGAGCAGGAAGACAAGGAGCGCGACGTAGTAGTAGCCCCGCACGGAGCCGACGTGCAGGCCGCCGAGGTTGAAGTTGTCGACGTCCGGAATGCCGTTCGGGCCGCCGGTGAGGTCGTAGCTGCGCGTCAGCCCGAGGAACGAGATGCGGTTGCCGTTCTGGTAGACGGTGACGAAGAGCTGTCCGAAGAAGAGCGTCACGATCGCGAGGTAGTCGCCGAGCAGGCGCCGTGACGGCAGCGCGACGAGGAAGCCGAGGATCGCCGTCGCGACGACGACCACCGGGATGATCGCGAGCGTGTCCCAGTGCAGCCCGAACTTCGGCGACGCGAGCATCGCGTACCCATACGCGCCGAAGCCGTAGAAGGCGACGTAGCCGAGGTCGAGGAGCCCGGCGTAGCCGACGACGATGTTCAGCCCGAGCGCGAGCAGCATGTAGATCAACGTGTCGAACCCGACGCGGATGATGTAGTCGTTCGAGGTGAAGAACGGCAGGAGCGCCGCCGCAATGCCGAAGCCCGCGTAGAACGCCGGCCGCGGCACGCGCTCGAGCTCGGCCCGAACCTCGCCGAGAACTCCTTCGCCGCGCTCGCGCCGCCCCTCGTGCGACGCGACCCAGTCGTCGACGCCGATGCGCGACGCGCCTTGCGCCTCGTCGGGGCGCGCCGGCACGGGATCGATGTCCTTGCCGCCGTCCATCAGACCTTTTGCACCGCCGCGCGACCGAGGAGCCCGCTCGGGCGGACGAGCATGACGGCGATCAGGAGCGCGAAGACGATCGCCTGCTGGAACGTCGACGAGAGGTACCCCGTCGCGAACGACTCGGCGAGACCGATGAGCAGACCGCCGAGGACCGCACCCGGGAGATTGCCGATGCCGCCGACGACGGCGGCGGTGAACGCGAAGAGGCCGGCCTGGAAGCCCATGTACGGCCAGACCTGCTGGTAGGCGAGGCCGTTGAAGACGCCCGCTGCGCCCGCGAGCGCCGAGCCGATGAAGAACGCCACGACGATGACGCGGTCGACGTCGATCCCCATCATCGCCGCAGCCTCGCGATCGAACGCGGTTGCCCGCATCGCCTTCCCCGTCTGCGTGCGCTGGACGAAGAGCGTCAGCACGATCATCAGCACGATCGCCCCGACGACGACGATCACCTGGGCATAGCTCACATTCGCGTGGGCCGGCAGCGTGAAGTGCCGCGACGCGATCGGGGTGTTCGACCAGCTGAACGAGTCATAGCTCTGGAACTGCGCACCGAGCACGAGTTGCGCGCCGTTCTCGAGAAAGAACGAGACGCCGAGCGCGGTGATGAGCGGCGCGATGCGTGGCGCGTTCCGCAACCGCCGGTACGCAAAGCGCTCGACCATGACGCCGACGAGGCCGCCGCCGAGCATCGCGCACAGAAACATCAGCGTCAACAGCAGGACGACGTTGATGTGGAGATGAGTCGCGCCGCCGAACACCGTGATCAACCCGTAGCCGATGAACGAGCCGATCATGTAGATGTCGCCGTGCGCGAAGTTCAGCAGCTTCAGGATCCCGTAGACCATCGAGAACCCGAGGGCGATGAGCGCGTACACGCTGCCGTGGGTGATGCCCGCGACCAGCTCGGTGACGAAGAGGTTCCAGTTCATCCGCGACGCGCTGCACGTGGGAGGCGCGGCCGGCGGCCGCGCCTCCCCGTGGAGCTAGCTACTGGAGCGTGACGTACTTGCCGTTTTCGATCTTGAAGATGTGGAACTTCGCGCCTGCGACGTCACCGTTCGCGGTGAAGGAGATGGGCGTCCCGAGCAGCGTGTCGCTCAGGTCGACCTTAGCCAGTGCCGCACGCACGTTGTCGCGGGTCGGCTCGTTGCCGTCCTTGCACACCGATGAGATCGCCTCGGCGTACGCCTGGGCGAGCACGTAGTTCGGTGCGCCGAACGGGCTCGTGCCGCCCGGGAACTGCTTGTTGAACGCCGTAACCGTGTCTTTGGCCGCGGCGAGCGTTGTCACGTCCGGAGCGAAGAAGGAGATGTAGCTCCCGTTCGCGCTGAACTTCGACGAGTCGAAGGTGCCGTCGCTGCCGAACACGATCGCCGTCTTGCCTTGCGCCTTGAGCTGCTGCGCGAAGAGCTGTGCCTGCGACGCCAGCTGGAACGGCAGGAAGACGACCTTCGTGCTCGCGGAGACCTTCGCGATCAGCGACGCGAAGTCGGTCGACTTCTGGCTGATCGACTCGCGGTCGACCGTGACGCCCTTGCCCTTCAGCTCCTTGCCGACGATGTCGGCGAGGCCGGTCGAGTACGACTCCTGGTCGTCCACGACCATGACCGTGTCGCCGGAGGCGACCTTGAGCGTCGAGGTCATGTAGTCGGCGTCGGTCGGGCCTTGCACCCCGTCGTTCGGCACGACGCGGAAGAAGAAGCCCTTCCACTTGCCGGCCGTGAGCGAGACGCGCGTGGCCGAGCCGGACACCGTGGCGAGGCCGGCCTTGACGAAGATCGGCGTCGTCACCTCAACCTCGTCGCTGCCCGCCGGGCCGAGGATGCCGACGATCGCCTTGTTCGAGGCGAACGACTGCGCAACGGTCGAAGCCTTCGCCGGGTCGAGCTGCGTGTCACCCTGCACGAGCTTCAGCTTCGGCGAATTTGCGCTGTCGGCATTCCAGTTCGAGATGAAGAACTGCGCCCAGTGCAGCTGATCGCTGCCGATCGAGCCCGCAGGGCCGGTGATCGGCGCAAGCATTCCGAGCGAAACCGTGCTCGAGCAGGCGCCACCGCCCGACGCGGCAGTTGTCGTCCCGCTCTTGGAGCTGGAACCGCAACCGGCGGCAACGACCGCCAGTGCTCCAACGAGTGCTACCAAACCAACCCTCGTGACCATCGAGTGATTCCTCCTTGTGATGTCGCCCGGATCCTGTCCGGATGCCGACTCTAACCTCTTTCGGCACCGGCAACGGGTAATTTGGGCCGGATGCGCTGGGTCCTGCAACCGGGAGAATCGACGCTCTTCGGCGCCGAACGAGGCTGCGCGGAGTTCGAGCAACGCCTGCTGCACGTCGACGGCATTGCGGAGGCGCGCTCGAACGAGGCCGAGGACGAGGTGCTCTACGTCGTCTCCGGCAAGGGCGTCGCGACGATCGACGGCGAACGCAGCGAGCTCACGACGGGAAGCGCCGTCTGGCTCGCGCGCGGGACCACGCTCGAGATCGACGAGGCCGAGAGCCTCGAGCTGCTCTCGGTGCTCGTCCGCGAGCCGCTGCCTGCAAACGGCGCCACCCATGCGGTCGTCGCGGCCGAAGACGGCGAGGAAGGCGACGCGACGGCAGGTCGTCACTTCCGGCTGCTCGCGACGCCCGACCGCGGTTGCGCCTCGGTAACGCAGTTCGTCGGCTACATCCCGGTCGTGCGCGCGCCGGATCACTTCCACGAGTACGACGAGGTCGTGTACGTGCTCCAGGGAAACGGAGCCGCGCACATCGGCGGCGAGACGGAGCCGCTGCACGCTGGGACGGCCATTCACCTCCCGGCCCGCCTCGTGCACTGCCTCGAGAACACAGGCCCCGGCGAGATGTACGTGGTAGGCGTCTTCCGGCCGGCAGGCTCGCCCGCCGAGGCGTACTACCCGGATGGAACGAAGGCGCAGTACTGATGCCGAGGATCGAGCGCACCGCGCAGGTCACCTGGGAAGGCAACGTCGCGCGAGGCAAGGGCTCGCTGACTGCGGGCACGGGCGCGTTCAGCGGCCTCGAGTTCTCACTGCCGACGCGAATCGGCAAGGCCGAAGGAAAGACGAGCCCCGAGGAGCTGCTCGCGGCTGCGCACGGCGGCTGCATCACGATGTCGCTCGCGAGCGAGCTCACGCAGGCGGGGACGCCACCCGGAACGCTCGACGTCGGCGTCACGATCGTGATGGACGAGGTCGAGGGCCAGGGCCACCAGATCGTCGCGTCCCACGTCGAGGCGACGGTCGCCGTCGACGGTCTCGACGACGACGCGCTCCAGGCTGCGGTCGAGAAGGCCGACAAGGGGTGCCCGTTCTCGCAGCTCCTCGTGCGCGCAGGCGCGGAGGTCCACGTCTCCGCGCGCCTCGCGTGAGCCTCGTCGAGCTGGCGCTCGCGCGCCGGACGCACAAGACCTTCGGGCGTGAGCCCGTGCAGCGCGAGACGGTGCTCGAGTTGCTCGACGTCGCGCGGCTCGCGCCGAATCACCATCTGACGCAGCCGTGGCGGTTCCGCGTCCTCGGGCCGGAGGCGCTTGCGCGCCTGAAGGAGTGCGCCGGGCCGGCCGAGGCCGTGAAGCTCGACCGCGCGCCGACGCTCGTCGTCGCCTCCGCCGTGCTCTCCGGCGAGATCGTGCAGGACGAGGAGGACGTGTGCGCGACCGCCGCCGCGATCATGCTCGTCCTCCTCGCGGCGACCGAGCGGGGACTCGCGTCGTACTGGCGCTCGCCTGCCGTTCTCCGGACGGCGCGCGGCCGCGAGGCGGTCGGCGTCATCGGCGGCGAGCGCGTGCTCGCCCTGCTCCATTTCGGCCCGCCGGAGCGCGAGCCGGCGCCGCGGGAGCGCAAGACCGCCGAGACGTACGTCGCATTCCTTCCGTAGCCGCTCAGGGATCGTCCCGGGGCTTCCCGGATAGCGGCGGCACCCCTCGCGGAGCGACCCTGTGGTCGACACTTCGACGACAAGGGAGACGAACATCAATGGAAACCACCGAGACCATCCGCGAGGCGCGTCGCCTGACCCGCCCGCGCGACGGGCGCTGGCTCGGCGGCGTCGCCGCCGGGCTCGGTGCCTATTTCGACCTCAACCCCGCGATCTACCGGATCGCCTTCGTCGCGCTCTCGCTCGCCGGCGGCACGGGGATCCTCCTCTACATCGCCGCGTGGCTCGTCATCCCCGAGGAGGGCGAGCAGGACTCGATCGCGGCGGTCGCGCTGAAGCGCGAGCGGCACCGGCCGGGCCGCGCCGTCGGGCTCGCCCTGCTCGCGTTCGTCGGCATCCTCGCCCTCGGCGAGGCGAGCTTCTGGCCCGACCCGGGCAACGTGTGGCTCGCCGCGGCGCTCGCGGGTGCCGCGCTCGTGTGGTGGCAGGTCGGCGGGCGCGCTGCAGCCACCGCTGGAGGCGACGCGCCGGCCGGCGCCGAGCCGCAGCCGGCGATCCGCAGCGCGAGCCTCTTCCCGCTCGCGGCCGGCGCACTGCTCGTCGCCTCCGGCGTGCTCGCGCTGCTCGACGTCGGCGGCGTCTGGAACGTCGATTGGCGGTTCGTGCTCGGCGGCATGGTGATCGCACTCGGTGCGATCGTCGCCGCGGGCGCCGTGGCCGGCCGCTCGGTCGGCGGCGTGATCGGCATTGCCGTGATCGTGCTGGCTGCGCTCGCGCTGACCGTCGCCGTGCGGGTGCCGCTCTTCGCCGGGATCGGCGACCGCGTCGAGCATCCTGCGTCGATCGCCGCGCTCGACTCGAAGTACACGCTCGGGATCGGCGACTTCAACGTGAACCTCGCCGACGTCCCACTGGCTGCCGGCGAGACGCACGTGAAGGCGACGCTCGGCATCGGCGACCTGACGGTGCACCTTCCGGCCGGTGTCGCCGTCGACGTCGACGGCCGGGCGAGCGGCGGCCAGGTCGTGATCTTCGGGCACGTCGACGACGGCACGTCCGTGCACTCGCGCGTCCACGACTCGGGCAGCGAGCCCGGCCGCGTGCTCGTGCTCGACGCGCGTGTCGGCTTCGGCAGGGTGACGGTCGTCCGCGGGTGAGCGTCCGCGCACTCAGATTGCCGGTCGCGTTCCACGCGCCCATTGCTCGCGTGGAGCGCGACCGCGTCGTCGCAGGCGTCGCGGCCGGCATCGCGGAGTCGCTGGCCGTCGATGCGACGCTCGTGCGGCTGACCTTCGCGTTTCTCGCGTTCGCGAGCGGCGCGGGGATCCTCGCGTATCTCGGCGCCTGGGCTCTGCTGCCGGCGCCGGGCTGCCCCGCGCCGCCGCGCAGCCGGCGGATCTCCGGCACGGTGATGCTCGTCTGGTCGGCCATCCTGACGCTGCGCGGCGTCGGGCTCTCGGACTCGCTCGTCTGGCCGCTCGCGCTCGTCGCGGCCGGCTTCGTGATCGGCACCGGTGCGGCGACCTTCGGGCTCGGCGCGCGTTGGGCTCGCATCTCAGCGGTCGTGCTGATCATCGCGGGAGTCGCTCTCTTCGTCGGCCGCAACACGTCGGGACGCTCCTCGACGCTGCTCGCGCCCGGCGCAGTCGCAGTCGCGCTCCTGCTCGTCGTTGTGCCCTGGGCG
Organism: Actinomycetes bacterium; assembly: GCA_031370755.1. Classification (GTDB taxonomy): domain Bacteria; phylum Actinomycetota; class Thermoleophilia; order Gaiellales; family Gaiellaceae; genus Palsa-739. The sequence goes on from JANMQZ010000138.1 coordinate 13,650, forward strand.
TGGCGACTTGCTCGCGAGCGCGACGAGGAGCGGGCGGCGCGCGTGCGCGAGCAGGAACGCGCCGAGCTCGCCGCGCGTGTTCACGACTCCGTTCTCCAGACGCTGACGCTCATCCAGAAGGAGCCGGCCGACGCACGGAAGCTCGCGCGGCGCCAGGAGCGGGAGCTCCGCGCGTGGCTCTATCCCGACCGCGAGCCCACGGTCGGCGGCACGCTCGCCGGCGCGGTGGAAGCGGCGGCCGCCGAGATCGAAGAGCTGCACGGCGTTCGTGTGGACGTCGTGCGCACGGGCGACGCGCCGCTCGACGAGCGGTTGCAGACACTCGTGCTCGCGGCCCGCGAAGCGATGGCGAACGCTGCGCGGCACGCAGGCGTCGACGAGGTGTCGGTGTTCCTGGATGCAGACGGCGACGGCGTCTCGCTCTACGTGCGCGATCGCGGTGTCGGCTTCGATCCAGGCGCCGTTGCAGCCGATCGCCGCGGCGTCGCCGAGTCGATCCGCGGCAGGATGGAGCGCGTGGGCGGAACCGCAAGGATCGTGTCGGCACCCGGCGAGGGCACCGAAGTGGAGCTGGAGCTCTCATGAGCCGTCCTCTCCGTCGCGTCGTGCTCGTCGACGACCACGACCTCTTCCGCGCCGGCGTGCGCGCCGGGCTCGGCGCGTCCGTCGAGGTCGTCGGCGAGGCGGGCTCCGTGCTCGAGGCCGTGCCGCTGATCAAGGAGCTCGATCCCGACGTCGTCCTGCTTGACGTGCACCTGCCCGACGGCGGCGGCCAGGCCGTGATCATGCAGGTCGCGCCGGAGCGGCCGGGCGTGAAGTTCCTCGCGCTCTCCGTGTCGGATGCGGCGGAGGACGTGATCGGCGTCATCCGTGCGGGCGCGCGCGGCTACGTGACGAAGGCGATTTCCGGCGACGAGCTGACGGAGGCCGTGCACCGGACCGCCGACGGCGATGCGGTCTTCTCGCCGCGGCTCGCCGGGTTCGTGCTCGACGCGTTCCGCTCGGGCGACCCCGTCGCCGACCCCGAGCTCGACCAGCTCACCGCGCGAGAGCGAGAGGTGCTGCAGCTGATCGCGCGCGGTTACCGCTACAAGGAGATCGCCGCGCGGCTTCACCTCTCCTCGCGGACGATCGAGTCGCACGTGTCGGCGGTGCTGCGGAAGCTGCAGCTCTCATCGCGCCACGAGCTGACGCGCTGGGCGGCCGAGCGGCGCTTGATCTAGGACATTGCGGTGTCGCCCGGGCGAGGCTCGGCGACGCCGGACTCCGGCGTGCCGACGACCGACGGGCGTTGCGGGCGGAGATACAGATACTCGTAGGCGAAGGCCGCGACGAGCGCACCGACGACCGGGCCGAGGTAGTAGATCCAGCCATCGCTCCAGAAGTTGCCGACGAGCTGCGGCCCGAACGCGCGCGCCGGATTCATCGCGGCGCCGGTCAGCGGGCCGCCCATGAAGACGTCCATCGTGATCGTGAGCCCGATCGCGAGGCCGGCGATCGCCTTGAACGCGCCGCCGGGATCGACTGCGGTCGCCCAGACGGCCCAGACCAGGAAGAACGTGAGCACCATCTCGACGACGAGCGCACGGCCGGCGTCGATGCCGTGCACGCTCGGCACCGCGCCGAGGAACGCCGGCTTGTGGAGGAGGAAGCGCAGCCCGAGCGCCGCGACCGTCGCTCCTGCAAACTGCGCGACCCAGTACGCGGCGGCGAGCGGCGCGGTGATGCGGCGCGTCGCGAGGAACCCGAGCGTGATTGCCGGGTTGAAGTGGCCGCCGGAGATATGGCCGAGGTTCGACACCATGATCCCGATCGCGAGGCCGTTGGCGAGCGCAACGGCGACGATGTCTTGACCGCTGACGATGCCGGCGCCGCCGCCGATGAAGATCAGCGTGAACGCGCCGACGAACTCGGCAGCGCTGCGACGGAGCACGTTCTCGTCCATCGAGACGGGATTCTGCGAGTAACGTCGGACGGAACGGGCATAGGTACCCTCGAGATGATGAGCAGCGAGGCGAGACAGGAGTCCGGGTTCGAGGTGGAGTGCCCGCACTGCCACAAGCCGTTCACCGCCGAGGTGATCGAAGGCGCGGCGGCGCGCTACCGCGGCTTCAAGTGTCCCCATTGCCGGTTGTTCGTTCCCGCCGCCCACGGCGGCGACGACGCGCTGTCGCGCGATCCCGACGCGTAGCGTCTAGCTGACGGCGTCGCGGAGCGCCTGCGCCTCCGGCAGGTGCTCGAGCTTCTTCAGGGTGTTGTTCTCGATCTGGCGGATGCGCTCGCGGGTGACGCCGAATGCGCGCCCGACCTCTTCGAGGGTCTGCGGAGGGCCTCCATGCAGGCCGAAGCGGAGTGCGATCACCTGACGCTCGCGGAGCGGTAGCGCGTGGAGCGCGAGCTCGATGTCCTCGCGCCTGAGTGAGAGCTGCGCGGTATCGAACGGCGACTCGGCCGAGTCGTCCTGCACGAAGTCGCCGAGGCTCGAGTCCTCCTCCTCGCCGATCGGCTTCTCGAGCGAGACCGGGAGCTGCGCCATGCGGAGGATCTCGCGCACCTCCTGCGGCGTGATCTCGAGCTCGTCCGCGATCTCGTCGGCGTTCGGCTCCCGGCCGAGACGCTGCACGAGCTGGCGCTCGATGTGCACGACCTTGTTCAGCTTCTCGACCATGTGCACGGGGATGCGGATCGTGCGCGCCTTGTCGGCGATCGCGCGCGTGACCGCCTGGCGGATCCACCACGTCGCGTACGTCGAGAACTTGTAGCCCTTGCGGTAGTCGAACTTCTCGACCGCGCGGATCAGGCCGAGCGAGCCTTCCTGGATCAGGTCGAGGAAACTGAGGCCGCGACCGAGGTAGCCCTTCGCGATCGAGACGACGAGGCGGAGGTTCGCCTCGGTCATCTGCGTCTTCGCCGTCATGTCGCCGCGCTCGATGCGCTTCGCGAGGCTGACTTCCTGATCGGCTGTGAGCAGCGGGACCTTGCCGATCTCTCGCAGGTAGAGGCGGAGGCTGTCGAGGCTCGGCTCGACGGTCAAGTCGAGCTTCGGCGCGGCCGGGAGCTTGTCTTCCTCCGGCTGCGGCTGTTCGTGCGGCGGTGTCTTGTGCTGCTCCCCTTCGACCAGCTCGATGTTGTGGTCGATCAGGTAGGTGTAGAAGTCTTCGACCTGCTCCTTCGTCAGCTCCACTTCCTCGAGCCCGGTGACGATCTCGTCGTAGGTGAGGAAGCCTTTCTCCGTTCCGTCCGCGACGAGCTTCTGGAGCTCTTCGACTTCGGGCGGAGCGATCTCGACGGTGAGCAGCTCTGGCACTCCGACCTCCGACTTGTCCTGGACGACGACAGAGACGACGAACCCTGACACGCAAAGGCACGGTCGACAGCACCGCCGGCCTCACCCTCCAAGCAGGCCCGGAGCATAGACCGGCGTTACAGGTTCGTAAAGAAATGCGTAGGAGTCACGAAGTCGCCGCCACGACCTCGCCGACCCGGTCGCCGCGGCTCGACTCGACCGGCACAGTCGCGAGGCCGGGCAGGACGACGCCGAACGGTGCGAGGAAGGCGGCGAGCGCCGGGCCGAGCGGGCGGCTCGAGCCGTCCTCGCTCTTCAATGCGATGCCGAGCCCGTCCGCGGAGGCGGCGCAGAGCAGGCCTTCAGCGCCGCCTTTCGCGAACCAGCCGGGTGTGGAACGCATCAGCTCGAAGTCGACGCCGTCGGGGGCGCCGACGAGCTCCGGGTGCGTGCGCATCGCATCGGCGACGCGGGTCGCTCCCGGCAGCTGCTCCAAGCGGGCGAACGCATGTGCCATCCGCTCGAGGGGGAGCGCGAAGGTGACGACACCGCAGCCGTCGGTGGCAGTTGCGAGCTCGGCCGCGTCGGCGCCGGCGGCCTCCGCGTGCGCGTCCCGGCAGGCTTGCTGCACGGGATGGTCGGGCAGGCGGTAGCCCTCGAGCGGCCAGCCGTTCGCGCGGCAGAGCGCGAGCATGCCGGCGTGCTTGCCGGAGCAGTTGTGGAAGAGCTTGTCGGGCGGGCGACCTGCTTGCAGCCCGGTCTCGAGGTCGTCGACGGTGGCGGGCGCCTTCGCGAGCAGCGCGCGCACGGCAGCGAGCTGGTCGTCGGTCGCGCGGTGGGACGCACACGCGATCGCGAGGTCGCGCGCGTCGAGGTCGTCCCGCGCCCGCGCAAGCGGTAGCGCCTGAATCGGCTTCGACGACGACCGCATGAAGCACGTCAGCCCCGCCTCGCCCGCCTCGGCGACGACCGCACCGCCCTGGACCGCCACAGCATGAACCCGATGCCGCGCCTCGACGAGCCCGCTGCGGCGCACCTCGATGACGATTGCTTCCACGGCCGCGGAGCCTATGTCCCGGCGAGCTACGTCCGGACCGGGCTCTTGCGAACGGGCGGGAAAAGTCGTACATTCCGGATTAGTGGCCCGTTCCGCTCGGTCGGAGAGATTGCTCGCGGCGGACGCTTCGCCGGCCGTTGAGGTTTCTCCGGCAGGGAACGAGCAGATTCAGCTGCCGCAGCCGGACTACGACGCGGTCGACGTGCTCGTCGTGCGCGAGCCCGAGCAGCTGCGGGCGCTCGGGGACGACCTCCGCGCGAAGATCGTCGTGATGCTGCGCGAGCGGGCGGCGTCGACGACGGAGCTCGCCGACAAGCTCGGCCTGCCGAAGGGAACGGTCGGCCACCACGTGAAGGTGCTCGAGAAGGCCGGGCTGATCCGCGTCGTCCGGACACGGAAGGTGCGCGCGCTCACCGAGCGCTACTACGGCCGCACCGCGCGCCTCTTCCTCTTCAAGAGCTCCGACGATGCAGACGGCGGGGGCGTCCGGGATGTCGCTGCGGCTTCCCTCCGTACCGCGGCCGAGGAGATGCTTCTCTCGGTCGACGACGACCGGACGTCCTTTGCCGTTCTGCGAGCACGCCTCACCCCCGCGGACGCAACGCGCTTCGTGCGCAAGCTCGAGAAGCTGCAACGCGAGGTCCTCGCAGCCGACAACCCCGAGGGCGACCCGTACGGCACCGCTCTCGCACTCTTCAGGAGGGCACCCGATGCGTAAGCTGCGCCGCCCGACCGGCGGGCTCTGGAGTCACAGCGACTTCCTCAAGCTCTGGACCGGCCAGTATCAGCGAGTTCGGCTCGCAGGTCTCGGGCCTCGCGATCCCCTGGCTCGCCGCGGTCGGCCTGCACGCGACGCCGTTCGAGTTCTCCGTGCTCGGCGTGCTCGCGTTCCTGCCGTTCATGCTCTTCGCGCTCCCCGCCGGCGTCTGGGTCGACCGGCTGCGCCGCCGCCCGATCCTGATCGCGGGCGACGCCGCCCGTGCCGTCCTCCTCGCCTACATCCCGATCGCGTGGGCGCTCGGGATCCTCGACATCTGGCAGCTCATGGTGCTGCAGTTCGTGATCGGCATCTGCACGGTCTTCTTCGACGTCGCGTACCAGTCGTACCTGCCGTCGCTCGTCGACCGGAAACAACTCGTCGAAGGCAACTCGAAGCTGCAGACGACGGTGTCCGCGGCGCAGATCGGCGGCCCCGGCCTCGCCGGTGTCCTCATCGGCGTGCTGACCGCGCCGTACGCCGTCGCGCTCGACGCCGCGAGCTTCGTCATCTCCACGCTCTTCATGATCCCGATCCGCGCGCAGGAGACACTGCCCGAGCGCAAAGCGGGAGCCCCGAAGCCGAAGATGCTGCCCGAGTTGAAGGAAGGCGTCGCGTACGTCGTCCGCCACCCGCACCTCAAGTGGATCGCGATGTGCACGGGCAGCTCGAACTTCTTCGGCCAGGTCGCGTTCTCGATCGGCCTCCTCTACATGGTGCGCACCCTGCATATCTCGTCCTTCTGGGCGGGCGTCATCTTCGCCGGCTTCGGTGTCGGGTCGATCGTCGGCGCCCTCGTGACGACGCGCTTCCAGAAGGCGGTCGGCGTCGGCAACGCGATCTGGATGCCGGCCGTCCTCTTCTCGCTCGGCGGCCTCGCCTTCCCGCTCGCGCCGAAGAGCTTCCCGATTCCGGTCCTCCTCGTCGGCACACTCGCGTTCGGAGTCGGCGGCATGGCGTACAACATCACGCAGGTGAGTCTCCGCCAGGCGATCACGCCCGAGCGCATCCAGGGCCGGATGAACGCGACGATGCGCTGGATCGTCTGGGGCACGATCCCGCTCGGCGCGCTCGCAGGCGGCGCGATCGCGACCGCGTACAGCCTGCGCGCCGCGCTCTGGGTCGGAGCGATCGGCGGCCTCTTCACCTTCCTGCCGGTGCTCCTCTCCTCCGTCCGCTCGATCCGGGAGATGCCCGAGCCCGTCACGCCGCCGACGCCTGCCGAGGCCGACGCGGCCGGCGGTCTCCTCGAGCCGACGACCGCACCGCTCGGTGCCGAAGCGACCTAGCCTCCGCTCACCGGCATGACGAGCCTCGTCCGCGACCGCGACTTCGTCCGCCTCTGGGGCGCGCAGTCGATCAGCCAGCTCGGGTCGCAGGTCTCGCAGCTCGCGCTACCGCTCGTCGCCGTGATCGCACTGCACGCGTCAGCGTTCCGCGTGGCGCTGCTCGGCACGATCGAGATGCTGCCGTTCCTCCTCTTCGCGCTCCCTGCCGGCGTGTGGGTCGACCGACTCGCGCGGCGGCCGATCCTCATTGCCGCCGACGCAGGCCGCGCGCTCGCGCTCGGCTCGATCCCGCTCGCTGCAGTGATCGGGCACGTGACGATCTGGCAGCTCTACGCCGTCGGCTTCGCAACAGGGACGCTCACCGTCTTCTTCGACGTCGCGTACCAGTCGTACCTGCCGTCGCTCGTCGCCCGCGAGCAGCTCGTGGAGGGAAACTCGAAGCTCGAGCTGAGCCGTTCCGGCGCGCAGATCGCCGGTCCGGGCCTCGCGGGACTGCTCGTCGGCGCGATCACAGCGCCGTACGCGGTCGCGGTCGATGCGGTCAGCTTCGTGTGGTCGGCGCTGCTCGTCGGACGCATTCGCGCACGTGAACCCGCGCGCGAGCGAGCGCCTGACCGGAGCATGCGCCGCGAGATCGTCCAGGGCCTCCGCTATCTCCTCGGCGACCCGCGCTGGCGCTCGATGGCGGCCTACGTCGCGGTGTTCAACTTCGGCACGGGGATGACCGGACCGCTCTTCCTCGTCTACGCAATCCGGCGGCTCGACCTCTCCCCCGCCGCGCTCGGTCTCGTCTTCATGCTCGGGAACGTCGGCTGGCTCGTCGGCGCCGTCGTTGCGCGCCGCGTAACCGAGCTGATCGGCACCGGGCCGACACTTGCACTCGGCGGAGCGATCGGCGGCGCGCCGCTCTTTCTCTGGCCGCTCGCGCCACACGATCTCGCGCTCCTGTTCCTCGTCGCATCGGGAGCGTTGACCTCGTTCGGGATCGTCCTCTTCAACATTCCGGGGATCAGCCTCTACCAGACGCTCGTCCCGGAGCATCTCCTGGGCCGGATGAACGCGTCACGGCGGTGGCTCGTCTGGGGCGTGATCCCGCTCGGCAGCCTGATCGGCGGCGTGCTCGCCTCCGCGATCGGGCTGCGCACGACGCTCTTCGTCGGCTGCGGCATCTCGACCGCCGCCTCGGCCTTTCTCCTGCTGAAGCCGATCCGCACGATCGGTAGCGTGTCCGTCGATGCCGGAATTGCCGGAGATGGAGGCGTGGCGCCGACAGTTGTCTGACCCGGTGTCGGCGTTTCCGATCGCCAAGGCCGGCCCGGCGCACATCGCCACGCTGAAGACATTCGACCCGCCGCTCGCGGCGCTCGAAGGGCGGCAGTTTCGCGGCGCAGAGCGCCGCGGCAAGCGACTGCTCTTCCCGACGGCCGACGGCGAGCTCGTCCTGCTCATCCACCTGATGACCGCCGGCCGGCTCAAGTCGCTCGCGTCCAGCGAGGCCGGCCCCAAGACGCCCGCCTTCAAGCTCGAGTTCGCCGGCGGCTCGAAGCTCGTCCTCACCGAGAACGCGAAGAAGAAGCGCGCCGGCGTCTGGCTCCTCACGCCGGAGGGTGCAGCCGCGGAGCTCGACCACCTCGGCCCGGAGGCACTCGGCCTCGACACGGACACGCTCGGCGAGATCCTCCGCAAGGAGTCGCGCCGCCTGCACGCGCTCCTCCGCGACCAGCGCGCGATCGCCGGCATCGGCCGCGCCTGGGCGAACGAGATCCTCCACACCGCGAAGCTCTCGCCCTACGCCCTCTCGACCGACCTGTCCGACGACGAGGTCGCGCGGCTCGCTGCGGCGATCAACGACGAGCTCGCGCGCGGCCTCGAGCTGCGCGAGCGCGGCGCCGACGACGCGAAGACCTACCGCGTGCACCGCCGCCTCGGCGAGCCGTGCCACGTCTGCGGCATGCCCCTCGCGCAGGTCGACTTCGAGGAGCACACGATCTTCTACTGCCCCGACTGCCAGACCGGCGGCCGCGTCCTGAAGGACCGGCGGCTGTCGCGCCTCCTTCGCTAGCGATAGGCTCGACCCGTGGCGAAGACAGTCGAAGACCTGATGGTCAAGGACGTGCTCACCGTCGAGCCGTCCGACACGATCGGCGAGGCCGCCGAGAAGATGAACGCCGCGAACGTCGGCGCCGTCGTCGTCGTCGAGGACATGGTGCGGATCGTCGGGATCGTCACGGAGCGCGACCCCACGCGGGCCGTCGCGGCTCGGGCCCGGGCCGCCGAGGCCCGCTGCCGGCAGTGGATGACCCCGGATCCGGTCACGATCGAGCCGGAGACGCTGATCGAGGACGCGGCCCAGATCATGTTCTCGCGGAACTTCCGCCACCTGCCCGTGGTGAAGGACGGGCGGCCGCTCGGAATCGTCAGCCTGCGGCTCCTTTCACGCTGGGCATTCGAGTCCGTCCAGCGGCCCGAATAACCTGCCGTCCGTGATCCGGTTGCACCCCGAGCGCGGTGGCTGGCTGGAGGTCGTCTGCGGCCCCATGTTCAGCGGCAAGAGCGAAGAGCTCATCCGCCGGCTGCGCCGCGCGGAGATCGCGGGCCAGCGCGCGCTGATCGTGAAGCCGCGCATCGACGACCGCTACGACATCGGCCACGTCGTCAGCCACGCGGGCGCGAAGATGCGCGCCGTCGCGGTCGCTCGCCCCGAGGAGATCCCCGGGCTCACCGACGGCTACGACGTGATCGGGATCGACGAGGTGCAGTTCTTCCCGCCGGAGATCGTGCTCACGATCGACGTTCTCGTCGAGCGCGGCAGCCGCGTCGTCGCGTCAGGCCTCGACCAGGACTTCCGCGGCCTGCCGTTCGGCTCGATGCCGGAGCTCCTGTGTCGCGCGGAGCTCGTCGACAAGCTGCAGGCGGTCTGCCACCGCTGCGGCGGCCCGGCGACGATGACGCAGCGGCTCGTGAACGGCTATCCGGCGCCTGCAGACGGCGCGACGATCGTCGTCGGCGCGCTCGACTCGTACGAGGCGCGCTGCCGCAGCTGTCACGAGCCCGCCGAGTCCGCGTCGGCGACCGGCTAAGAAAGCCGGATCGTCAGCGTCTCGCCCTCGAGCGAGACCGTGCCGCCGAGCGCGGCCACGAGCCGCACGGCGACGGCCGCACCGAGATCGCGCAGGTCTTCGCCGAGGACGACCTGCGCCGATGCAGGCGTGACGGGTGTGATGTCGATCTCGGTGCCGCGGACGACGATGCCCGCTTCCTCGAGACCGCCGTGGCGAAGCACCGATTGGACGAGCGCCGAGACGCCGCGACCGACGGCCTCTGCATCCGTCGACACGACCGCGCCCGCCCCTGAGACCGTCACGCGGTCCTCGCCGAGCCGCTCGCGCGCACCCTCCGCGAGCTCGAGCGTGTCCACCTCGCGAAGCATCGGCTCGTAGCGGCCCGACTCGATCCGCGCGGCAAGCGAGAGCTCGTCGAGGAGCTCGGCCATCTGCACCGAAGCCTCGCCGATGATCTCCATGTACCGGTCGGTCGGCGGCTCGAGCTCCATCGTGCGCTCGAGGGTCTTCACGAAGCCGTGAACCGTGGCGAGCGGAGTTCGCACGTCATGGCACGCCAGCGAGACGAGCCTGGCAAAAGAAGAATCGGCAGACACGGACTTTAAGGCACAGTATCGGGGTGGCGGAAACGACGCGGCAGGTGTCGGTCGACCTCCAGGCTTCCGCGCCCGAGGTGCCGATCGGCCTGTCGCGTGCCGGCGTCACGGGCGTGCAGAAGGCGGTGCGCATCGGCCGTGGCGCCCAGGAGAAGCTGATCGCGGCGACAATCGACTGCACCGTCGATCTCGATCCGTCGCAGAAGGGCGTGCACATGTCGCGCTTCCCGGAGCTCTTCGAGGAGGCGATCGAAGGCGTCGTCGCCGACGATGCGTTCCTGATCGAGGACCTCGCGGAGCACGTCGCGACGCGGATCGTCGAGCGGCAGCACGCCGTCGTCGCCGAGGTGCAGATCCGTGCGCGCTACCCCTACGAGCGCACGACGCCGGTGACCGGGCTCTCGACGCAGGAGATGGTGACCCTGATCGGCATCGCCGCCGCGTCGCGCACAAACGTGCGCCGCATCGTCGGCGTCGAGGCGATCGGCATCAACGCCTGCCCATGCGCGCAAGGGCTCGTCCGTGACAAGGCGTCCGGGCGCCTGCTCGAAGCGGGCTTTGACGAGGACGACGTCGAGCGCATCCTCCAGCTCGTTCCAATCGCAACCCACAACCAGCGCGGCCAGGGCACGCTCCTCGTCGGCACATCGCGGCGCGTCAACGCGGAGCGGCTGGTCGAGCTCGTCGAGGCGTCGATGAGCTCGCCGATCTACGAGCTGCTGAAGCGGCCGGACGAGCTGTTCGTCGTCGAGCACGCGCATCTCCAGCCGCGCTTCGTCGAGGACTCCGTGCGAGTCGCGCTCAAGAGCCTCCTCGACGAGCTGCCCGATCTCGACGATGCCGACTTCGTTCTCTCACGCCAGCTGAACTTCGAGACGATCCACGCGCACGAGGTCGTGGCCGAGCGCTACGGCACGGTCGGCGAGCTCCGGTCGGAGCTCGCAGGCGGCGCGCACGGCCCGCTGCGGCACTCCGAGCTCAGAGACTGGCTGCGCGGCTAGGCCGCACGAACCGGGGCTCCTAGCCGCGCACGAGCCGCCCGATGTTCGCGCGGTGCAGCACGAGCACCGCTGCGCCTGCGACTCCCGCGAACGCGATCACCGGCCACGGGTAGCCGATCACCCAGGCCCAGATCGGGAGTGACAGTGCCGAGACGATCGACGCGACGGACGCGTACCGCGTGAGCCCGAACACGAGCAGCCACACGCCCGCGCCGATTCCGCCGACGATCGGCGCGACGCCGAGGAACGCGCCGCCGGTGGTCGCGACGACCTTGCCGCCGCGGGTGAACTTCAGGAAGAGCGGCCGGAAGTGCCCCAACATCGCGGCACCGCCGGTGAGCACGCCCGCGTCGTGGCCGGCGAGCTTGGTCGCGACGAACGCCGGCACGAAACCCTTCAGCGTGTCGAGGACGACCGCCGCGATCCCGAGGCGACGGCCATGGACGCGCCACACGTTCGTCGCACCGATGTTGCCGCTCCCCTGGGTGCGAATGTCCTGATGGCGAAAGATGCGGACGAGCCAGTAGCCCCACGGCATCGACCCGCAGACGTAGCCGATCGCGACGAGGATCGCGGTCAGCATCGAGAGGCTACGAGGGAATGGCGTACTGCTCGACCCAGCCGTTCACGACATCCCAATCGAGGTTGTCGAAGAACGCGCCGATGTAGCCGGCGCGGTCGGTCTGGTAGTCGAGGAAGTACGCGTGCTCATAGACGTCGAGGGCGACGAGCGGCGTCGCGTTCCACACCGGGAACGTGTTCTGCGCGTCGCCGATGTAGTTGAAGAGCCGCCCCTCGTCCCAGTCGTACGCGGTCCAGGCCCAGCCGCGTCCTGCCATCCCGGTCGCCTTCAGGTCCGAGCGCCACGCCTCGACCGAGCCGAAGTCACGCTCGACGAGCGCGCCGAACGCGCCCGTCGGGTCGCCGCCCCCGCCGCCGAGATGCGCGAAGTAGAGCTCGTGGTTCTTGATGCCGCCGATCGCGAAGGTCAGGTCGACCTTGAGCGCCCGGATTTCCGAATAGACCTGGTTCGCCGCGGCGAGGTCGACGCCGGCGAGCTTGCCGAGGATCTCGTTCCGCTTGTTCACGTAGCCCTGGTAGAGCTTGTAATGGGCCTCGACCGACGCACGCGAGATCCCGTCGAGCTCAACCACCTCGGGCCTGAGCGGTCGTGGCGCGATCTCCTCGAACTTGAACACAAGCGTCGACATCGAGCTCCTTTCCGTGAACCGTGACGTGATCCGGCGGCGGCAGCATATCCTCAGCACAGACGCGAAAGGAGCAGTCACATGCCGTTCGAACTTCCCGATCTCCCCTACCCCTACGACGCGCTCGAACCGCACATCGGCGCCGAGACAATGCGCATCCACCACGACCTGCACCACAAGGCCTACGTCGACAACGCGAACGCCGCGCTCGACGGGACCGAGTGGGCGAACGCCTCGGTCGATTCGGTGCTCACGAACCTCGATGCGATCCCCGAGGAGAAGCGCACCGCGGTCCGCAACAACGCGGGCGGCCACGCGAACCACTCGCTCTTCTGGGAGATCATGGGCCCAGGCGGCGGCGGTGAGCCGTCGGGCGACCTCGCCGCGGCGATCACCGACACCTTCGGCGGGCTCGCCGCGCTGAAGACGGCCGTGAACGACGGCGGCGTCAAGCGGTTCGGCTCCGGCTGGACGTGGCTCGTCTGGGACGGCACCGGGCTCTCCGTGTACTCGACCCCGAACCAGGACTCGCCCGTCATGCAAAGCGATGTGCCCCTCCTCGGCATCGACGTCTGGGAGCACGCGTACTACCTCACGTATCAGAACAAGCGCCCGGCCTATCTCGAGGCCTGGTGGAACGTCGTCAAGTGGGACGACGTCGCGCGGAGATACGCAGAGGCGCGCGGGTAACACCCGCGCGCCTCGCGCATTGCCGTATGTCGTACCGCGTTACCGCGTGAGCGGGATCAGGCGGCTCATGCTGGCGACGTAGCCGACTCCGGCCTGGCTGTCCGGCAGGACGAGGCGCAGGATCGAGCGGCCCTTCGGCAGCTTCGCGCTGAAGACCGCACGCGAGTTGTCGCCGAGGTAGATCCGCTTCACGTTGCGGAAGCTGCCGAGCGGCGCCTTCCGCTGGACCCAGACGTAGCGGCCCGCGTAGGTGAGATCGGACGTCACCTTGGCGACGAAGAGCTTGCCGCTGCGGCCGAACCCGACGCGCGGGCGGACGTTGATCGTCACGGACGGGCTGTTCGCCGTGCGCCAGTGCGCCTGGTACGACGTCTGGATGGTCGGCGAGACGCCGAACGAGAACGCGCCGTTCGTCTGCGTCGTCGTGCTGGCGAGGGCCTGTGTGCCCTTGCCGAGCGGCTGCGAGGTCAGAGTGACCGGCTCACTTGTGAGCTGGTTCGAGACGACGCCCGACACGGTCGTGTTGTCGCCGTAGGTCACGGTCGACGTCGACGTCGTCAGCGAGACGGTGCCCGCCGGCGCAGTCACGGTGACGGTGCCCTTGTGCGATGTCGCGAACGAGTCGTGGTACGTCACCTTTGTGGCCTTCGCGAACGTGAACGTGTAGTCCTCGCCGGTCTTGAGCACGGGCGACGCGAACGAGCCGTCGTTCGCGACGACCTGATGGCTCACGGCGTCGGCGTTATGCCAGGTCACGGAGTCGCCGACCATGACGGCGGTCGAGCTCGGCGTGAAGCCGCTCTTCGTGATCTGGACTGTCTTGGTGTCAGCTCCGGCAGACGCTGCGACGACAAGTGCCGCGAGCAGGGCTACCGGAAGCAGGAGAATGCGCTTCATTTGGACTCCTCTTCCTCTGGTTCCTCTGGGCTCGTTGGTGCAACGTCGAGCTCCGCGAAACGGTTGCGGGCGTTACTTGCGCCTTACGATCGTCTGCGTGCCGCTGTGCGCCGCAAGCAGTCCGTTCCCCGCCTGGTTGATCGAGAGGAAGACGCGGATGTGCGAGATCCCCTTCGGCAGGTACGCCGTCGGCTTGAAGAGCCGGCCGTTCAGCTGGCCGAGAGTGAGGTTCGCGATGTTGACCCACTGGCCGAACTGCGAGAGCCGCTGCAATGCCACGTGCTTGTGCCAGAGCGACACCGGCGACGAGATCTCGGCCTTCATGTAGCCGGCCCCGCCCGGGATCAACTTCATCTTCGGCGCGACCTGGGCGACGACGCTTGCGCTCGTGACGTTGTTCCAGCGCGCGGTGTAGGTCGTGTAGAGGCTCGGCGTGATCGTCCAGGAGAACGCGCCGCCCGCGCCTGTCTTGACGATCACGATCTGGCTCGGCGACGCCTGTCCGTAGGGCTGCTGGTCGAGCTCGACCGACTGGTTCGCAGCACCGGTTGAGATCGTGCCCGAGAGCGTGATCGACGTCCCGTAGACGACGATCGGCACGGAGAGGGCGAGCGCGACGGACGGCGGCGGGCCCTTGACCGTGATCTTGCCGGTCAGCTTCGGATACAGCGCGTCGTGGTAGCGGAAGATGCCCGCAGTCGAGAGCGTCCTCGTCCAGGACTGCCCGGCGTGGAGGATCGGCGACGCGAAGGAGCCGTCGTCCGCGACGACCTGGTGGTCGACCTTGTCGGCGTTGTGCCAGGTGACCTTGTCGTCGTGGTTGATCGTGATCGACGCCGGCGAGAAGCCGGTGCTCCTGATCTGAACGGTGACCGTTGCTGCTGCCCCGATCGACGCCAGCGTCAAGGCGCCGACGGCGGTGGCGAGCAAAGCTGCGATTGTCCTCCACATAGGGTCCCTCTCCTCCGGTAGACCTATGTTCTTCCGCTCCGGCGTAAGCCGAATCCCCGGGCGAGGTAAAGGTTCGGTCAAACGCTGCTATGACTCGGAGACGACAA
>JANMQZ010000147.1:0-11914 GCA_031370755.1 Actinomycetes bacterium
CTCCACTGCTCCGCGCCCAGTCGACGGCCGCCTCGAGAAGCGCTCGCCCGACGCCCGCCCGCCGCGCGTCCTTCGCGACCATGAGCCCGAGATCAGCGACATGTCCGCTCGCGGGATGCGTGTCGCGAGCAAGCGACAACCTGCCGATGAGCACGCCGTCACCGCGCTCCGCCACGAACACGGCTGCATTCGGATACCGACGCAACGCCTTGAGATAGCGCCGCTCGTCGCCGACGCTGCGCCACTCGCCGTTCGCCGAGATCAACCACGCCTCGGGCTCGCCGCTCACCGCCTCCGCGAGCCGCGTCAACTGCTCGGCGTCCGACGGATCGGCCTCGCGCACGACGAACTCGACGCTCATGCGACGAGACCTGCTCCGCCGCGGCGGGGATCTCCCGCGGCAGCAGTTGTCCCGTCGGAACGGATCTCGACCGCGCTGACGCCGCCGAAGAACAGGTTTCGCTCCTTCCAGCGGACGACCGTCCGCCCTTGCAGCTCGAGCGCATCGGCCGCGGGCGCCGCCTCACAATGGACGACGCCGCCCTCCGCGTGAATGCGCGGCGCCTCCACCGCCTGCTCGACCGGCATCCCCGCTGCGACGACGTTCGCGGTCACCTGGAGGATCGCGCCGCGCAAGCGCGCGCTGCCGGCGCTCCCGAGCACGAGTCGCGGTCGCCCGTGGTCGAGCACGATCGACGGCGACATCATCGACGTCAACCGCTCTCCCGGCTTCGACGCGCCGACGAGGTCGAGCTCACCGAGCATGTTGTTCAAGTGCACGCCGGTTCCCGGAACGACGACGCCCGAGCCGGAGCCGAGCGACGCGCTGAGCGACGCAGCGTTGCCGTCCGCATCGAGCACGGAGATATGCGTCGTTCCCTTCAACAAGGCAGCAGCATCGCCGGTGGTGAGCGCACGCGCGAACGCCTCGCCCCGCACGGCTTCCTGCGCCTCCATCGCGTCGGCGATCGCACCCGGCCCCAGCTCGCGCTCACCGAGCGCCTGCAGGCCGAGCGCAATCAGGATGCCCCCGCTCGACGGCGGCGGGTTCGAACGGAACTCGTGGCCGCGGTACTCGACGCTGATCGGCTCGCGCTCGATCACGTCGTACGCAGCCAGATCCTCGAGCGCGAGCGCCCCACCGCCGGCGGCGACGTGCGCGACGATCCGCTCCGCCAGCTCACCGCTATAGAGAACTGACGCGCCGTCGGCCGCGAGCCGGTCGAACGTGTCGCCGAGGTCCGGGATCGCGAAGCGGTCACCCAGCCGGTACGGCCGTCCCCCGTGTCCATACATCGCGTCGCCCTCCGGCGAATGCCGCAACAGCGAATCCAAGATCGAGTGCAGGTACCCCTGCATCGGCGTCAGCTCGAAGCCGTCCCGCGCGAGCGCCGCTGCCGGCGCGACGAGCTCCGCCCACGGCACCCGCCCCCAGCGGCGATGAGCCTCCTCCAGGCCGAGTGCCGTGCCGGGCACCGCCACCGCGGCCGCGCCCGTCCGGAACATCTGCTGCGTGTCGCCGTCGAAGTCGACCGCCACCTCGAGCAGCTCAGCCGCCGGGCTCGCCGCCTTCGGCACCGTCACGAAGAAGTCGAGCACCGTCGTCTTCGCGCTCTCCGCCTCGTGGACGAGCATGAAGCCGCCGCCGCCCGGGCCCGTCAGCGGGCTCTCGCACACCCAGGAGACGAACGCGGCCGCCACACACGCGTCCACGGCGCTGCCCCCGGCCCTGAGGACGCGGACACCCGCTTTCGCGGTCAGCGGATGACCCGCTGCAATGGCTCCTTTCATTTCTCGTTCATCTTTGACGGTAATCCTGCACCGAACCCAGCCAACCTCAAGTTCCGTTGTACGTCTGACGACATGAAGAGCAGGACATGAACGCTGCAATCGCCCAGATCCACGCCCGGATCGGACGCCGCGGAATCGCCGCTGCTTCTCTGGTCCTGATCGCGCTTTTCGCCTCGGTCGCCACGCCCCAGCTTCTCGGGCACCGGGTCGCCGCGGCGCTCGACACGATCGCCACCGCCGACGCGAAGTGGCTCTGGCTCGCAGGGGTCGGCTTCCTCGTCTCCGTCGTCGCCTCAGCCGCCTCCTGGCGCTGCGCGATCTGGTTCTGTGGCGGCCGCCTCTCGCTCACGGAGGCCTGCGCCCGCTACGGCGCCGGCTCGCTCGTCAACACCTTCGTGCCGTTCCGCGCCGGCGACGCCGTCCGGATCGGCCTCTTCGCCCGCGTCCTCCCGAACCGCGAGCGCCTCTGGACGACCGGCGGAGCCTTCGCCGCCCTCGGCGCAGCCCGTGCCGTCGTGCTCGGCGCGCTCATCGTCGGCGGCGCAGCCGCCGGGTTCGTGCCGCTCTGGCCGCTCCTGGTCGCCGCCGCGCTCATCGCGATCGGAGTCGGGGCAGCGATCGTCGCCCGCCGGACGCCCTCCCACCTCTTCGACGCCTTCCGCGCCCTCGGCCAGGACCGCACCGCCGCCCTGCGGCTGATCGGCTGGATCGCACTCGCCACGGCGGGCCGGCTCGCCTCCGCCACGGCAGTCGCCGCCGCCCTCGGCATCAACCGCCCCCTCGCGGCCGCGGTCGTCATCGTCCCCGCCCTCGACATCGCCTCCCTCCTGCCGATCACACCGGGCAACATCGGCGTCACCTCCGCCACGATCGCGATGGCGCTCCAGGCCCACGGCACCTCGCTCACGAACGGGCTCGCCGCGGGAATCGCCTTCCATGCGATCGAGACCGCGGTCGGGATCATGTTCGGCGTCGCGAGCCTCATCTGGCTCGCCCCGTACCCCTCGCCCGCCGCCCGCCGCGTCGCCCTCCTTGCCGGCACCGGCAGCTGGGTGCTCGGGATCGCCGGCGCCTTCAGCGCCACGGTCCTTGTCCCACTCGTCTAACCTCGTTCTGTGAAGGCGATTCGCGCCTCTGTGCTCGCGTGCGCCTTCGCACTCGTGCTCTCCTCCAGCGCCGCGGCCAAGGTCTCGGACGACTTCGCCGGCCACCACCGGCAGGTCTTCCCGGTCTACGTCGTCCGCGGGCTGACGCTCGGCGACCTGCCGCAGCTCGCGACCGAGGGCGCCGTCGGCGTCATGGTCCCGAACGCGGGACCGCGCACGAGCCAGGCGGCCGCGTTCGCCGGGATGGTGCGCGGCGTCCTCTACAACACGCGACTGCCGATGCCGCGCGACGTCGTTCTGATCCACGTCAAGCAGACGAACGAGATTCCCGCGCACGGCCCCGCGATCGTCGTCGGCCTGCCACCTGCGACCACGGCACCGAACGACCGCCGCTACCCGATCGCGGTGATCGGCCACGGCTACCACGGCTTGCTCACGTCGAGCCTGACGCGTGTGCCCGGCCTCGTCTCGATAGCCGACGTCGCGCGCACCGCGCTCCAGACGCCGCACGCGCTCGACTGGCAGCAGGACGGCGGGCCCGTCGCGACGTCGTACAGGCTCGAGCATCAGATCGAGATCGCGCGCGGCACGACGATGCCGGGATCCGTGCTCGTCATGTCGCTTCTCGTCTTCTTCGCTCTCCTCTTCCCGCGCGGCGCGCCGACCGCGTTCGGCACGGCGATCGGCGTCAACCTCGTCCAAGGCTGGTTCCCGGCCGGTGACGCGGCACCGCGGGTGACGCTCCTCGGCCTCTGCACCGTCGCCGGCGGGATCCTCGGCCCGAAGTTCTTACGGAACAAGACCGCACTCGGCTTCGCGCTCGTCGCGCTCCTCGGCGCGTACGCGGCATCGATGCTCATCCGACCGTCGACGTTGTCGCTCGCGCCGATCGGGCCTGAGCTGACGAGTCGCTTCTTCGGCGTCTCGAACCTGCTCGAGACCTGGCTCCTCTATCCCGCGCTCCTCGGCGGTGCGCTCCTCATGCGCCGCTTCGGCTGGCTCGCGTTCCTCGGCACCGCGGCGCTCGCGCTCGCGACGATCGCCGAGAACAAGCTCGGCTCGGACGGCGGCGGCGCGATCGTCGTCGGCGTCGCGTTCGCGCTTCTTGCGGTGCAGCTCGTCGGTGCGCGGAAGCGCTACACGCTGCCCGCGCTCGGGATCGCCGGGATCGTCGTGCTCGGGCTCGTGAACCTCGACGCAGCTGCAAGCGGGCCCGACCACCTGCGTGGAGCCGTGCAGGGCGGATTCAATGGCGTCATGAACGTCGCCGCGAATCGCGTCCCGCTCGCGTACTCGCGGATGGTGGAGCAGTGGTGGCTGCTCATCCCGGGGCTCGCGGCCGTGATCATCGGGCTCGCGGTCGTGCGCTACGGACGCTCGCGCAACGACCGTGCACTCGCGGTGGCGATTCTCGGTGCGTTCGTCGCGTCGCTGCTCGTCAACGACTCGCCCGGCCCCGTCGCGATCGGCGGCCTCGCGGCCGTGCTCGCACTCGAGGGCGGCCTCGTGCACCGCACGCTCGCGCTGCCCGTGCTGCATCGCCTCGCGCCGCCGCGTCCGGCTGCGCTCCCGCTGGAACCGTGAGCAACCGGCATCCCCTCGTCCGCGAAGCGGTGCTGTCGGCGGCGGCAGCCGCTGCAGTCGCGGCCGCGCTCGCGTGGCTCGGCCCGCCCGGTACGGACTTCGCCGCACACGCATACCAACGCACGCTCTTCCTCGAGCACGGCTTCACGCTGTGGAACAACTTCTGGTACGCGGGCCGCTACAGCTTCGTCACGTACAGCCTGCTCTACTACCCGCTCGCGGCGCTGCTCGGAATCCGCTTGCTCGCGGTCGCGACGGTCGCGCTTGCGGCACTCGCATTCGCCGTCGTGCTCTGGCGCGAGTGGGGAGCGACGACGCGCTGGTCGAGCCGCACCTTCGCGGTCGTCTGGGCCGGCATCGTGCTCTCGGCCGCGTTTCCCTTCGCGCTCGGGATGGCGTTCGCGCTCATCGCGATCTGGGCGCTGCAAGCCGGAAAGCGGTGGCGCTTCGCGGCGCTCGCGGCGCTGACGCTCGCGGCAAGCCCGCTATCGTTCCTGCTGCTCGTGATCGTGCTCGCCGGTGTCGGGCTCGCGCGGCGTGAGTCGGTCAACTGGGTGCCGGTCGCCGGCGTGCTTGCGGTGGCGGCGGTTGAGGCGGTGCTCTGGCGGCTCTTCCCCGGCGGTGGGCGGTTCCCGTTCAGCGCCACGGAGTTCGTGGCGGGGGCTGCGTTCTGCGGCATCTGCCTCGTGATGACGTGGCGCGTCGACCGGCTGCTGCGCTTCGTCTTCGGCGCGTACCTGATCGCGCTCGTGACGTCGTTCATCGTTCCATCCGCGATCGGCGAGAACATCGTGCGGCTGCGCTACGCCGCGATCCCGCTCGTCGTGCTCGTGTTCTCGCTTCGGCGCTGGCGTCCGCGCGCGCTCGGCATCGCAGTCGTGACCCTCGCCGTCGCCTGGAACCTGACGCCGCTCGCGTGGAGCTACGTGCACGGCCGAGCCGACACGACGGCGCATGCCGCGACGTGGAGCACCGCGATCGACTTCTTGCGCGCGAACCTCGGCCCGTCGTATCGCGTCGAGGCGGTCGACACGTCGACGCACTCGCCCGCGATCTACCTGGCGGAGGCAGGGATCCCGCTGGCGCGCGGCTGGTACCGGCAGGACGACTTCCCGCAGAACGAGGTGCTCTACGACACGCTCGGCGCGAAGGCGTACATGCATTGGCTGCGGAACCTCGGCGTCAAATACGTCGTCCTCTCGCGGGCTGTGCCGGACTACAGCTCGCGGGGCGAGGCCGCGCTGATCCTGAGCGGCCGGTCGCAACTCTTCCGGGTCTTCTCGACGCAGGAGCTGACGGTGTACGAGGTGCCGGACGCGCAGCCGATGATCACCGGGCCGCGTGCCCCACGACTGACGTCGCTCGGCGAGTCGAAGATTGGCGTCGACGTGCACACCGGCGGGACGTACCGGATCGCCGTGCGCTGGTCGCCGTACTGGCACGCGTCGCTCGGCTGCCTCTCGCAGGGCAAGGACGGGATGATCCGCCTGACGACGCGGCGCGCGCGGTTCGTGCGGCTGACGTTCCAGGTGAGCGCCGCGCGGGCGCTCGAGGAATTCGCGGGGCAGCAGCCGCGCTGCCGCTTGCCCTAGACCTTCCGGACGACCTCGTCGAACGGCTTGCGCTTCGCGCGCGCCGACCACTCCTCGGCGGTGTGCGCCGTCGGATCACGCGGCTTCGCGGGATAGCCGAAGGTCAGCACGATGCTCACCGGCGCTCCCACGATGCGCTCGGCGCCCTCTGCGTCGCTGATGCCGTTCGGGCACGAGCCGACGCCGTCGTTCCACGCGGCCAGGAGCATGTTCTGCGCAGCTCGACCGATGTCAAAGCCGCCGGCGGCGCCTGCGATCGCAACGACGAGGGCTGCATCGAGGACGTTGCCGGGGGCGTAGACGCACTGCGCCATCGCCTCGTGGTCGCTGACGACGACGAACTCCCACTTCTGCGTGTTCCGTGACGAGCCGCTCAGGCGGCCGGCGTCGAGGATGCGCTGGACGACGTCCTCGGGGATGGGCGTCTCGGCGTAGTCGCGGGTCTCGCGGCGGCTTGCGATCGCGAGGAACGTGTCCACCGGGCTGAGCCTAAAGGCTGCAACCAGGTTGCGCAGCAACCTGGTTGCAGATCAGCGCAGGAAGCTCGGGACGTCGACGTCGTCGCTGCCGGAGCTGCTGCTCCGCACCGGGACCGGAGCCTCGAACGTCGGGCGGCGCACACGCGCGCCGCGGCCGATTCCGGTGGCGACGACCGTCACCCAGACCTGGCCCGTCAACCGGTCGTCGACGGTGGCGCCGAAGATGATGTTCGTCTCCTCCGTCGCTGCAGCGCGGATCGCCTCGGCGGCTTCGTTCACTTCGATCAGCGTCATGTCGTCGCCGCCGGCGATGCTCAGGAGGATGCCGCTGGCTCCGGTGATCTCCTCGTCGATCAGCGGCGAGCGCAGTGCGCGCTCCGCGGCTTCCTTCGCACGGTTCTCCCCGGTCGAGGCGAAGCCGATGCCCATCAGTGCCGTCCCGGAGTTCGCCATGATCGTGCGCACGTCGGCGAAGTCGAGGTTGATCAAGCCCGGCATCGTGATCAGGTCGCAGATGCCCTGCACACCCTGGCGCAGCACGTCGTCGGCGACCTTGAACGCGTCGAGCATCGACGTCGAGCGGTCGAGCACCTCGAGCAGCCGGTCGTTCGGGACGACGATCGTCGTGTCGCACACCTCGCGCAGCGCCTGCACGCCGAGGTCGGCCTGGTGGCGGCGCTTCGTGCCTTCGAACTTGAACGGCGTCGTGACGATGCCGACCGTGAGCGCACCGAGCTCGCGCGCGATCTTCGCGACGATCGGCGCCGCACCCGTGCCGGTGCCGCCTCCCTCGCCGGCCGCGACGAACACCATGTCGGCGCCGCGCAGCGCATTCTTCAACTGGTCGTAGCCCTCGTCCGCCGCGGCGCGGCCGACGTTCGGGTCGGCGCCGCTCCCGAGACCCTGCGTGAGCTCCCGGCCGATGTGGATCTTCTGCGGCGCATCGCTCATGTGCAGCGCCTGGATGTCGGTGTTCACGCCGATGAACTCGACCTGGTTGATGCCGGCGTCGATCATCCGGTT
Organism: Actinomycetes bacterium; assembly: GCA_031370755.1. Lineage (GTDB taxonomy): Bacteria > Actinomycetota > Thermoleophilia > Gaiellales > Gaiellaceae > Palsa-739. The sequence continues at coordinate 7,576 of JANMQZ010000147.1, forward strand.
GACGGCGTTCAGGCCGGCACCGCCGACCCCGACGACCTTGATCACGGCGAGGTACGCGCTCGAGTCGGCGCGCGGCATGCGATGCAGCCGCGCCGGCTGCTCCGGCAGCGCCTCGAGATAGCGCGTCGCCTGTGCAGGCGGCGGCGGCGGCGCGGAGACCTGCGGCTGCGCGTAGATCTGCGGCGGCGACGGATCCGGCACCGGATCGGGGCCGGGCGTCGGGGCCGGGGGCTGCGGCTGCGGCGCCGGGGGCTGCGGCATCGGATCGGGCACAGGCGTCGGCGGCGCCGGCGCGGGCGTCTCCGCGCGCGCGGCGGCAGCCTCTTCCCAGCTCGGAACGTGGTCGACCGTGCGCTCGTCCGGCTCCTCGGCCGGCGGCTCTACCGGAGCGTGCTGCTGCTCAGGCTCCTGATCGGCCTGGCGCTGTGCCGCCTCCGTCGCGCGGAAGAGCTCCGCGAGCGGGCCTTCACGCATGCTGGCGCGCCGACGAGCCATTGAGCACCTCCTTGGCGAGGTCGCGATACATGCTGGCAGCCTCACCGGTCGGGTCGTACTTCAAGACCGACATTCCCTTCACCGGCGCCTCCGCGTAGCGGATGGTCTTCCGGATCTTCGTGTTCATGACGAGGTCGCCGAAGTTCTCATTGAGGATGTCGACGGCCTCGCGCGAGTGCAAGAGGCGCTTGTCGAACATCGTCGGCAGGATGCCCTGGATCTCGACCGCCGGGTTCAGGTTCTCGCGGATCATCGTCAGCGTGTTCTCGAGCTGGACGAGCCCGCGAAGCGAGAGGTACTCGCACTGCACCGGCACGATCACCCCGGTCGCCGCGACGAACGCGTTGATCGTCAGCAGGCCGAGGGACGGCGGGGTGTCGATCATGATCCAGTCGTACTCCTCGCGGATCGGCAGCAGCGCCTTTTCAAGGGCGCGCTCTCGGCCGATCATCGAGCTCAGGGCCAGCTCGGCTCCCGCCAGGTCGATCGAGGCGACCGCGACGTCGAGCTCGTTCGTCCGGATGATCTCCGTGATCGGCAGCCGGTGGACGAGGACGTCGAACATCGACCGGTCGATCTCGTCGGGGTTCCACCCCTGCGACATCGTCAGGTTGCCCTGTGGGTCCAGGTCGATCGCGAGGACTTTCATCCCCTTTTCTGCGAGCGCGACGCCGAGATTCAGCGTCGTCGTCGTCTTGGCGACGCCACCTTTTTGATTCGCGAATGCGATGACCCGAGCCAGAGTCGGTCCCCTATCCGTCCTTGCCCGCGAGTTGGGTCGCGGAAGTAGTCGCGTGAGCGCCATCGAAGCTCACCTTTCGGATCAACGTAGCAGAGTCCTTCTTCAATAGATTTCCAGGCATGGACCGGAAATGGCGCGCGCTCCTCATTGTCTGTGTCGGCATCTTCATGCTCCTGCTCGACATCACGGTCGTCAACGTAGCGCTCCCGAATATTCAGAGGGAACTCCACACCTCCTTTACCGACCTCCAATGGGTGGTCGATGCCTACGCCCTTCTCCTCGCCACCTGCACGCTCAATGCCGGGACGCTCGGCGACTGGCTCGGCCGCAAGCGGGTCTTCATCTCGGGCGTCGTCGTCTTCACCCTCGCCTCCGCCCTCTGCGGCTCGGCCACCACGCCCCTCTTCCTCAACCTCGCCCGCGGCCTCCAGGGCGTCGGCGGCGCGGCGATGTTCTCGGTCTCGCTCGCGATCCTCTCGCAGGAGTTCCACGGGAGGGAGCGCGGCACCGCGTTCGGGATCTGGGGCGCGACGATCGGGCTCGCCGTCGCGATCGGCCCGCTCGTGGGCGGCCTCCTGACCGAGTACGCCGGCTGGCGCTGGATCTTCTTCGTCAACCTGCCGATCGGCGCCTTCTGCGTCTTCGGCGCCCTCGCCTACCTGCACGAGTCGCGCGACGAGCAGCATCGCGGCTTCGACTTGCTCGGCTTCGTGCTCTTCACCGGAGGCCTCTTTGCGCTCGTCCTCGGGCTGCTGCGCGGCAGCGACTGGGGCTGGAGCAGCGGCACGACTGTCGGGCTGTTCACGGCCGCGGTCGTCCTGCTCACCGCGTTCGTCTTCTCGCAGCTGAACAAGCCGGAGGCGATGTTCGACATGGCGCTCTTCAAGAAGCCCGCGTTCGCCGGCGCGCAGATCATCGCGCTCACGCTCTCCGGCGGCATGTTCGCGCTCTTCCTCTACCTGACGCTGTACCTCCAGAACCAGCTGCATCTCTCGCCGCTTCAGGCGGGGCTGCGCTTCCTGCCGCTCTCGCTCGTGTCGTTCGTCGCCGCGCCGATCGCGGGACGCCTGTCGACGCGCATCCCGGTGCGCATCCTGTTCGGCGCCGGCATGTCGCTGATCGGGATTGCGCTCCTGACGATGCACGGGATCACGCCGAGCTCGCACTGGACGAAGCTTCTTCCCGGCTTCGTCCTCGCCGGCGTCGGTATCGGCTTCGTCAACGCGCCGCTCGCATCAACGGCCGTGTCCGTCGTCGAGCCGCGCCGGGCCGGCATGGCCTCGGGCATCAACACGACGTTCCGTCAGGTCGGGATCGCAACCGGCGTCGCCGGGCTCGGCGCGATCTTCCAGAGCAAGCACAACTTGATCGACGGCCTGAACGCGATTCTGCTCGTGGCAGCGATCATCTCGTTCGCGGGTGCGATCCTCGGGCTCGCGCTCGTGCGCGACCGCGACCTGGTCAGACCACAACAGCAGGCTGGCGCGGCCTGAAGCGAATCGCCAGCTGCCACGCGGCGAGCATCATCATCACCGCGGCACCCGTGACGACGATCAGCGCCTGAGCGGCGACCGAGAATGCAACCGCCTCGGCCTTCGGCACGCCCGAGAGCGCGAGCAGCGTCGCACCGGCACCGGCCTGCATCGCAGCACCGGCGGGGCCGATCGGCACCGCGGCCGACGCGGCCGACGCACACAGGAAGCCGAGTGCGAGCGGGAACGAGCCGCGCAGCGCAAGCGCGTTCAGCAAGAGGAAGACGGCCGTGCCGCGCAGCGCCCACGAAACGGAGATGAGAAGGAGCGCGGCGAGCGACTCTCGCCGGTTCTGCGCGTGCTCGCTGAGCCAGCGGCCCATGCGGAAGCGCATGACGCGGCGCATGCCCGCGAACTTCGGCAGCATCGAGACGACGAACGCGGCGAGGATGCCGGCGACCGTGACGACCAGGAAGCCTGCGCGAACCGTCCATGACCGCGCGTCGCTGATCGCGATGCCCGCGAGCGGCGCGAGTGCAGCGTTGTCGAGCATGCCGACGATGATCAAGCTGAGGCCGATCGTGCCGAGCCCCGCGCGCGTGCCCGGATAGCGCTTCACGCAGGCGATGCGAATCGCGTCGTCGACGCGGCCCGGCATCGCGACGCCGCCGACGCACGCCGCGCCACCGGCAAAGGCGAGCGCACCTGCGGTCGGGCGCTCCTCCTCACGGAAGAGCCGCTGCCAGCCCCACGCCTTGAACGCGTACGCGATCAGGAAGAGGATCGCCGCGGCGACGACGAGCACGGGGTCAGCGTGATGGAGCGGCCAGCCGCCGCCCATGAAGTGCTTGAGGCTGAAGAACGAGACCGCGAGCAGCACGAGGCCGAGGCTGCCGTTAAGGGCGACCTGGACTTTCCGTTTCTTGAGAAAAACACGCACCGATGACCTAACGGTGCTATCGGCTGGGCGGGTGCGGGGGATGAGTCCAACGTAGCCCCGATTCGGGTGATCCGCGGAGGGGATCCGAGGGGTGGTGGCAGACCTCATTTGGCTCGTCCTGCCGTCCGCGAGGTAGATCGTTGGCTTTCGCCGTCAGACCCCGACTGCGGCGTGCTCGGCCAGCCGCTCCACCGCGGCGATCGCGCCGGGATCGCGTTCGCGGCGCGCCCACGTCTCCGCCTCGCGCACGAGCTCGCGGAGCTCGGCGAGCACCACCGAGGGGTCGGCGCGTGAGCGTTCGAGCGCATCGATGCGCTCGAGGCGGGCCAGCACGGCACGCGCTTCCTCCATGCCGCCGACGCTAGCGGTGCAGGCGTGTCAGCTTGCGCGCAGCTGTGCAACACGATCGCGACCTGCGCGCAGCCCGAGCAATGCGCCGTCGAGCTCACGCAGAAGCGCCGCGCGATTGCCGTGTAACAACACTGCCAAGAGCAACCGCCGCACGAGACCGGACGTCGGCGCGTGGAAGCGCTCGACGAGGTCGGCACGCTCCTCAGCGGTCTCGCCGAGCAGCGCCGCCGCGCGCATGCCGGCGGCGTACAACCCCTGGCCGTCGCCGAGCGCCGCGTCGAGCGCGTGCTTCAGCTGCTCGCCGCGGAACGGGTCGTCCTGGAAGAGCGAGAGCTCCCA
>JANMQZ010000164.1:0-12934 GCA_031370755.1 Actinomycetes bacterium
ACGACGACTCGCCCGAGACGTTCTACGTGCACACGCCGGGCGTGAAGGTCGCGATTCCGTCCACGCCGGCCGACGCGAAAGGCCTGCTCGCAGCGGCAATTCGCGACCCCGACCCGGTTGTCGTGCTCGAGCCGAAGCTCATCTACCGCAGCGAGCGGAGCGAGGTTCCCGAAGGCGACTACGTCGTGCCGCTCGGGAAGGCGCGGCTCGCGCGCACCGGCGACGACGTCACGTTCGTCGCGTACGGCGCCATGGTGCCGCTGTGCGAGCGCGCGGCCGACGCGCTTGCGGAGGAAGCGTCCGTCGAGGTTCTCGACATCCGCACGTTGAAGCCGCTCGACGAGGACGCGCTGCTCGCATCCGCCGCGAAGACCGGGCGTGTCGTGATCGTGCAGGAAGCTCCGCGCGTCGCCGGGTTCGGCGCAGAGCTCGCCGCGATCCTCGCGGAGAAGGCGATCCTCGACCTCCGCGGCCCGGTGCTGCGCGTCACCGGCTACGACGTCCCGTACCCGTACTGGAAGATCGAGGATGCGTACATGCCCTCCGTCGAGCGCATCGTCGATGCCGCCCGAAAGCTCCTCAAGTTCTGAACGGCTCCGCCTGTGGCTGGAGCGCGGCGAGTCCGGCTTCTGGCTGCGCGACGCGGCGACGGGCGACGCGGTGCGCTGGGACGACGAGCGGCTGCGCGTCGTGAAGGTCGCGGGCGCGTCGTACCGGCTCGAGGCGCTGCAGGACGACGCGTTCGAGCCAGGGCGGCGGCTCACCCTCATGCGCGAGCCCGAAAACGAGCACGACCAGAACGCGGTCGGCATCTGGGACGCCGAGCGCCGCGTGCAGGCCGGCTACGTGCCGGCCGACATCGCTGCCGGGGTGCGCGGCGACGAGCAGGCGCTCGCGCTCTGGGAGTTCCGCGGCGAGGACGGGCAGCGCATCGGCCTGCGCGTGCTGCTCGCGCCCAAGGACGCGTGGATCCAGGAGCCGCGCGCATGACGCAAGAGACAGCAACCAGGTTGCACTGCAACCTGGTTGCATGGGTAGAGGAATGACCATCCACGAGATCCCGCTCGAGCAGGGCACCGTCCACGGTTACTTCTCGCGCGAGCTCGCGCCGGTGCTCGCGATCGACGCCGGTGACGCGGTGCGCTTCCAGTCGCTGAACGCCGGCTGGCGGTGGGAGCCCGACGGGGAGCTCTTCGATCGCGACGCCTCGCTGCACGGCGGCCACGCGCTCAACGGCCCGATCGAGGTGCGCGGCGCGCGTGCCGGGCAGACGCTCGTCGTCGCGATCGACGAGGTGACGCCGCGCGGGTGGGGCGTCAACTTCGGCGACGGCACCGCCTACGAGTGGCGGCTGGACGGCGACGAGTGGCGGGAGGACGAGCTGCGCGTCGCGCCGGCGCCGTTCCTCGGCGTCATCGGCATGCCGCCGCCCGAGCCGGGCAACCACTCGACCACTCCGCCACGCCGCTGCGGCGGCAACATCGACTGCAAGCTGCTCGTCGCGGGCACGACGCTCTACCTGCCGATCCCGGTCGACGGTGCGCTTGTCTCGGCCGGCGACGGGCACGGTGCGCAGGGCGACGGCGAGGTGTCAGGAACGGCGATCGAGTGCCCGCTCGAGCGCGTGCAACTGACGATCGGCGTGCGAGACGACCTCGACCTCCGCATGCCGATCGCGCGCACGGCCGACGAGTGGGTCACGTTCGGCTTCGACGAGGATCTCGACACGGCGGCCGAGCAGGCGCTCGAGACGATGCTCGACCTGCTCGAGCGCGAGCGCGGTTTCGACCGCAAGCGCGCACTCGCGCTTGCGAGCGTCTGCGTCGATCTGCGTGTGACGCAGGTCGTGAACCAGGCCAAGGGCGTGCACGCAGTCCTCCACGACGACGCGATCAGGTAGGAATCCTCGCGTGGCGTACGAGTTCAAGCTGCCCGACCTCGGCGAGGGCCTGACCGAAGGCGAGATCGCCCGCTGGCTCGTGCAGGAGGGCCAGGAGATCGCAGAGGACGACCCGCTCGTCGAGATCGCAACCGACAAGACGACGGTCGAGATCCCGTCGCCCGCCGCGGGCGTCGTCACGAAGATCTATGTCGCAGAGGGCGAAGTCGTCCCGGTAGGGACGCTGCTCGTCGTGATCGGAGGAAACGGCGTCGTACCGAAGGAGGAGCCCCCGGCCGCCAAGCGAGCGGTTCCGAAGAAGCCAAGTAACAGTCTGTTACAAGGGGAGAAGGTGCGGGCGACGCCGCTCGTACGCCGGCTGGCGCAGGAGCTCGGCGTCGACCTTGCGACGATCGCGGGCACCGGACCGCAGGGGCGGATCACCGAGGACGACGTACGCGGACTCGCGCCCGCGGCGGCTGCGCCGTCGAGCGAAGGCCGCCGCGAGCCGATCCGCGGGGTGAAGCGGCAGATGTTCGAGCACCTGACCCGCGCGCACCGCGAGATCCCGCCCGTCACCTGGGTCGAGGAATGCGACTTCACCGACGCCGACCTGAAGCGGCTGCTGCCGCTGACGCTGAAAGCCGTCGCCGCGTCGCTCGCCGAGTTCCCGGAGCTGAACGCGCGCGTCGAGGAGGGCCAGCTCGTCTATCTCGACTGTTACGACCTCGGTGTCGCCGTGCAGACCGAGCAGGGGCTCGTCGTCCCCGTCGTGCGCGCGTGCGACTCGCGGTCGCTCGACGAGCTCGACGCCGACGTGAAACGACTCGCAGACGCCGCGCAGACCGGCAAGCTCGCGCCCGAGGAGCTGCGCGGCGGAACGTTCACCGTCACGAGTGCCGGCAAGTCCGCAGGCCTTTTCACGACGCCGCTCATCAACCACCCGCAGGTCGCGATTCTCGGCGTCTACCGCATTGCGGAGCGGCCCGTCGTGCGCGACGGCGCGGTTGTCGTCCGCCGCATGGGAAACATCTCGGTCACGTTCGACCATCGCGTGATCGACGGCAAGCGCGCCGCCGATTTCGGGCTCGCCGTGATCGCGCGGCTGCAGAGCTAGCTACCCTGCCCCGACATGGGTGCCTGGTACTGGATCGGCGTCTGCGTCGGCCTCGGAGCCGCCGCCGGCGTGCTCGTCGCCGGCTTCGCAGCGCGCGTCGTCGCCCTCGCGATCGTCGTCGCAGCTGCGGCGGGGCTCGGCCTCGGGCTCGCGATCGACGCCTGGCAGCCCGGCGGATTCCTCGACTGGATCGGCGGCGCGCTCGGCGGTGCCGCCGGCGTACTCGGCGCTGCGGTGATCGTCCGCGGCGCGCTCCGGCGCGGCGGCACGGCCGGAGGGACGGCGGTGCTCGTCGCCGTCGCCGCGCTCGTCGTGGCGGGCCTCGCCTTCGTGCCGGTCGTCGGCTATCTCGAGGCGCTCGCACTGCCGGCGATCGCCGGACGCCTTCGCCGCCGCGCGCCCGAGCGCTACGCCGGCCTGCGCACGCTCGCAAAGTGAGTGCCAAGAAGCTCGTCCTCATCGTCGTCGACGGCATGACGCCCGCCGCGTTCGAGCGCGCCGTCGACAGCGGCCGTGCGCCCGCGCTGGCGCTCCTCGCCGAGCAGGGGACGTATCGCCGCGCGACGTCGGTCTTCCCGTCGCTCACGCCCGTCTGCCTCTCGTCGATCGTGACCGGCAGTGGGCCCGACGTGCACCGCATCCCGCATCTCGTCTGGTGGCACCGCGAGGAACGGCGCATCGTCGAGTACGGCTCGTCGTTCGCAGCATTGCGCGCCGCCGGGATGGCGCAGTCGCTCACCGACACGATCTTCAACATGAACCAGCACCACCTCGCCAAGGACGCCGTCACCGTCTACGAGGCGCTCGAGGACGCGGGGCTCGTCACCGCAGCCGTGAACATCACGTCGTACCGGGGCCGCACGAGGCATCAGTCGACGCTCCCCTGGATGACGAAGCCCGCATTCGGCCCGAAGCGCTTCTTCTTCTACAGTCTCTTCGAGTCCGACCCGACCGGCGCGCCGTTCGCCGTGCGCAACCGCGCCGCCGGCTCGATCGACATGTACGCCGCCGCGGTCGGGCGGTGGCTCGTCACGCGCGACGGTTTCGACTTCTTCGCGTATTACCTCTCCGACTTCGACTTCGCATCGCATGCGCACGGCCCGCTCGGTGCCGAGGACGTCGCGCTCGCGCGCACCGATGCGGCGATCCAGGCGCTGCTCGACGCCGCCGGCGGCGCCGAGGCGTTCTTCGAGCGCTACGCCGTGATCCTGCACTCCGACCATGGGCAGACACCGGTCGCGGAAGCCGCGCAGCTCGAAGGCTCGCTCACCGCCCACGCCGACCACATCGTCGTGACGGCGTCGAATCGCGCCGGCCAGGTCTATCTGCTGCCGGGTGCGAGGGTCGACGCCGAGATCCTCGCGCGCGCGCTCGACCGAGACGTCGCGGTCGACGTCACCTTGCGGCTCGAGGGCGACGAGGCAGTCGCACGGCGCGAGGGGGAAGAGCTCCGCTTCCGCCCGACTGCGGGTGGCTGGGAGACGAGCGGCGACGCTGCGATCCTCGACCAGCCCGACGCGCTCTACCGCAGCTGGTCCGCGCTCGCGAATCCGAACGCCGGCGAGCTTCTCGTCTCCGCGTCGCCCGGCTGGGAGTTCGCCGACCTCGGCGGCCGCCACCATGCCGGCGGCGGCAGCCACGGCTCGCTCGTCGAGGACGACTCGGTTGTGCCGGTGCTCACGGTCGGTGTCGACGCCGCGCCCGCGCGCATCACCGACGTGATGCCGGCGGTGCTGAACCACTTCGGCGTCGAGCCGCCCGCCTACGTCCGCTCGCTCGAACGTGTCGCCTGACCGCGGCGCGATGGTCGAGCAACAGCTGCGGGCGCGTGGCATCGACGACGAGCGCGTGCTCACGGCAATGGCGCGAGTGCCGCGCGAGCTCTTCGTCTCCTCCGAGCTGCGCGCGCACGCCTACGCCGACGATGCGCTGCCGATCGGTCACGACCAGACGATCTCGCAGCCGTACATGGTCGCGCGTATCTGCGCCGAGCTCGCGCTGCACGGAAACGAGAAGGTGCTCGACGTCGGCACGGGCTCGGGCTACCAGGCCGCGGTGCTCGCCGAGCTCGCGGGCGAGGTGCACTCGATCGAGCGCATCCCTGAGCTCGCCGACCGCGCGCAGGCCGCGCTCGAGGCGGCGGGCTACGCGGGACGCGTGCACGTCCACGTCGGCGACGGGACGAAGGGCTTGCCCGAGGTTGCGCCGTTTGCCGCAATCGCCGTCGCCGCGGCTGCGCCGGAACTGCCCGCGACCCTCTACGAGCAGCTCGAGCCCCGAGGCCGGCTCGTCGTCCCGATCGGTGGCCGCCGCCAGCAAATGCTCGAGGTGATCGTCCGCACGCTGGAAGGCCCCGCTGTCCTCCGCACCGTCCCCTGCCGCTTCGTGCCGCTGCTCGGAGCAGAAGGGTTTGCGCAGCATCCTCTCGGTTAGACACCATGGGGCCATGGGGTCGTCCGCTGCTGCGTCGCTTCAGCTTCCCGTGCGCTTGCGCGGAATCCAGCTCGGCCGCCCCACCGACCTCCTGCTCGACACGGACGACTGGCACGCCGTCGGCTTCATCGTGCGCTGCGGTGACGAGTCGACGCGCTTCCTCCCGTACGCCGCGTGCCAGCCGGGCGCGGACGAGATCGCGGTCGCGTCGTCGCTGATGCTGCTCGAGGACGTCGGCTTCTACGAGAAGCGCGGCGTCTCGTTCCGCTCGCTGCTCGATGGCGAAGTCGTGGGCGGCGGCGTGCTGCAGGACGTGACGCTCGGCGCGGGCGGCATCGTCGAGGAGCTCGAGGTCGAGCGCGACGGCACGCGGCAGCGGATCCCGGCCGCGGGCGCCGTCGTTCGACCGACCAGAGCTTCGGCAGCGTAAGTACCCTCGCGCGGTGGACGCTCCCGCTCGCCGCAACCGCGCCCACGCAGCGCTTCGCCTGCGCCACAACTGGGTGCAGCTCGGGAAGTTCTGCGCCGTCGGCGCGGTCGGCTATCTCGTCAACCTCGCCGTCTACGCCGCGCTCCTGCACAGCGGTGTCCACTACCTGCTCGCTGCGACGTGCTCGTTCCTCGTCGCGGTGACGAGCAACTACATCTGGAACCGGCTCTGGACGTTCCGGGACCGCCGCGCGGGTGTCGCCGCGCAGGGGATGCGCTTCTTCATCGTCTCGCTCGCATCGCTCGGCGCGAACCTCCTCGTCCTCCATGTGCTGATCACGCTCGGAGCGGGCAAGCTCGTGGGCCAGGCGATCGCGATCGTGCTCGTCACGCCGTTGAACTTCATCGGCAACAGGCTCTGGTCGTTCCGCCACCCACGCCGACCAACCATCTAGCCTTCCGGCGGTGGCGCGCCGTCTGATCGCCGTCGCAGCCTGCGCGTTCGCCTTCGCGCCGGTCGCCGCGGCCGCGACCACGGTGACCGCGCCGGAGTACGACGGCCAGGGCCGTCTCATCCAGACGCCGTTCGCGCCGCCCGTTGCCGCCGCGCATCTGACGAAGGCAAAGGTCTACGACGCGTTCGTGCACGACCCGAAGGTCGCGGCGTGGCTCACGCGCTACCCGACGACGGACCGCGCGCACGAGGAGGACTACGACGAGAAGACGGGGAGCTGGACCGCGAAGATCTGGTGGGGTAAGGCCGGCGAGATCGCCGAAGGCAAGGTCGACGACGCGAGCGGCGTCGTCACCGAGGCATGGACGGGGCCGCAGGTCGCGTGGAAGATGGCCCGCGGCTATCCGGGGTCGTTCGGCGGCGTCAAGATCAACAACTCCTGGCTGTGGGGGACGCTCTGCCTCGTCTTCTTCGTCGGGCTCGCGAACTTCCGGCGGCCGCTCTCGGTGCGCAACCTCGACCTGCTGATGCTGTTGTCGCCGACGGCCTCGCTCTGGTTCTTCAACCACGGCGACGTCTTCACCGCCGTGCCGCTCTTCTATCCCGCGCTCATCTGGGTGATCGCGCGCGGCATCTACATAGGCGTCACCGGCCGCGGCTCGCCGTCGCGGGCGATGTGGCCGACGTGGATTCTGCTCGCCGCGACCGTGTTCCTCGCGGGCTTTCGCATCGGCCTCAACGTCGAGGCGTCGAACGTGATCGACGTCGGCTACTCGGGCGTGATCGGCGCCGAGCGGATCGTGCACGGCCAGGCTCCGTGGGGGAACTTCCCGATCGAAGGCACGCTGAAGGCGTGCGGCCCGGCCGACGCGGCGGGCGAGATCCGCGAGCGCATCCAGGCGAACGGGCGCTGCGAGTCGGCGAACCCGCAGGGCGACACGTACGGGCCGACGGCCTACGAGTCGTACATCCCCGGATACGCGATCTTCGGGTGGAACGGGAAGTGGGACACGCTCCCGGCGGCGCACTTCACGTCGATCGCCTTCGACCTGCTTTGCCTGCTCGGGCTGTGGCTTGTCGGGCGGCGCTTCGGCGGCCTGCACCTCGCCGCGACCCTCGCGTTCGCGTGGGCCGCGTACCCGTTCACGCAGTACGCGTCGAATTCGAACACGAACGACGCGCTGCTGCCCGCGTTTCTCATCTGGGGGTTCTGGCTTGTGTCGTCCCCCGTCTCACGCGGCGTGTTCGCTGCGTTCTCCGGCTGGACGAAGTTCGCGTCGCTCCTCGTCGCCCCGCTCTGGCTCACATACCCCGACGGACGGGTCTCGCGGCGGTTCCTCGCCGGGTTCGCGGTCGCGACGCTCGCCGCGTTCTCGGTCGTGCTGCTCGAGCCGAGCCCCTTGCACGAGCTGCGCGTCTTCTGGGACCGGTCGTTCCGCTGGCAGGTCGGCCGCCACGCGCCGTGGTCGCTCTGGGACTGGGGGCAGTACCGCGCCCGCGGCATCCCCGACCTGCACATCGTGCAGCACGTCCTGCAGGCGCTGCTCGTCGGCGGTGCCGTCGTCGTCGCCGTCCTGCCGCGGCACAAGTCGCCGCTGCAGCTCGCCGCGTTCACGGCTGCGCTCATCGCCGGCTTCGAGCTCGTGCTCACGTACTGGCTCTACACGTACATCCCGTGGTTCTACGGGTTCGCCGCGATCGCCGTTCTCGCGCCGCTCGCTGTTGTTGTGCGTGAGCCGGTCGTGGAGCTAGAGCTCGACCCGGAGCAGCTCGATGCCGCTCGCCCGGCCGTCGTCTGAGCAGTCGACGACGACGCCCTCGATCCGGACGCCGCCTACCGCAGGCTCGAACCGAACCGGCATGCGCGTGCGCATGCGCCCGATCGCCAGCTCCGCCTTCACGCCGATCACCGAGTCGTGCGGGCCGGTCATCCCGGCGTCCGTAACCGCCGCCGTTCCCTTCGGCTGCACGCGCGCGTCGTTCGTCTGCACGTGCGTGTGCGTCCCGATCACCGCGGTCACACGGCCGTCGAGCCAGCGCGCCATCGCCATCTTCTCGCTCGTCGCCTCCGCGTGGAAGTCGAGGATGACGACCGGCGCCTGCGCGCGCGCGTCGTCGACGAGCTCGTCGACGATCTCCCACGGCGACACCGGGGTGTCGAGATAGAGCGAGCCGAGCAGGTTCAGCACGGCGACCTTGACGCCGTTGCGCGCCTCGACGACGGCGAGCGCGCGGCCGGGAGTCCACGCCCCCGCGTTCGCCGGCCGGATGACGCGCTCGCTCGTGCCGAGGTAATCGCCGATGCCGTTGCGGCGATACGTGTGATTGCCGAGCGTCACGACGTCGGCGCCGGAGTCGAGCAGCTTGTCGGCGAGCTTCGGTGTGATGCCCGCGCCGTCGGCGATGTTCTCGCCGTTCACGATGCAGACGTCGGCGCCGAGCTCCTCGCGCAGCGCGTGGAGCCGCTCCTCGACGGCATGCCGCCCGGCGACGCCGAAGACGTCTGCGAGAAAGAGAACTCTCAGTTCAGGACCAGCGACGCTGCGGGGCGGATCTCGATCGAGACGTGATTGCCCTGGTCGTTCGTGTACCGCGCGAGCGCCTGCCGCTCCACGACCGCGAGATTCACGACGGTGCCGAGACGCGTCGCGCCGCTCACGACGTTCGAGCCGAGCTTGAGCGACGGATCCGCACGCAGCTGCGTGAGCGAGACCACGAGCGAGGGCGCGCTCTGCGGCTGGATGTCGATTCGCGTCCCGAACCGGTGGCCGCCGACGATGTACGGCGTAATCCCGACGACCGTGCCGTCGACCGGCGCGTAGACGTTGGTTCCCGGCACCGCGCCGACGTCGAGCGCCGACGGCGAGCCGCCGTCGAGCCGGTACCAGACCTGTGTGCCGCCGCCGCCGCCGCCGAAGACCTTGTGGAAGAAGCGCTGCACGACACCTTCGTTCCCTTGATGCCCGATCGGAGCCAGTGGCATCGCGCCGTCGGTCGCCGCATGGAACCCGATCGCGGTGAACTGATTCTGCGCAATCGGCATCTGCAGGCGGATGACGCCGCGCATCGCGAGCACCTGCGGGAAGGGCTTCGTCTGGAGCCCCGCGGCGGGGTTCGCGACCGCGAGCGACTCGAGCTGCCGGGAGTTGCCGCCGAAAGCAGTCAACGCCAAGGCAATCACGAGCACAATCGCGAGAAGTGTGAGGAGCGCGAATCGCCGAGCCCGACGCGCTGCGCGCACCTCCCGACGTTCGACGCGCCGCCTCCGTGTGGGGCGTGAGGACGGCATGTCGTGGGCCACCGTATCGAACGTTCGGGCCACCTTCAACCGGGGAGGGGGCGGGTCGACCCAGAGGGCACTGCGGTCGAGGGCGAGATTGCCCTCCTCGAAGAAGCTCCAGGGAACCCCCGCGATACGATCTTTTCCATGCCCGGAGCCCCTGTTCCCGCTCGGATCGAGGTTCCCCGCTGGGTACAGCTCGTAGGGCTGCCGCTCCTCCTGCTCCTCATCTGGGTGGTGGCCGGAGCGGTGCGTCACGTCGTCTTCATCTTTCTCGTGGCGCTCCTCATCGCCCTGCTCCTCAATCCTCTGGTCCGGACGATCGGACGCCTCTGGATCCCGAGGGGGCTTGCGGTTGCGATCGTCTACCTGACCTTCGCTGCCGTTGTGGCATTGACGATCCTCGCTCTCGCAACGGTCGTGGTCCAGCAAACGCGCCACGCCAGTACCCGGATCGACAATTACTTTACGGTCGAGAGCGGACGCCCTCGCGCGACGGGTGCGACGCAGGACCTCGCACGATTCCAGGGCTGGCTCGACGCGCACCACCTGAAGCGCGTGCAAGTGGAGAAACAAGGACAGAAGTTCCTCACGTCGATCGGGACGAAGGACGTCGAGAAGTACACGACGAAGGCGTTGAACTGGGCGGAAGGCGCAGGGCTCGCCGTGGTGACCCTGTTGTTCAGCGTGCTGCTCGTTGTCGTCGTCTCGATCTACATGCTGCTCGACATGCAACGACTTGCGGCTGGGGTCGACCGGCGCTTTCCGCCTGCGCCCGGATCGACGCCGCTCATCACGCGCATGGAGCGCGCGCTTGCGAGCTACGTGAAGGGCCAGCTTGCGCTGTCGGTGATCATCGGCACGAGCTCCGGCGTCGGCGTGTGGGTGCTCGGCATGCTCGGCCTGATGCCGAACGGCGGCAAGTACGCGCTGCTCTTCGGTGTCTGGGCGGGGATCACCGAGCTGATCCCGTACGTCGGGCCGTGGCTCGGCGCGGCGCCGCCCGTCATCTACGCGCTCGTGCAGCACCCGCTCTCTGCGCTGTGGGTCGCGCTCCTCTTCCTCGCCATTCAGCAGCTCGAAGGCCACGTCGTCGTGCCGAAGGTGATGGGGAAGTCGCTGCGGCTGCACCCGCTGCTCGTCATCTTCGGCCTGCTCGCCGGCGGCGAGATCTACGGCTTCCCCGGCATCCTCGTCGCGCTGCCGCTGCTCGCCGCCGCGCGGGCGGTGTGGGAGTTCTTCTCCGAGCGGGTCGAGCTTGCGCGCTGGCCCGTGGACGGGTCGCTCGAGGACGTCGGGCTCGAGATCGTGACGGACAAGCCGGCACATCCGCTCGCACAGTGACGCAGACGCTGCTGCGCGCGGTCGGCGTCGCGCGGCGCTACGGCGACGTCGAGGCACTCGCGCCGACCGACTTCGCGCTCGTCGCGGGTGAGGCGGTCGCGCTCGTCGGGCCGAACGGCGCCGGCAAGTCGACGCTGCTCGCGATTCTCGCCGGCGCGATCG
The DNA here is from genome assembly GCA_031370755.1 of Actinomycetes bacterium. Taxonomy (GTDB): domain Bacteria; phylum Actinomycetota; class Thermoleophilia; order Gaiellales; family Gaiellaceae; genus Palsa-739. The sequence continues at coordinate 11,099 of JANMQZ010000164.1, forward strand.
AGGCGAGCGAGGGCGTGGTCGATGCGAATGCGTCGATCGGCTGGGTGCCGCAGCGGCCGGCGCACTACGCACGCCTGTCTGCGCGCGAGAACCTCGAGCTCTTCGCGAAGCTCGAAGGCGTGCGCGACGCCGCCGCTGCCGCCGCGCGGTTGCTCGAGCGTTTTTCGCTGCCGCGCGAGGAGCGCCCGTCGGGCGAGCTCTCGGTCGGCAACCGGCAGCGGCTGAACGTCGCGCTCTCGCTCCTCGCCGAGCCGCGCGTCCTCCTGCTCGACGAGCCGACCGCGTCGCTCGACCCGGGTCAGCGCCGCCGCGTCTGGGAAGTCGTGAACGCGCTCCGCAGCGAGGGCGGCGCAGTGTGCTTCGCGACGCAGAACCTCGAGGAGGTCGACCACGCGGACCGCGTGCTCGTGCTCGAGGACGGGCGACTCGTGTCGACCTCGGTCGAGGAGGTCTTCGAGTGAGCGCGGTTGTGCTTTTGCTGCGCAAGGACCTGACGGTGCTGCGCCGCTCGCCGCTCTTGCTCGCCGCACTGCTCGCGTACCCGATCGTGATCGCGCTTCTCGTCGGCCTCGTCGCCGGCTATGCGAGCTCGAAGCCGCGCGTCGCGTGGGTCGACGAGGACAACGTGCCGGCCGTCGTGCAGGTCGCGGGTCACCGCTTCCACGTACAGACAATCATCGACCGGGTCTCGAGCAACGTGACGCTCGTCCGCATGAGCGCGGACGAGGCTGCGCGCGAGCTCTCGTCGGGCAAGGTGGTTGCGACGATCACGGTGCCGTCAGGTTTCGTCAGCACGCTCGAGACGGCGGCGCGGAGCCCGAGCCTCGTCCTCCGCACCGGCAAGGGCGCGCTCGCATCGCGCGTGACGCAGCAGGTGCAGGCGCTCGTCTATCAGCTGAATCTCCAGCTCCAGGGCGTGTTCATCACGGCGAACCTCGTGTTCGTGCAGCTGCTGCTGCACGGAGGCAAGGGCAGCTTCCTCGGGCGGCAGTTCAGCGTGCTCGGGCTCGACGGGACGGAGCGTCTGCTCGCGGGCATGCCGCCGGGCAAGCGCGTGCAGGCGATCCGGGACTTCGTCCGCGACGCCCGGATCGGGCTCGCGCAGACGGGCACCGCGCTGAAGGCGACGGCGCATCCGATTCTGCTGCAGCAGCCGAAGGAGAAGGGCCGCAGCTGGGTGCTGTCCGCGCAGGTGCAGTCGTACGGGATCGCGCTCACGGTTACCTTTCTCGCGCTGCTGCTCGCAGCCGGCGCGGCGGCCGCGGAACGCGACGAGGGCACGGTCGGCCGCCTGCGGCGCGGGCTCGTGTCGTTCGGGCAGCTCGTGTGGTCGAAGGTCGCGCTCGCCGCGGTCGTCGGCGTCGCGCTCGGCGCGGGGATCGCGGTCGTCTTCGGGATCGTCGTCGAGCTCGGCGGCGTCACGGGCGGCGAGCCGTGGGCCCGCATTCCGCTCCTGCTCGTTGGGGTCGCGCTCGCGGCCGCCGTCGTCGGCGCGGCGGGCGCGCTGCTCGGCGCGCTCGCGCGCGAGGCGCGGACGGCATCGCTCCTCGCGGTGCTCGTCGTGCTGCCGGTCGTGTTCCTCGGCCTCGTGCCGCGCGACGCGCTTGCCGTTGCCTACTGGGTGAGCGAGGCGCTCCCGTTCGCCCACGCCGTCCGCTGGTTCGGCGCCGCGCTCTACGACACGAGCCCGTGGCGGACGCTCGGCGAGCAGACCGCCTGGCTCCTCGGCATCGGCGCCGTCTTGTGGAGCCTTGCGAGGCTCTCGATGCGCAGGCTGGCGGCGTAAACAGCGGCGACCTGGTCGCCTAGCGACCTGGTCGCTCCAAAACCGGCAAC
>JANMQZ010000285.1:0-1649 GCA_031370755.1 Actinomycetes bacterium
AAGTCCTCGAGCCCGGCGAACGCGACGATCTCGTCGAACTTCTCGCGGATCGCGGCCCGGCGCAGCCCGTGGATCGAGCCGTTGAGAAAGACGTTCTCGCGGCCGGTCATGTCGGGATGGAAGCCTGCGCCGAGCTCGAGCAGCGAGCCGACCCGGCCGCCGACCGCGACGTGGCCGGACGTCGGCTTGACGATCCCGGAGAGCAGCCGCAGGAGCGTCGTCTTGCCGGAGCCGTTGCGGCCGACGAGGCCGATTGCGCTGCCAGGCTCGACGGCGAACGAGACGTCGCGGAGCGCCCAGACGTCGGAGCCGCGCGCGTGCCTCCGCGCGAAGAGGAGATCCTTCAGCGCACGGCTCTCGCGCGGATAGACGCGGAAGCTCCGCGCCGCATGCTCGACGGTGATCTCGCCCGCTCTCATGCCGCTGACGGTACTCCGAGCTCGCGCCGGACGATCGTGGCAAGCGTGCGTACGAACGCAGCTTCGTCGTTCGGCATCTCGATCCGCTCGAGCTCGAGCCCGAGCTGGTGCGCGAGCTCCCTCGCCTCGACGTCGAGATCCCACCGGATCTCGAGGTGATCGGAGACGAAGCCGACGGGGCACACGAGCACGCGCTCGACACCGCGCTCGTGCAGCTCGCGCAGGTGGTCGAGGATGTCGGGGCCGAGCCACGGCTCGCCCGTGGGGCTCTCGCTCTGGAAGGAGAAGCTCCAGTCGTCGATGCCTGCGGCGTCCGCGACGAGGTTGCTCGTCGTCAGCAGCTCGTCCTTGTAGGGATCGCCCATTGCGAGCACGCGCTCGGGGAGCGAGTGCGCGGTGAAGACGACGTGCGCGCCGGTGCCGCGAATCTTGTCGGCGAGCAGCTCGACGAAGCCGGGCTCGTCGTGCCAGCTGTCGACGAACCGCAGGTCGGCGCGGTCGCCGAGCGCTTGCTCGAGCTGGTCGCGGTAGCCCTTGATCGAGAGCGCCGAGTAGTGCGGCGCCAGCACGAGGCCTACGATGCGCCGGGCTCCGCCTGCGAGAGCCGTCTCGGCGGCGTCGGCGATGCGCGGCGGCCAGTGCTTCATGCCGGTGTAGACGGGCAACCCGAGCTCGTCCTCGAGCGCCTCGCGCGTCTGCTCCGTGATTGCGTTGAGCGGCGAAGAGTCCTCGATGCCGAGCCTGCGATAGCGCTCGACGAGGTCGGCGAGGTTCTCGGGGGCGATGGGGCGGCCGCCGCGGATGTCGGCGTAGTACGCGGGGACGTCGGCCAGCCGTTCGGGCGAGCCGTACGCCATCAGGATCACGGCTTCGCTCACACGCGTGCCTCGACGGTGTGCTCCTGGACGAGCGCGGTGAGGCGCGTCACGAGCTCGGGGTCGGTCTGGGGCAGGACGCCGTGGCCGAGGTTGAAGATGTGGCCCGCACGGCCGTTGGCGCGGTCGAGCACGTCGCGTGCGCCGGCGTCGACCCGCTCCCAGGGGCCGAGCAGCGCCGCTGGATCGAGGTTCCCCTGCACGCCGCGCTCCTCGCCGACGACGTCCCAGCCGGCATCGAGCGGCGTGCGCCAGTCGAGCCCGATCACGTCGCCGCCGGCGCGCGCGAGCAGCTCGAGGAGCGGCGCCGTCGTGCCCGTGCCGAAGTGAATGGTGGGCGCGTCGACGGCGGCGA
>JANMQZ010000195.1:0-9588 GCA_031370755.1 Actinomycetes bacterium
AGCTCGCGCAGTCTCCAACGAGGCTGCGATACGCGTCGACGGGGGCGGCGGCGTTGCCGCGGACCGTGATCGTGCCGAGCTGGCCGATGAACGGGACCGAGGCGAGTCCGATCTGCGCGCTCGTCTCCACGCGCAGGACCGTGCCGCGCCCGAAGGTTCCCTCGAGCCGGAGTTGGAGCGGGACGCCGGTTTGTGTTCGTGCGCGGGCGATGGCGTCGTCGGCTGCTTGCTGGGCGCCTGGCGCGGTTGGTGCTTCGACGGCGGCGCGGACGGCGGCGCGGGCTGCTTGTGCGGCGGCGAGCCGGCCTTGCTCGATGCGCGCGAAGGCGACGACGATGAACATCCTGCGATCCCCGTCACGAGCTTCTGGTGCAGGCTGTCATAGGGGATCGGGACGTCCTTGACGACGATCCAGGGATGAGTCTTCTGGAACTGCGGGACATCGGCGTCCGCCCCCATCCACCTTGCCCTGAACTACGCACGACGCCGCCGTTTGCTCCGTGCTCAGAGCTTGCGTCCCGACGTCGCGCAACCCGATGCGTACTTCGCCGAAGCCGCTATCGGCGAATGGCCCGATGCGGTGCTCGTTTCGAGACCGGATGATCGAGTTCTACGAGGAGGCGAACAAAATGCCGTTGGAGCACGAATTCCGAGGCCATGTCGGTGACCTGATCGAGATCTCGGGTCACCACCTCGGCGAGAGCGCGAGGCTCGGCGAGATCCTTGAGGTGCACGGTGCGCCAGCTCACGAGGGGTACCGCGTTCGCTGGGATGACGGGCGCGAGAGCGACTCGTTCTACCCTGGTAGCGACGCCACAATCCGGCACGCACGACCGAAATAGAGCCGCCGATCCCGATCGCGGACGTTCGCGCAGACATTCCGGAGCGCCGCCAGATGCCGATCGACGGAGTCTGACCGCAACGGAGGAGCACGCCGCGTGAGTGCGCCGCAGACCCCACGCACCACCCCCGTGGACGGCTCGCGCGGGTTGATCGACGTCGCTCCCCGCGACCTCCAGGGGCTTTCGAGCCGTGAGGCGCAGCGCCGCCTCGTCGCGTACGGCGCGAACGAGCTTCTGCGGCGCGGCGGTAGGCGCTGGCCGCGGCAGCTCGCGCTTCAGTTCACGCACCCGCTCGCGCTCCTGCTCTGGCTCGCGGCGGCGCTTGCGTTCGGCGCCAGCCTGCGCGTGGTTGGGGTCGCGATCCTCGCGGTGATCGTGCTGAACGCGCTTTTCGCGTTCTTCCAGGAACAGCAAGCGGAGAAGGCGGTCGAGGCGCTCAGTCGCTACCTGCCTCAGCAGGCGACGGTACGGCGAGACGGGAAGCGGACGCTCGTGGACGCGCGCGAACTGGTCCCCGGCGACGTGATCGTGATCGAGGAGGGCGAGCGGATCTCGGCCGACGCGCGACTGATCGGCGGTTCGTTGGAGGTCGACCTGTCCCCGCTGACGGGCGAGTCCCAGCCGGTCCTGCGCGAGGCAGGCGCAGCCGGCCCGGCCGCTCCGTTGATCGAGGCGCGCGACGTCGTCTTCAGCGGAACGAGCTGCATCGGCGGCTCCGCCTCGGCGCTCGTGCTGGCGACCGGCATGCAGAGCGAGCTCGGGCGGATCGCGGCGCTGACCGAGCGCGTCGAGGTCGAGCCGAGCCCGCTCGAGGCGCAGGTGCGCCGGGTTGCGTGGCTGATCGCGCTCTTCGCGATCGTGGCAGGCCTGGCCTTCCTGCCCATCGGCTGGCTTGCAGCGGGGCTGCCGCTGCACGACGCGCTCAGCTTCGCGATCGGCCTGATCGTCGCGAACGTTCCGGAGGGACTGCTGCCGACGATCACGCTCGCCCTCGCCGTCGGCGTCGCCGGCCTGGCCCGCCGCGGCGCCCTCGTCAAGCGGCTCAGCGCAGTGGAAACCCTGGGCTCGACGACGGTCATCTGCACGGACAAGACCGGGACGCTGACCGAGAACCGGATGCTAGCCGTGCGCATCTGGACGCCACTCGGGGAGCTCGACCTCGAAGCGGGCGACAACCTGGCCGCCGCCGCAGCCACCGACCCGGTGCTCACGCTGCTCGGACGGGCGACGGCCTCGTGCAGCACCGCCGACATCGACCCCTCGCAGGCTGGCAGCTCGAGCGGCGAGGCAACCGAGATCGGCCTGCTCGAGGCCGCCCGGGAGCTGGGAGTCGACGTGACGACACGGCGACGCGAGCCGTGCAGACGCAAGCTGTACCGCTTTAACCCCACCCTGCGCCTGATGTCCACGGTCGACGAGCGTCAGGACGGCACGCTCACGATCCACGCGAAGGGCGCACCCGAGGAGGTCCTCGAGCGGGCAACCAGGATCGGCGGTCGCGATACCCACCGCGAGCTCCTCGAGACCGATCGCGCGATGGTGCTGGCGGTGCTCGAGCGCTACGCGAGCCAGGGCCTTCGCGTCCTCGCGATCGCGCGGCGGCGGCTCCCGGACGGCGCCGAGGCGCCCGCGCGCCGCGAGGATGCCGAGCGCGAGCTCTGCCTACTCGGACTCGTCGCGCTCGTCGATCCTCCCCGCCCTGAGGTCGCGGACGCGGTCGCCCGCTGCCATGCCGCCGGCATCCGGATCATCGTCGTCACCGGCGACTACGGAGCCACGGCCGTGCAGATCGCCAAACGCGTCGGCATCGCCCGCGACCGCACGCACGTCCTGACCGGCGAGCAACTAGCGCAACTGAGCGAGCGCGAGCTTGACGAACTCCTGCGGCAGGGCGACGAGCTGATCTTCGCACGCACGTCTCCCGAGGCGAAGCTCCGGATCGCGGACGCTCTGCGTGCCGAAGGGCACGTCGTCGCGATGACCGGCGACGGCGTCAACGACGCGCCCGCGCTCCGGCGCGCCGACATCGGCGTCGCGATGGGACGGTCCGGCACCGACGTCGCCCGCGAGGCCGCGACGATGGTGCTCACCGACGACAACTTCGCGACGATCGTCGCGGCGATCGCTGCCGGAAGACGCGTCTACGACAACGTCCGCAAGTTCATTGTCTACATCTTCGCCCACGCCACACCGGAGGTCGTGCCCTTCCTGGCGTTCGCGGTCTCGGGCGGCGCGATCCCCCTGCCCCTGACGGTGCTGCAGATCCTGGCGATCGACCTCGGCACCGAGATCGTGCCCGCGCTCGCGCTTGGTCGGGAGCCAGCAGAGCCAGGGCTGATGGACCGTCCTCCACGTCCCCGCTCCCAGAGCGTAATCCAGCGCGCCATGCTCGTCCGCGCCTGGGTGTTCCTGGGCCTGATCGAAGCCGCCCTCGTCATGGCCGGCTTCTTCTTCGTGCTCCTGCGGGCAGGTTGGCAGCTCGGCGACCCCGTCGGAGCCGGGACTCCGCTCCACGACGCATACCTGACCGCCACGACCATGACCTTCGTCGGAATCGTCGCCTGTCAGATCGGCACCGCGCTCGCGGCGCGAACCGAGCGAGCGTCGCTGCGCTCGGTCGGCTTCCTCACCAACCGGCTTCTGCTCGTCGGCATCGTGACCGAGATCGCGTTCGCGGCCTTGCTCGTCTATCTCCCACCGCTGCACGACATCTTCGGAACCGCTCCCCTTCACCCCGTCGAGCTCGCGATCCTCGCGCCGTTCCCCCTGATCGTCTGGGGCGCCGACGAACTCCGTCGAAAGCTCCTCCGACGGCGCGACTAGAGCACCGGGAACCCGTCCGAGGCCCAGGCGACGCTTGTCGCGTTCGCTGCTCGCGGGGATTCTCCGCGGTGAACCGGCCGCCATGCAGACCGGGCGTTGCTTGACCGACGAGGCTCTGCGGTTTTCCACGATGCGCGCTGCCTACCGCGTGGTCATGCTTGCGCGTATGTCGGCGCGAGATAGAACGCCGTTCAATCTTGACCAGCGGCCGATCCTCGTCTTCTGGGAAACGACGAGGGCTTGCGGTCTGGCTTGCCGTCAGTGTCGCGCATCAGCGATCTTGCGGCCGCTGCCGGAAGAGCTGACGATGTCTCAGGCCACCCGGTTCGTCAACAGTCTCATCGGCTTTGGGATGCCGCGACCGGTCTTGATCGCAACGGGCGGCGACGTGCTCATGCGTCACGACCTCGATGCGATGATCGAGCACGCGCGGGCGTTGAAGGTGCCGGTTGCACTCGCACCGAGCGTGACGCCGCTGCTGACGAACGAGCGCGTCGTCAATCTGCACCGCGCAGGCGTGAGGGTCGTTTCGATCAGCCTCGATGGTGGGACGCCCGGCACGCATGACGGCGTCCGCGGGGTCGAGGGCCACTTCGCAGAGACACTGGCCGCAATCCGAAGGCTTCGCGAGGGTGGTTTGACCGTTCAGGTGAACACCGTCGTCATGCGCGACACGGTGGAGGAGCTGCCGGCGATCGCGCGGATCGTGAAGGAGTCGGGCGCGTCGATCTGGGAGGTGTTCTTCCTCATCCGACTCGGACGCGGCCGTGCGCTCGCTGAACTGACACCGGCGGAGAACGAGGAGGTGTGCCACTTCCTCGTCGACGCCTCCCGCTACGGAATCGTCGTCCGTACCGTCGAAGCGCCTTTCTTCCGCCGCGTCGTCGCCCTGCGGAAGCACGACCGGGGCGACGCATCCGTCGGCGCCACCTACGGGTTGGGGCCGCTCTACGAGCAGCTCGCCGGGGCGCTCCGGGAAGAGCTCGGCGAGCCCACCTCGCGGCCGCTGGCGCAGACGAAAGGGACCCGCGACGGAAGAGGGATCATCTTCGTCGGACACGACGGAGAAATCCATCCGTCTGGCTTCCTGCCCTTCTCACTCGGCAACGTCAGGCGCGACGACATTGTCCGGGTCTATCGTGAGCACCCGCTGCTGCGGCGAATTCGGGCGGCCGACTTCAGCGGCCGCTGCGGAAGGTGCTCGTTCCGGGAGCTGTGCGGCGGCTCGCGCGCGCGTGCGTACGCAGCCAGCGGCGATCCGCTCGCCGAAGACCCGGCCTGCGCCTACCAGCCCACGACACAAGGGGTGCGACCACAATGACCGAGCACGTTCCCGTCACGACCGGCCAGCAACTCGGCCGGCGCTCCTGGGCCGAGCCGTGGAAGATCAAGATGGTCGAGCGGTTGTGGATGTCCACGCGCGAGGAGCGCGCGTGCGCGCTCGCAGGGGCCGGTTACAACACCTTCTTGTTGCGCTCGGAGGAAGTCTACATCGATCTCCTCACCGACTCCGGCACGAACGCGATGAGCGACCGCCAGTGGGCGGGCATGATGCTCGGTGACGAGGCGTACGCCGGTAGCCGCAACTTCTACCGCCTTGAGGCGGCGATCCAGCGCTACTACGGCTACGCGCACGTCGTCCCGACGCACCAGGGGCGCGGCGCCGAGCACCTGATCAGCCAGATCGCGATCAAGCCGGGCCAGTTCGTCCCGGGGAACATGTACTTTACGACGACACGGCTGCACCAGGAGCGCGCCGGCGGCATCTTCGTCGACGTGATCCGCGACGAGGCCCACGACCCCGAGAGCCTGCACCCGTTCAAGGGCGACGTCGACCTCGACAAGCTCGCGGCACTCGTCGCCGAGCACGGAGCGGATCAGGTCGCCTACGTCTCGCTCGCGGGCACCGTCAACATGGCCGGGGGCCAGCCGGTCTCGATGGCAAACGTGAAGGCGCTGCGCACGTTCTGCGACGAGCACGGGATCAGGCTCTTCCTCGACGCGACGCGGATGGTCGAAAACGCCTGGTTCATCCAGGAGCGTGAGGAGGGGTACGCCGGGAGGTCAGTCGCCGAGATCCTGCTCGAGTTCTGCTCGTACACCGACGGCGCCTGGATGAGCGCGAAGAAGGACTCGCTCGTCAACATCGGCGGCTGGCTCGCGCTGAACGACCGCGACCTCTTCGAGGAGGCGCGCAACCTCGTCGTCGTCTTCGAGGGCCTGCACACCTACGGCGGCCTCGCCGGGCGCGACATGGAGGCGATCGCGATCGGTATCGAGGAGTCCGTCCAGGACGACCACGTGCGCTCGCGGATCGGGCAGGTGTACTACCTCGGGGAGCTGCTCGAGACGGCCAACGTTCCGTTTGTGCGGCCGGCCGGGGGGCACGCGATCTTCCTCGACGCGCAGCGCTTCTATCCGCACCTGCCGCAGGACGCCTTCCCGGCGCAGACGCTCGCCGCCGAGCTCTATCTCGACTCCGGGATCCGTTCGATGGAGCGCGGCATCGTCTCGGCCGGACGCGACCCGAAGACGGGCGGCCACCAGTACCCGAAGCTCGAGCTGACCCGGCTGACGATCCCGCGCCGGGTCTACACGCAGGCGCACATGGACGTCGTCGCCGAGTCGGTCGAGTCGGTGTACGCGGCAAGAGGCAAGGCGCGCGGCCTGAACCTGACCTACGAACCGCGCTACCTGCGCTTCTTCCAGGCGCGCTTCGAGCCGCTGTAATACAGAGGCGGAGGGTCCACACGGCATTCCGGAGCCTCGTCGAGGCTTTGATCAGACGATGTTGTGCTCCGGCCGCAGACGGCCCGTCGAGTGGCGTCGGCGCGAGCGCACCAAAGCCGGCGCGCGTGTCGTACGTCGTTGCGGAGCATCGCCGGCAGCAGGTGGAGTGCACGTGTTCTCCGTAGTTCGCCGCAGCCGGTCCGCGGCGATACCTGATGTTGCAACGAACCGTCCCGACGGAGGATCGCGAACAGTGTCTCGGACGTACGCGATAGTGGTTGGCCGGGAGCCGCTCCCCGCTACAGCGCGGTTGCTGACGGAGTTCGAGTCGGCGCTCGAACGCTCGGGCTGGTTCCTGAGCGACCCTGAGGACGCGGTGCTCGTGGTCAATCTGATCGATCCTGCTGCGCCGAAGCCATTCCGGCGCCACGCGCGCGGGACGTACGTCGCCGCGCTGTACGAGGCGTCACTCGCCGATGACGCGGTGCTGGCGGCGAGCTACCCGCTGCTCGTGCGCTCACTTTCGAATGTCGTCCTCTGCTGCACTGGCCCAGGAGTCTGGTTCACGACCATGGAGCGCGGAGTCTACCGGGTCTCGGCAACGGGCTCCTCGACGCTCGGCGACGAGGTCGCCGACTGCCTGCTGCCGCTCGCGGGGGCACGCCTGGTGATCGACAACGAGTTCCGCACCGATCTCGAGCCCGAACTGTGGGGCGGCGACGAGTTGACAGAGCAGATCCGGGAGGCCGGCGAGGACATCGATCGGCTCGGCCTCCTGCCGGCACCATTCCCGATCGAAGACCTGCTCAACGAGCAAGACCTTCGCCACGTCAAGCGGCTCTACGGGATCGGCGGCCTCTCCTACGGCAACCTCTCCGCGCGCAAGGACGAGCGGCGCTTCTGGATGAGCGCTAGCGGCGTTGACAAGTCGCGCCTCGATGTCCCCGGCCGCGACATCCTGCTCGTCAGCGACTACGACGCCGAGCGTGGCGTGATCGTGCTCAGTGTCCCACCCGCAATCGAGCCGCGCCGCGTCTCGGTCGACGCGATCGAACACTGGATGATCTACCAGCAATACCCCGACGTCGGAGCGATCCTCCATGTCCACGCCTGGATCGACGGGATCCAGAGCACGCAGTTCAACTATCCGTGCGGCAGCGAAGAACTCGCGCTCAGCGTCACCGACGCCCTCGCGCACGAGACCGACCCGGCGCACGCCGTGATCGGGCTGCACAACCACGGCATCACGGCGACAGGCGAGAGCCTGCCCGGGATCCTCGACTGGATCGGGCCGCGCGTTCGTGCGCAGGTGCCGATGTCGACCTGAGCCGCACACGCAAATCACGATCCCGTTGAGCGGGGACCCGCCCGGCCCACGCTGCACCTACAAACGGCAGGCTGGGCAGCTCGTCGACCCCGGCGCAGAGACGTACCGAGATCTACGAGGATCTCGCGCCGGTCTGGTGCGACTGATCGAAAGAAGCTGCGCTCGCCCGTCTCCGAAGCAGCGGCCACGAGGAGGCCGAGCAGCGGATCGCGCGACTGGGCAAGGAAGAGCGCAGCACACCGCCTCCCCGGGTCGTACGTTCGTTGCGACCGGGATCGGCCCGTCGCGCGCTCACGTCGGCTTCTTCGAGTCCCGCGAGCGCGAGAGGGGACCTCGTTCCAAGAGCACGTAGTTCCCCGCTGGGCGATCCGCGTTCGAGCCGACGCGGTCGCACCGGCAATGCGCGACGATCGACTCAACCGAAAGGAGCGGTCATGTACGCGACACTTCTCTGGGCGACCGATGGATCGGCCGAGGCCGATCTCGCGCTCGCCGAGGCCAAGAGCCTTCTCCAGCCCGGCGGACGTATCCTGGCCTTCCACTGCGACCAGCGCTTCGGAGGTGCACCCCTTCTCGCCGACGAAATCGACCGGAAAGCGAAGATCCGCGCCCAGGTCAATGAGTTGAGCGCCGACGGAATCGACACAGAGCTGCTCGTCGAGACGACGCATCATGCAACGCCTCGGACAATCGCTCGAGCGGCCGACGAAGCTGGTGCCGATGCAATCGTCTGCGGCACCCGCGGCTTCGGCGGTCTCCATCGAGCGCTGGCGGGCAGCGTCGCCACCGAGCTCATCCACTACTCGCACGTCCCGGTCGTCGTTGTTCCGATGGCCCCACACGAGCTCGTCCCCGACCCAACTCCCGCACTCAACGCGGGCTTCATCGGCTGAGGCACGGGCGTGCCCACCATCAGCCAAACAAGCAGCACGCTGGCGGCGGACGTGATCTTCGAGGGCGACACAATCCGCCTCGAACAAGCGAAGCTGCTTGGTGCCGTGGCTGTGCACTGCGGCCGAAGATCGTAGTGCCGCGCAGTTGGTCGGGATCGACCGGGCGGGCGGCCGTCGCCTCGGCCCGTTCAAGGGGAACAACGCAGAAGGATCAGGGTTCTTACGGATGTTGCGCACGCGCTGAGCGGCGAGCCTTTTGAACTAGAAGAGTCAGCGAAGATGGAGGTTCGCCATGGCGCGCGAGTTCAAGCGAATACTGATCGCGGTCGAAGACGCGGAGGATGACGAGCAGGCTGTTGCCGCGGGTCTCGACCTGGCCGTCGATGAGCAGTCCGAAGTCATTTTCGTTCATGTCGTGTCGATCACCGGCGAGCGACTCGTGCCGACTCACGAGATCGCGCGCGTTCCCGAGCACGCGACCGATGAGCTTCTGATCAAGTGCTGCGAGCGAGCGGGTGCGCTGGGGCTCAGCGCCACGTCGGAGCTGTTGATTGGCTACCCCGCCAAGCAGATCGCTCTCGTTGCTGACGACCTTGAGGTCGACCTGATCGTCGTCGGCTCGCGACGTCTCAGCGGCTTGAAGCGCGCGGTTCTCGGCAGCACCTCACGCGCTCTCATCGCTGAGACCTCGAGGCCGGTGCTTGCCGTGCCGCTGGTCGCGGAGCGAGTCCCGGTCGGCTAGAGGCTCTAATGCGAAGCCCCGTCTCGATCCTCGCACTGTCAGCGGCGATCATGGGCATATCGCTCCTGCCGACCCCGGCGCAGTCGCCCGCCGCCTCGGCGGCCGGGCGGGCAACTGTCGAGGTCTACCTGCCGCGAGGCGCTCCTGGCCGCGGCTGCGACCGTGTCCTGCCCTTGCGCCGCCTCGTCGCCAGACCGCGCGTGTTGACCGGCGCGCTGCGCGCGCTGCTGG
>JANMQZ010000198.1:0-54874 GCA_031370755.1 Actinomycetes bacterium
GCCGCACGTGCGGCCGCCCTCACCGTACGATCGCCGGGTGATCCTCGAGAACGGCGTCATCCGCACGCTCGACCCGTCGCTGCCGGAGTCGCGTGCGCTTGCGATCGCGGGCGACCGCATCGCAGGCGGCGTCGGCGTGCACGAGACGGCGCTCGCAAGCCCGGAGACGGTCGATCTCGGGGGCCGCTGCGTGCTGCCCGGGTTCACCGACTCGCACGTGCACTTCCCGACGTGGGCGGTTGCGCAGCACGAGGTGAAGCTCGACGGCTGCACGTCGCTCGACGAGGCGCTCGCACGCATTCGCGGCGCGGAGGCACCGGGCACCTGGCTGCGCGGCTACGGCTGGCGCGACGCCGACTGGCCGGACGGCCGCTCCCCCACGCGTGCCGACCTCGACGCGATCACCGGCGACCGGCCCACCGTGATGATCTCGAAGGACTACCACTCGTTCTGGCTCAACTCGGCCGGCCTCGCGTTCGCCGGCGGCGACCTCGACGTCGAAGGCGGCGTCGTCGAGCGCGACGCGAGCGGCGAGCCGACGGGGATCCTGCGCGAGGAAGCGGCCTGGCGGTTCAAGGAGCGGTACATGGTTGTGCCCGCGGACGACTACGTCACGGCGATGCGCGCGGGCGTGAAGCTTGCGAACGCACGCGGCGTCACCTGCGTGCACGACAAGGACGGCTGGCTCGGCGCCGCGGGACTCTGGCAGCTGCTCGACGAGCAGCGCGGCCTGTCGCTCCGCGTCTGGCAATCGGTGCCGTACGAGCGGCTGCCGGAGCTGCGCGCGCTCTCGCTGCGCAGCGGTGTCGGCTCGCCACTGCTGCGGCTCGGCTACCTGAAGGTCTTCATGGACGGGACGCTCGGCTCGCAGACTGCGTGGATGCTCGACGGCAGCGGCGTTCGAATCACGAGCGGCGACGAGCTCACAGAGATCGTCACCGAGGCGGCGGCCGCCGGCTGGCCGGTCGGCGTGCACGCAATCGGCGACCGCGCCAACCGCGAGGCGCTCGATGCGTTCGAGCGCACGCGCGGCATTTGGCAGCGCGCCGGGCTCCGGCAGCGCATCGAGCACGCGCAGTGCCTCGCGCCGGAGGACCTCGCCCGCTTCGCAGAGCTCGGAATCGCGGTCTCGGCGCAGTTCAGCCATGCGCCCTCCGACCGCGATCTCGCCGAGCGCTTCTGGGGCGACAAGCTCGACGGCACCTATTCGTTCCGCTCGCTCGTCGACTCGGGCGCACTCGTCGCGAACAGCTCGGACGCGCCGGTCGAGGAACTCGACCCCTGGCGGGGCGTCGTCGCCGGGGTCCGGCGCACGCTCGACGATCGCCCGCCGTGGCGCCCCGAGGAGGCGCTGACGCTCGATCAGGCACTGCACGCGACCTGCGTCGCGCCCGCGTGGCTCTCGCAGGACGAGCGGACGCGCGGCACCCTCGTTCCCGGGCGGCTCGCGGATCTCGTCGTCCTCGACTGCGACCCCTTCACCTGTGAGCCGGAGGAGCTCGCGCAGGTGGCGGTCGTCGCGACGATGGTCGCCGGCCGCTGGGTGCACAACCCGCCGCCGTGGGGCTGAGCGCCTGAGGAAACCCTGCGTGAACGCAGTTGCATTCGCCGGCTGACATTTGATCAAATCGCCCATCGGCTTTCCTGAATGAAGGAGGACGGGTGATGGAGGCAGGCGCACAGGGCTCGCCCAGGCGGGGCTTCGACCATCTGCGCGAGCATTCGATCGGGCTGCCGCAGGTGCTCTTCCAGTCGATCACGCACATGGCCCCGGCAGCGGCCGTCGCGTACTCGATCTACATCTCGGTGCCGGATGCGCGGCAGGCGCTGCCGCTCTCGGTCGGGCTCGCGCTCATCGCATGCCTCTGCGCCGCGACGGCGATCGGGCAGCTCGCGAAGCACCTGCCGAGTGCCGGCGGGCTCTACACGTACTCGGCGCGGTCGCTCGGCCCGTGGGCCGGACTCCTCACCGCGTGGCTCTTCGTCGGCTTCCAACCGCTCGTCGCGCCGTTCCTCTACCTCGAGTTCGGCTGGGCGATGCACGACGTCTTCAACACGAGCATCGGCTGGCACTGGAGCGGCCAGTGGGTCGTGTGGGTCCTGCTGATGGCGGCGATCGTCTTCCTGCTCACCTACCGCGACGTGCGGCTCTCGACGACGGCCGGCGTGATCCTCGGCGCGTTCGAGATCGGGATCTTTGGCGCGCTCGCGCTCTGGATCCTCTTTTCGAAGACCGGCGACCTGAACGCGCAGCCCTTCAACCCGAACCACGCCGTCGGCGACTGGAGCGGCGTCTTCAAGGGGATGGTGTTTGCGATCCTCGCCTTCATCGGCTTCGAGGCGGCGGCGCCGCTCGGCGAGGAAGCCAAGAACCCACGGCGCACCGTGCCGCGCGCGGTCGTCGGCTCGGCTCTCGCGATCGGCCTCTTCTACGTGCTGTGCTCGTACGCGTGGGTGTTCGGCGCCGGCTTCAACAACTTCGTCGACCAGGCCACCGGCGCGGATCCGTGGCGGAACCTCGGCAAGGTGTTCTGGGGGACAGGCTGGGTGATCGTCTTCCTCGCGATCTGCAACTCGATCGCGGCGAACTCGAACGCAGCGATGAACGCGGCGACGCGCGTGTTCTACTCGCTCGCGCGCAACGGGCTCGCACCGCAGACGCTGGGCCGAACGCACGCGAAGTTCAAGACGCCGAGCGTGGCCATCATCTGGCTCAGCGCGACCTCGGTCGTGATCTCGCTGCTCGTCGGCTGGAAATGGAATCCCGGCGTCGGCTTCGGCGTCATCGCGACGCTCGCCGTTCCGCTCGTCGTACTCGTGTACATGCTTGTGTGCGCGGGCTGCGTGCGGTACTACCTCACGACGCGGCGGAAGGAGTTCAATCCGTTCCTGCATGTGGTCGCGCCGATCGGCGGGATCGTGCTCTTCTTCTTCCCGCTCTACTACCAGTTCTACAAGGTGCCGCCGCCGTACCCGTTCAAGTACGCGAACTGGGTGGCGATCGGCTACACGGTGGTCGGGATCGCTGTCACGATCGCCGTCGTCACGTTGCGGCCGAAGCGCCTCGACGACCTCGACCGCGTCTACGTCGAAGATGAGACGATGACGCCAGCGGATGCCGCAGACGCATTTCCTGTCGCGTGACCAGGTGATCTGGTCGTTCGGGCCCGGCCTCCAGCCTGTGCTGGAGGTCGAGCCCGGCGACACGGTCACCTTCCAGACGAACGACTGCTTCACGGGACAGATCAGGAGCGAAGCCGATCTCGTCACGGAGATCGACCTCTCGCGCATCAACAGCGCAACGGGCCCGGTCGCGGTGCGCGGCGCCGAGCCCGGCGACTCGCTCGTCGCGGAGATCCTCGACGTGCGCCCGGTCGAATGGGGCGTTGCGACGCTCATCCCCGGCTTCGGACAGCTGATCGACCAAGTGCAGGCGCCGCTCACGCGGCTCTTCGACGTTCGCGACGGCGAGATCCGCATGAACGATCGCGTCCGCTTCCCCGCGAAGCCGATGGTCGGCGTCGTCGGCGTCGCGACCGGCGGCGAAGAGCTCTCGAACGGGCTCGCCGGACAGCACGGCGGCAACCTCGACGACCACTTCCACGGCAAGGGAGCGCGCATCTACTTCCCCGTGCGACAGCCGGGCGGGATGTTCGCGGTCGGCGACATGCACGCGTCGATGGGCGACGGCGAGATCTGCTTCACCGGCGTCGAGATCGCGGGCGAGGTCGACATCCGCTTCGACCTGCTGAAGGGAAAGCAGGCGACGTGGCCGGTCACCGAGCTCGCCGACCGCTGGCTTCCCCACGCGACCGCGACCGACTACGCCGACGCGCTGCAGCTCGTCTCGGAGGAGGCCGCGCGGCTCCTCGTCGACGAGCACGGTTTCACGATCGAGGACGCGTTCATCTTCCTCTCGGTCGCCTGCGACGCCGGCGTTGCCCAGGCCTGCAAGCCCTGCGAGGGCTTTGGGACGATCGCCCGCTTCGCCATACCGAAGATCTCCGCCTGCCCGGGGCCTTTCGCGGAGCGGAGCTAGGGCTACACTGAGGCCGTGAACCGGACGATGAACCCCGTCCACGAGTCGACGACCTGCGCGGTCGCGGCCTGCGCCGAGATCATCGGTGCCAAGTGGACGGCTCTGCTCGTGCACGACATGTCCGAAGGGCCGCGGCGGTTCTCGCAGCTCGAGCGGTCGTGCAGCGGCATCAGCCCGCGCACGCTCGCCGAGCGCCTGCGCGTCCTCGAGCACGAAGGCATCGTCGAGCGGCGGAGCTACGCGGAGTCACCCCCGCGCGTCGAGTACGAGCTGACCGACAAGGGCGAGTCGCTCCTGCCGATCATCAGTGCGATGCGCGAGTTCGGCCACGCGTGGCTCGCCTGCGAGCACCACGAGCACTAGGAGCGAGATTCCGCCCGCCGCCAGAGTGCGAGCAGCGAGCCGGCGAGGCGCTCGGGCTCGATTCGGTGCGGCGGATCGAAGTGGTGACGCTCCGGAAACGTCTCGATCGTGAAGTCGGGGAAGATCCCGGCCAACCGCTCCGCCATTCGGGCGTAGTAGTCCGGGTTGCTGCGACCGCCGAGCGCGAAGTAGGCCGGCCGGTTGAATGCCCGCAGCGCCTCGAGATCGAGGTCGCCGCGGTCGAACGCCTCGATGAACGCGCGTAGGCCCGCGGGCCGGTTGGCCATCCACGGCGGAGGCGGGCCTTCGGGAGGCGGCGGCGGGTCAACACCCGGCGCGAGTTGCAGCCGCATGAACCCCGCCATGAACTGGTCGGGCGGTAGCGGCTCGAGCGTACGAAAGTCGCGCCACAGCGCCTCCTCCGCCGGCGTTCGCTCATTCCCCGCCCACGCCGGCTCCAGGAGTGCCAAGCTCAGCAGCCGCGCACCGCGCGAAGCGGCGAAGGCGAGCGCGGAGGCTCCGCCGCCCGAGTAGCCGACGAGATGAAAACGGTCGAAGCCGCGAGCATCCGCTTCGCGCAGGATCCCCTCCACTTCGATGCCGAGATGGAACCCCGGCGGCGGCTGCTCCCCGCTGTAAACCTCGAGATCCTTGGCAACCGCGTCGACGCGCTCACCGAGAACTTGGAGCAACCCGGCGTACGCCGGCTCGGCCGGCAACACCCCACCCGGCAACAGCACGACGCGAGTCGTCACGGGCGCGACCCTATGCCCGGGCACCGCGGAATGCAATTTGCCGACGCGCGTGCTCAGGAACTAGAACTAGCCCGTCGGCAGCTCTCCGAACTTCGTGTAGAGCGCAGCCGCCGTGTCGACGCCTGCCTCGAAGTACCGGACGAGGAAGCGCTCGTTCGGCGAGTGCACGTTCGACTCGGGTAGCCCGAAGCCGGTCAGCACGGTGGGGATTCCCTTGTCGGCGAGCGCCGGCACGATCGGCAGCGTCCCGCCCGCGCGCACGAGCAGCGGCCGCACGCCGAGCACCTGCTCGAAGGCCTCGAGCCCGAGCTGGATCGCGGGCGAGTCCGGGCGCATGAGCCCGGGCGGCGCGCCCTCCCAGGCGATCTCGACCTCGGCTCCGTCGGGTGCGGCGTCGCGCATCAGCTTCTCCGCGGTCGTGCCGATCGTGTGGAAGTCCTGTCCGGGCGCGAGCCGGATCGTCACCTGGCCGGCCGCCTTCACCGAGAGCGTCGTGTTGCGGAGGCCTGGCTTGCCGCCGAGGAAGCCCGTCACGTCGGCCGAGGGCTCCGCGAACGTTCGGATGTAGAACTGATCGGCCGCGTTCGGGTCGAGCGGCCGGGCGCCCTGCGACGACAGCTCCTCCGCGCCGGACGGCAGCGCGCTCCACGAGGCGAGCTCCTCCGCCGTCGGCGCCGCGATGCCGGCGCGCAGCGGCTCCGGCAGCAACCCGTTCGGGCCGGCGAGCACGGCGTCGAAGCAGCGCATCAGCACGTGCACCGCGTTCAACGCGGCGCCGCCGTACATGCCTGAGTGCAGGTCGCGCTCGCCGGTCTTCACGTCGACGTCGAACGCAATCAGGCCGCGCGTCGCGAGGTCGAACGCGGGCAGGTCGATGCGCAGCATGCCGCCGTCGAAGATGATGCCGGCGTCGGCGCCGCGATCGTCGATGCCGATGTACTCGACGATCGTGTTGCCGCCGACCTCCTCCTCACCGTCGCAGGCGAAGCGCAGGTTGACGGGCAGTGCGTTCGCCTCGACGAGCTTCTGCGCCGCCTTCAAGAGGATGAAGACCTGGCCTTTGTCGTCGGTGATGCCGCGCGCGTAGGCCCACTCGTCCTTGATCGTCAACTCGAACGGGTCGGTCTCCCACAGCTCGAGCGGCGCAGGCGGCTGCACGTCGAAGTGGCCGTAGACGAGAACCGTCGGTGCGTTGTCGGGACCGGTCGACGCGCGGATCTCGCCGAGTGCGAGCTCCTTCTCGCCGAACGGCGTCAGCTCGGCCGTGCCGCCGATGCGCCGGATGAAGTCGCAGACCCATTCGCCTGCGCGCTTGACGTCCTCGCGGTGCGCGGGGTCCGCGCTGACCGAAGGGATCGCGATGAATTCAGTGAGCTCGTTGCGCCAGGTCTCGTCCATGAGGCGAGACTCTACGCAAGTAGTGCGCGCCGCCGCCGAGTCGAGCGGCGTCGTCGTCGGGATTCAGCAAGCCGCACGTCTTGAGCGACAGACAGCCGCAGCCGATGCACGTCGTCAGGCGTGTGCGGATCGCCTGGAGCGTGACGATCCGCTCGTCGAGCTCCGCGCGCCAGCTGCGGGAGAGGCGCTCCCAGTCGCGCTTCGTCGGCGTGCGGCCGGCGGGCAGCGTGTCGAGGGCAGCCTTGACGCGATCGAGCGGGATCCCGGCCTGCTTGCCGGCCTGGATCAGCGCAACGCGGCGCAGCGTCACCCCGGGGTAGCGGCGCTGGTTGCCGCTCGTGCGCTCGGCGGCGATCAGCCCCTGGCGCTCGTAAAAGCGCAGGGCCGACTGCGCGACGCCGCTACGCCGCGAGAGCTCGCCGATGGCAATTTCGGCCGGCACTTGACTTGAACATTAGTTGAGGTTCTACCCTGCGTCCATGGCGATTGCGACAGAGCTCGGCTACGACGACCTTCCCACGCTGATGACCCGGCTCACCGGCGACGAAAAGCACGACTGGAGCGCGCTCTCGACGCTCGACGTGCTCTGGGTGCTCTACGACCGCGTCCTCCAGGACGGCGACCGCTTCATGCTCTCCAAGGGTCACGGCCCGACGGCGTACTACGCGCTCCTGGCCGCGAAAGGCGTGATCCCGCTCAAGCTGCTCGACGACTTCGGCACCTTCGACTCGCCGCTCGGCCACCACCCCGACCGCACGCTTGTGCCCGGCGTCGAGATCGGCAGCGGTTCGCTCGGGCACGGCCTCTCGATTGCTGTCGGCCGCGTGCTCGTCGGCCGGCGTGTCTTCGTGCTCGTGGGCGACGGCGAGCTCGACGAAGGCTCGAACTGGGAGGCGGTGCAGTACGCGGGTCGCGCCGGTCTCGAAGGCCTCACGGTCGTCGTTGTCGACAACGACTCGGCGACGCACGGCTGGCCTGGCGGGATCGAGTCGCGGTTCGCGGCCGAGGGCTGGCACGCCGTTCGCGTGCACGGGCGCGATCACGCCGCGCTCGAAGCGGCGCTGTGCAAGCAGATTGCAGGGAGACCTGTCTGCGTCGTGGCGGAGATGCGGCGATGAAGATGCGCGAGCGCTTCTACGAGCTCGCAGCCGCGGCGCTCCGGGAGAACGAGCGCGTCGCAGTCGTGCTCGCCGACATCGGCGCGGGCCAGATCCCCGAGCACCCGCGCCGGTTCAACGTCGGCATCCGGGAGCAACTGATGATCGGCGTCGCCGCCGGGCTCGCGCTCGAGGGGTACAGGCCGATCGTGCACTCGTACACGCCGTTCCTGATCGAGCGCCCATACGAGCAGATCAAGCTCGACCTCGGCCACCAGGATCTCGGCGCGGTGCTCGTCTCGTACGGGGCGTCCTACGACGCGTCGACCGAGGGCCGCACGCACCAGGCGCCCGAGGACATCGCCGCGCTCGGCGCGCTGCCCGGCTGGACCATCGAGGTGCCCGGCCACGTGGACGAGTCGGAGCGGATGCTCGCGCGCGCGCTCGGCAACTACAACCGCGTCTACATTCGGTTGACCGACGAGACGAATGACGCACCGATCGACGGCGAGCGCGTGACCGTCGTGCGCCGCGGTTCCGACGAGGCGGCGTTCGTGCTCGCGGTCGGGCCGACGCTCGACCCGGTGCTCGAGGCGACGCTCGACTTCGACCTGACCGTCGCGTACCTGACGCGCGTGCGGCCGTTCGACGGCGAAGGACTACGCGCCGCGGTACGCGGCACCGACGTCGTGCTCGTCGAGCCGTACCTCGCGGGCACCTCCGCCGGCGAGGTCTCGGCGGCGCTGAACGACCGTCCGCACCGGCTGCTCGCGCTCGGCGTGCCGCTCGGCGAGTTTCGGCACTACGGCGAGGGCGCGGAGCACCGCGCCGCGCACGGGCTCGACGCGCGCGGCATTCGCGCGTCCATCGAACGGTTCGCGGCGTAGATCTGCAACCAGGTTGCAACGTCGTTGCAACCTGGTTGCATGGGTTGGTCTGGACTACGCGACGTCCTTGAGCGAGTGCGAGTCCGCGAGAGCCCGCAGCTTCTTCAGCGACTGGTTCTCGATCTGGCGGATGCGCTCGCGGGTGACGTTGAAGGTGCGGCCGACCTCGTCGAGCGTGCGAGGGTGCTCGCCGTCGAGCCCGTAGCGGAGCTCGAGCACGCGACGCTCGCGGTGCGACAGCGTCGACAGGATCTTCTTCAGCGTCTCCTTGCGCATCGCGACCTCGGCCGCCTCGTCGGGCAGCGGCACGTTCTCGTCGGTGAGGAAGTGGCCGAACTCCGACTCCTCCTCGTCGCCGACAGGCTTCTCGAGCGAGACCGGCGTCTGCGCGCTCCGCATGATCTGCTCGACCTCCTCGAGCGGCAGGTCGAGATCGGCTGCGATCTCGAACGGCAGCGGCTCGCGGCAGAGCTCGGCACGCAGCTTGCGCTCGGAACGGACGATCTTGTTCAGCTTCTCGACAACATGCACCGGCATGCGGATCGTGCGTGCCTTGTCGGCGAGCGCGCGTGCGACCGCCTGGCGGATCCACCACGTCGCGTACGTCGAGAACTTGAAGCCCTTGCGGTAGTCGAACTTCTCGGCCGCGCGTACGAGCCCGATCGTTCCCTCCTGGATCAGGTCGAGGAACGGCAGCCCCTGATTGCGGTAGCGCTTCGCGATCGACACGACGAGGCGAAGGTTCGCCTCGACCATCTCCTGCTTCGCGCCGTGGTCGCCGCGCTCGATGCGCTTCGCGAGCTCGACCTCCTGCGCGGCGGTGAGCAGGTCGACCTTGCCGATGTCCTTGAGGAAGAGCTGCAGCGAGTCCGTCGAGATCTCGCGCGCCTCTGCGACCGGCTCCTCTTTCTCCACCTCGTCGACGACGGCGACGACTTCGATCTGCAACTCCTCGAGCGTCTTGTAGAACTCGTCCATCTGCCCCGCGTCGAGCTCGAGCTCGTCGAGCGCGAGTGCGATGTCGTCCTGCGTGACCGAACCGGCGGCCTGAGCCGCCTCCAGAAGATTCCGGGCTTCCTCGGTCTCGAGGACGTCCGTGACCGGCCCTGCGGCTCGCTCAACCCCTACCCCTGTGCTCACCCTGCTCCCCCTCCGTGAACCTGCTTGTGACACAACGAACGTTCCTCCGAAGATGCAGCACTATGCCTGCCAAGGCGGACGAGGCGCCATAGGCCGTTCGGCTCATATTTTCCTTACTTGGTCCCAGTGGCCGGGATGATCGAAAGGAACTGCCGGGCGGCTGTCGCGTAGGGCGACTTCGGCTCCTCCGCGACCACGAGCCGGAACTGGTCGGCGGCCTTCTGGATGCGGCCCGTCCAGAGAAGGAGCGTGCCGAGGTGCAGGCGCACGACGGCGGCGTGCGGGAAGACGGCAGTCAACGGACCGAGGCGCGAGAACGCGCGCACCGGATTCCGTTTCGTGAAGAGCGCGACGGCGGCGGCGGTCTGCGCGATGGGGTTCTGCGGATCGAGCGCTGCCGCGGCTTCGAACTGCCGCTCCGCGGAGACACGGCGGCGGAGCGTCCAGAGCGCAAGGCCGTAGCGGAGCTTCGCGGCGACGTCGGCGTTGCGCGCATCCAGCTCGAGGATGTGCAGCTGGCCGGCGGCGGTCGGCGCCGACGGCAGGCCGACGCCGAGAATGAGCGTCGGCAGGTTCGGTGCGAACTTGGGATAGAGGACGTCCTCGGCCGTCACCGCCTCCGGCGTGTCCGCGAACGACGTCGAGACGCGCTGGAACTGCGTTGCGGCATCCGCCGCCCGCCCGGTCCAGAGCAGCGCCCAGCCGAGATGGAGCTGCGCGGCCGCGCTGCGCGGATGCGCGGCGACGAGCCGCTTCAGGGCGTCGAGCCCCCCCGCCGGCCAGCGGGCGAAGGCGGCCGCGATCTGCGCGTCGACCGAGTGGTAGCGCTCGAAGACGGCGAGCGCCGGCTGGCGCTTGCCCTTGCGGAGCAGCGTCTCTCCGCGGCTGAGCGCGACCGCCTCGGGATCGCTGCGGACGCCGAAGTCGAGCGTGAGCGGCGGCACCCCTGCGCGCGGCTTCGTCACCGCGCCCGGTCGCTCCGTCGTCTCGCCGCGCGTCTGGAGCCAGGTAATCGTCACGGTTCCCGCGACGGCGAGCGCGGCCGCAGCTGCAACGATCGCGAGCACGCGTGCACGGCCGGTCATCGCGCGCCAGCGTAGCCCGCGGAAAGACCGCTATATTTCTGAAAGTCATGCCGAGCTACCGCGAGCTGCTGGAGCAGATCAAGGCCGGGATCGAGGAGGTGGACGCCGTACGCGCCCGCGAGCTCCTCGACTCCCCCGAGCCGCCGCTCCTCGTCGACGTCCGCGAGCCGGACGAGTGGAGCGAGGGCCACCTCCCCGGCGCGATCCACGTGCCGCGCGGGAACCTCGAGTCGCGCATCGAGCGCGCCGCCCCCGACCGCGCGCAGCCGATCGTCCTCTACTGCCAGGCCGGCAACCGCTCCGCCTTCGCCGCGAAGACCCTCGACGAGCTCGGCTACGAGAACGTCGTCTCGCTCTCGGGCGGCTACACCGACTGGAAGCGCAACGGCTTTCCGACGCAGCTGCCGCGTGTGCTCGACGCCGAGAAGCGGTCGCGCTACAGCCGGCATCTCCTGATCCCCGAGGTGGGTGACGAGGGGCAGCTCAAGCTGCTGGACTCGCGCGTCCTGCTCGTGGGTGCCGGCGGCCTCGGCTCCCCCGCCTCGCTCTATCTTGCGGCCGCCGGCGTCGGCCGGCTCGGCATCGTCGACGACGACCGCGTCGATGCCTCGAACCTGCAGCGCCAGATCGCGCATTCGACGGAGTCGCTCGGCGAGTGGAAGGCCGACTCGGCGAAGCGCACCATCGAGGCTCTGAACCCGGACGTCGAGGTCGTGACCTACAAGGAACGCCTCACCTCGGAGAACGTCGACCGCATCCTGGCCGACGGCTGGGACGTGATCGTCGACGGGGCCGACAACTTCCCGACGCGCTACCTCGTGAACGACGCCTCCGTGTTCCACGACATCCCCGTGGTGCACGGGTCGATCTACCGCTTCGAAGGGCAGGTCACGGTGTTCAAGCCCCATGAGGGCCCGTGCTACCGCTGCCTCTTCCCGCAGCCGCCGCCGCCCGAGCTCGCGCCGAGCTGCGCGGAGGGCGGCGTCCTCGGCGTCCTGCCGGGGATCATCGGCTCGCTCCAGGCGAGCGAGACCCTCAAGCTCGCGCTCGGGATCGGCGACACGCTCGTCGGCCGGCTGCTCCTCTTCGACGCGCTCGCCACGGAGTTCAGCGAAGTGACGCTTCGCAAGGACCCGAATTGCCCGGTGTGCGGCGAGCACCCGACCATCACCGAGTACATCGACTATGTGCAGTTCTGCCAAGGGAGGCCGACGCCGGCATGACAACGATCCGGATTCCACCGACGCTTCGCACCGAGACCGGTGGCGAGCGCCAGGTGCCCGCCGCAGGCGACACCGTGCGCGAGCTGCTCGACGACCTGATGTCCCGCTTCCCCGGCCTGCGCTCGCAGCTCGTGGAGGACGACGAGATCGCGCCGTTCGTGAACGTGTACGTCGAGGGCGAGGACGTGCGCACGCTCGACGGGCTCGACACGCAGGTCGAGGTCGGCTCCACCGTGATCCTCCTGCCGGCGATGGCCGGTGGCTCCTAGCCTGACCGTCGCGGGGGACCTGCTCGACCTCGTCGGCAACACCCCGCTCGTCGAACTGAAGCGGCTGACGCCGAAGGCGTCGGTCCGCATCTACGCAAAGCTCGAGGGGCAGAACCCGACGGGCTCGATCAAGGACCGCGTTGCGAAGGCGATGATCGACGCCGCCGAGGCGTCGGGCGAGCTCGAGCCCGGCCGCGAGCTGCTCGAGCCCACGAGCGGCAACACCGGCATCTCGCTCGCGCTGATCGCGAAGCTCAAGGGCTACCCGCTCACCTGTGTCATGCCCGCGAACGCGACCGAGGAGCGTCGCCGCCTGTTGCGCCTCTACGGCGCGACGATCGTCGACTCGCCCGCCGACCAGGGCTCGAACGGGGCGGTCAAGCTCGCACTCGAGCTCGCAGCGGGCAACCCGCGCTACTACATGCCGTTCCAGTACGGCAACGAGGCGAACCCGCGCGCGCACTACGACGGCACCGGCGCGGAGATCGTCGATGCGCTCGACCGCGTCGACGTGCTCGTCGCCGGGCTCGGCACGGGCGGCACACTGATGGGGACGGGTGCGCGCCTGCGCGAGGCGTTCCCGGACATCGTCGTCGCTGCGGCGGAGCCGCTCCCCGGCGATCCCGTGATGGGGCTTCGGTCGCTCGAGGACGGCTACGTGCCGCCGATCCTCGACGTGTCGAAGCTCGACCGAAAGGTGCTCGTCTCGAACGCGGAGTCGGTGGCCGCCGTGCACGCGCTCCTCGACCGGGAGGGCATCTTCGCGGGCATCTCCGGCGGCGCCGTCATGCACGTCGCACGCAAGCTTGCGTCGGAGCTCGAGGAAGGCGTCGTCGTCTGCATCCTCGCCGACGCCGGATGGAAGTACCTGAGTGCCGACTTCTGGGAGGCCGACGACGTCGCGACGTCGATGGAGCGCACCCTGTGGTGGTAGTGCCGCCCGAGCTTCGCGCCGAGATTGCGGCGCACGCTCGTGACGAAGCGCCGAACGAAGCGTGCGGCCTGCTCCTCCTCGACGGCGATCTCGCGGTCGAGTACGTCCGCGGCACGAACGCGACGCCGTCGCCCTATCGCTTCGAGCTCTTCATCGACCCGGTCGTCTGGGCCGACATCGGCGACCGCGACCTGAGGCAGGCAGTCGTCCACTCGCACCTGTCGTCACCTCCGCGCCCGTCGCGCACCGACGTCGAGAACATCGGCCAGTGGGAGGGTCAGCCCTACCTGATCTATTCGCTGCGCGAGGACGCGCTCGCCGCGTGGTCGATCGCCGGCGGCAAGATCAGCGCACTCGACGTGGCGTAGCCGAACGACCGCAACCTGGTTTAAACCAGGTTGCGGTCTCTGGCACCGTCATCTTGTGACCTTGAACGTGCCCTTCATGCCGACGCTGGCATGCGGGTCGCACTGATACGTGACCTTGCCCGGCTTGAACGTGACGCGCCACGTCTGGTTGCCGACGAAGCTGACCGACGTCGCCTTGTTCAGGCCCTTGCCGATCAGGTGGAAGTTGTGGATCGAGGACTTGTCCTCCACCTTGATTTTGTAGGTGCCCGCCTTGATCGTCTTCAGGTCTTTGCCGTTCAGCTTGACCTCGACGGAGAAGCCGGGACCGACCTCGCCGACGAGGCCGGCGCTCTTCGACGTGCCGGCGGTGGCGACTGCTGCCGCGGCGCACGTGACGCCGACGGCGAGCGTGAGAAGAAACAGAAGGCGTCGCAGCATGTGTTCCCTTTCCTCGTGTGATCGTTCACGAGGGGGTACGGGCTGCGACGCCTTCCGGATTCGCTATTTGACGGTGAAGGAGCCCTTCATGAACGACTTGTGCGGGTCGCACACGAACTTGTACGTGCCCTTCTTCAGGGTGACCGTCCAGGTCGACGTGCCCTTGCCGGCGACCGAGGTGGTCTTGTTCACGCCGGGGCCTGTCAGGTGGAAGTTGTGATCGGCCGCCGTGTCCTTGACGACGATCACGTACTTGCCCGCCTTCAGGCTCGTGACCTTCGCGGAGCCCTGCTTGAGCGAGATGTTCAAGGGATCGGACACCGAAGCGGTGAGCTTCGGCGTCGCCGCCGCCGCGTTGGCGGCAAGGATCGCGACCGCCGTGACGAGCGTCGCAAGCATGCTGATGCGCTTCATAGTTCTCCTTCGGAAGACTGGAAGTAGACCCTCAGAACCAGCAGCAGGGTAGCTACTCGACCTCGTCTTCGGGCGCCTGCAGCTCGCCTCCGCCGCGCCTCGGCGTGGGCCGCTCGAGGAAGTTCACCGCCACGCGCTCGATGCGGTTGCCGTCCACCTCGAGGACGTCGAAACGCATCCCGTCGAAGGAAACGTCGTCGCCCGGCTGCGGTGCGCGGCCAAGCTGGCCGAATACGAAACCGGCGAGCGTGTGGTAGTCGTCATCCGGCAACTCGGCGCCGAACCGGGCGTTGAACTCGTCGAGCGAGAGCATGCCGTCGATGTGGTACGTCTCGTCGTCGATCTGCTCGATCTGTACCTCCGAGATGTCGAACTCGTCCTCGATCTCACCGACGATTTCTTCGAGCAGGTCTTCGAGCGTGCAGATCCCGGCGGTGCCGCCGTATTCGTCGACGACGATCGCGAAGTGGTTGTTCGTCTTCCGGAACTCCTGGAGGAGCGAGGCGAGATCCTTCGTCTCCGGGACGATGTACGCCGGGCGGACGATCTCGTCCAGCTTCACGTCGGCAAGCCCTCGGTCGTGCACAGCGGTGAAGAGGTCGCGCACGTGGAGGACACCGACGACGTCGTCGAGCGACTCGCGATACACCGGGTAGCGCGTGTACGGCGAGTCGAGCACCGTTGCGAGCGCCTGCTCGGGCGGCATCTCGACCGACACGGCGGCGACCTCCGGCCGCGGCACCATCACGTCCGCTGCGTCCTTGTCGCCGAACACGAAGACCTTGTCGATCATCTGTTGCTCTTCGCGTTCGATCTCGCCCTCCTCGCTCGAGCGCGACAGCAACATGCGCAGCTCAGCCTCGGAGAGCGGGTCCCGCTCCGCCCCGGGCGACTCGAGACCGAGCACCTGCAACACCCCGTCGGTCGCCTTGCGCAGCGCCCAGACGAACGGCGCGAACACCGTAAAGAACGCGCGCACCGGCGCCGACACCCAGAGCGCCGTCCCTTCGGCATGCCCGAGCGCGACGCCCTTCGGCACGAGCTCGCCGATCACAACGTGCGCGAACGTCAAGATCAGGTACGCGAGCAGCACGGCGAGGATGGTCGAGATCCACTTGTCGAAGGCGTGCGAGAGGGCCTGCTCGCCGAGGGCGCCGATGCCGAGCGAGGTGAGCGTGACGCCGAGCTGCATCGCCGCGATGAACTGCGGCGGGTCGGCGGTGATGCGCAGCACGGCGCGCGCCCGCCGGTTGCCCTGGTGGTGCAGCTCGATGATCCGCGTGCGGCGCGCCGTGACGAGGGCGTACTCCGCCGCCACGAAGAAGGCGTTGACGAAGATCAGCGCCCCGACGGCGATGAGCTCGAGTGTGAGGGTCACGCCCCTAACCTCGGGGCGTAGGTACTAGAGGGGAGATCGTCCACCGGCGAAGCGCGGAGTATAGGTGACACTGCGGTCGTCTCCACCCCGTTCCGCGCGGCCGAGCGAGACCAGACGCTCGAGGTGCGAGAGCGTCTCCGCGACGGCGAAGCGGCGCTGGATCGCCGGCAGCTCGTGTCCGAAAAGATCGTGCGAGACCTCGAAGCCAGAGCGCGGCTCCGCCCCGAGCGCGGACGCCGTGCGGTCGAGCCGGTTCTCGTGGTGCGCGATCGTCTCGGCGCACCGCTCGGCCGGGCTCTCCACGGGCACGCCGTGGCCGCCGTAGGAGATGCGCGGCGCGAGCTCGGCGACGCGGCCGAGAGTGTCGACGTAGTCGCCGAGCGGATCGGGACGGCTCTCGGGGTACAGCCCGATCGCGGGCGTGATCGGCGTCAGCAGCGTGTCCCCCGCGATCAGGACGTCACCGCGATGGAGGCTCAGGTGCCCGTCCGAGTGCCCGGGCGTCGCGACGACGCGCCAGCCGTCGATCTCGTCACCCGGCTCGACGAGCGTCGGGTTCCAGGCGAAGCGCACGAAGTCGGCGAAGACGTGGCCCGACTCGATCAGCTCGTCGGACACCGCCGGCGGCACGCCGTTCCGGATGAACCACTCCGCGATCCGCTCCGGCCAGTCGTCGGATCCCCACACTCGCTCGCATTGCGCGTAGTCGAGGCGCCCCTGGAACACAGGCGCGCCGGTCGCCGCGGCAGCTGCCTCCGCCCCGCCGACGTGATCGGGATGCATGTGCGTGATGAAGATCCGCACGACGTCGCCGTCGAGCTGCGCGAGCAGGTCGTTCCACGGCGTCTCCATCAGGCCGAGCCCCGTGTCGACGAGCGTCCACCCGTCGCCGCCGCGCAGGAAATAGCAGTGCACGTGACGCGGGCCCGTCGGCAGGGCCAGCGTCACGCGCACGATGCCCGGTTCGAGCTCTACCAGGCGGTGGGTTTCCCAGGTGTGAAGAGCCACGCCTGGAAGAACTTACCGAGATCGAGACCCGAGTCCCGCTCGGCAATGGCGATGAAGCCCGGCGTTGTCACGGTGCCGAACCGGTTCTGCTGCGCTTCGTCGCGCATGATGCGGAAGAACGTCGCGTCGTTGCCAATCTTCTCGCGCAGCGCCTCGAGCGTCAGGCCGCCGCGGTAGTAGATCGTCCCGTCGAAGAGATGCGCCGGATCGCCCGGATCGCCGGGAGGCGGGTTCCAGAACGCGGTGTTCTGCGCGGGCGTGCTGTACAGCTGCTTGAAGTACTGCGCGGCGCGCTTGTTGCCCTCGTGCTCGCTCCAGATCCACTCGGACCACGTCGCGAAGCCCTCGTGCAGCCAAATGTCGGGCCAGCGGCCGAGCGTCGCCGAGTCGCCGAACCACATGTGCGACTGCTCATGCGCGAGCGTCGCCTCGTCCGGCACGTACGGGAAGAGCGGCTTCGTCTGCGTCTCGAGCGAGTAGCCGAGGTTCTTCGCCGAGTCGACGATCGCACCGACGGCCGTGAACGGATACGGGCCGTAGATGGAGCTGTAGAAGCGGACGATCTCCGGCAGCTTCGAGAGCACCTGCCCCTTTGCGAGCTGCGGGTCGATGGCGACGTAGGACGGAATGCCGTCGATCGACGACACGGTGAGATCGAAGCGGCCGATGTCGACGGTCGAGAGGTACGTCGCCATCGGATCGGTCTCGCGCCACACCCACGTCGTCTTGCCACCACTCGACGCGTTCGAGAGGAGCACGCCGTTCGCCATCGCGGTGAGGCCCGCGGGCACGGTCACCGAGAAGTCGTAGGTCGCCTTGTCCTGCGGGTTGTCGTTGCACGGGAACCAGCCGGGCGAGCCCTGCGGCTCGCCGACGGCGACGGAGCCGTCGTCGGTGGGCACCCAGCCCTCGATCGACTGGTCGGGGTCCGTGACGACGGTGGGCGTCCCCTGGTAGCCGACGGTGACGGTGAAGGTCTTCCCGGCGGGCAGCCCCGAAGCCGGCGTGATCACGAGCTCCTGGCCGTCTCTGGTCGAGGTGGCGGCGACGCCGTTCACGAGCAGCTGCGTGATCGAGAACCCGCGCAGGTCGAGATCGAAGCGCGAGAGCGACTGCGTCGCCTGTGCCGTGATCACCGCGGTCCCCGTGAGCTCGTTCGAGGGCGGGTCGTACGCGAGCGTCAGCCCGTAGTGCTGGACGTCGTAGCCGCCGTTCCCGCCGAGCGGGAAGTACGGGTCACCGAGCCCCGGCGCGCCCGGCGAGAACACCGCCGCGAGCGCCACGGCGCCCGTTGCGAGTACGGCCGCGCCCGCAAGGACGCCCGCCATCAGCCTCCACCTCATCAGATCTCCCCTTTCCTCATCCCCTAGGAGCCTGCGAGCCTAATTCGTTGCCAGACGAACATACGTTCGATAGGCTGCGGCGATGCGGGTCGAGTATCGGGAGGAGCCCTGCCGGTCGGCGCTCAACCGCGTGCAGGGCATGGGCTTCAACTGGACGCTGAACCCGTACATGGGCTGCGTGCATCGCTGCACGTTCTGTTACGTGCGCGCATTCGAGCAGCGCGCCGAACGCCCATCCGGCGAACGCTACGGCTCGAGCATCCGGGTGACGACGAACATCGCGGACGTTCTGCGGAAAGAGCTCACACGGCCGTCGTGGGAGCGCGAGGCGGTGACGATCGGCGCGGCGACCGATCCATACCAGCCGGCGGAAGGCCGGTACAAGCTGACACGCGCGTGCATCGAGGTGCTCGCTGCGGCAGCGAACCCGTTCTCGATCATCACCCGCGGGCCGATGATCGTGCGCGACATCGACGTGCTCGTCGCGGCAGCGCAGCGCGCAGAGGTACATGTCACGTTCTCGATCCCGACGATCGACACCGACGCGTGGCGCAAGACCGAGCCGGGCACGGCGCCGCCGCTGCAGCGCCTGCGTGCGGTGACCGAGCTCGTCGAGGCGGGTCTCGACGTCGGCGTCGGCATGGCGCCGATCCTGCCGGGGATCACCGACAGGCCCGAGCTGCTCGAGGACGTCGTGCGGGCGGTGCGCGCCGCCGGCGCGACCGGCATCTGGACGAACCTGCTTCACCTCAAGCCGGGCACGAAGGAGCACTATCTCTCCGCGCTCGAGCGCGACTGGCCCGAGCTTCTGCCCGAGTACCGGCGCCTCTACGGCCGCCGGGCGTATCTCTCGGCCGCCGAGACGAACCCTGTGAAGGCGCAGGTGCGCGAGCTCGCGCGCCGCCACGGGATCCGCGACCGGCGGACGCTCCGGCTCGAGCCGCCCGAGGATCCGGAACAGCTGCAGCTGGCCGTATAGAGGCTCTCACACAATGAAGTTCGTCGATCCGGGCGTGATCGGCGAGTGCGCTGCAAGGACGCAGGGAGGCCCGATAGTTGGACTATCGGGCCGACTGAGGACGCGGCAGCGTGCCGCCGAGCGCGTCCGGGCGACACAATCGCTCATTGTGTGAGTGCCTCTAAAGCCGGTCCGGGCATTACCTCACCGTCTCGGGCGCAAGATACGATCCGCCGGCGGCTTTGAGCGCCAATGAGATCACCTGTCTGATCGTCGACGATCACGAGGTCGTGCGCGAAGGCCTGCGCCTTTCGCTGTCCCGGGCCCCCCACATCCGCGTGATCGGCGAAGCCGCCGACGGCGAGTCGGCTGTGGCGCTCGCCGAGCGCCGCCGCCCGAACGTCGTGATCATGGACGTTCGCATGCCCGGGATGGACGGGCTCGAGGCGACGAAGATCCTCACCGAGAGGGTCCCCGACACGGCCGTGCTCATCTTCACGGCGTACAGCGAGCGCAGCCTGCTCAGCCGCGGCCTCGAGTCGGGGGCGAAGGGCTACATCCTCAAGGAGGCGCCGCACGCGACGCTCCTCCGCGCGATCGAGAAGGTCGCCGGCGGCGAGGGCTACGTCGATCCTGCGCTGATGCCCGCGTTCCTCATGGGCAAGGACAAGGACGACATGCTCACGGGGCGCGAGCGGGAGATTCTCCAGCTGCTCGCCGACGGCATGTCGAATGCCGACGTTGCGACGAAGCTCTTCATCAGCCAGGAAACGGTGAAGAGCCACGTGCGCCACATCCTGGCCAAGCTCGAGGCTGATACGCGCACGCATGCGGTGGCGATCGCGCTCCGCGAAGCGATTATTGACTGATGACCGACGCGGAAGGCCGCGAGCTGACCGAACAGGTGCTCGGGGCGGAGCAGGACGAGCGCCGTCGCATCGCGCTGTTCCTCCACGACGGGCCGGTACAGTCGCTTGCCGGTGTCGCCCTCATGCTCGACGCGGTCTCCGACTTCATCCTGCGCGGCCAGGAGGAGCAGGCGCGTGAGATTCTCGAGAAGGCACTGGCACGCACGCGCACGACGATCGGCGAGCTGCGCGACCTCTCGTTCAACCTCGAGCCGGTCGTTCTGCGCGACCATGGCTTCTCGATGGCGGTGCGGGCGCTCGGTGAGGACCGCGGCATCGAGCACGGGATCCAGATCGAGTTCGACGTCGCGGCGGCGGAGACGCTCGGCGAGCGCTCTCAAGCCGCGCTGTACCAGATCGTGCGTGAGGCGCTCGAGCAGGCGATCCGGCGTGGCCCACCGAAGACGTTCACGATCGCGATCGGCCCGGGCGAGTCACAGACGCTCGAGATGACGATCCGCGACGACGCGCCGAGCGAGCGCCGGCGGCGGTCGATCGAGGTGCTCGAGGAGCGCGCGCGCACGCTCGGCGCGGCGCTGCACGTTGAGCACGACGACGAAGGCACGACGATGCGCCTCGTCCTGCCGGTCTACGCCGTCTCCGAGTAAGCTCGGCGCGCATGAGCGTAGGCTTGACGGAGCTCAACAAAGAGCGGAGGCGCCGGCTTTTCCGGCGCCGGGAGCGGGCAAGAGCCAAAAGCTCATCGTCTGGAAGACGTACGGCTAAGAGCAGCGGGAGCGGGCTGGCGACGTCCCGGCCGTCGGCGCCGAGGTCGAGCAGGACGGCGAGCTGCTCCGCGTCACGAAGGTCGCCCCGTCGCCGCTGCCGGGCGACAAGCGGCAGTGCGCGTATCTCGGCGCTGCCTGAGGCGACGCCTTTTGCAACCAGGTTGCACTGCAACCTGGTTGCGGTTTCAGCGGGCGATGTCCTCCGCGGCAACGAGCCCGAGCACGAGCGCCTGCGCGAGGCCGCTCGCGTAGCCGCCGAGGGCGACACCGCCTGCGTCGACGCCCGCGGCATAGACGCCGTCGACTCCGTCGACACGCGCGCGCGTGTCGACGCGCAGGCCGCCGAGCGTATGCGT
This sequence comes from Actinomycetes bacterium, assembly GCA_031370755.1. Taxonomy (GTDB): domain Bacteria; phylum Actinomycetota; class Thermoleophilia; order Gaiellales; family Gaiellaceae; genus Palsa-739. The sequence goes on from JANMQZ010000198.1 coordinate 21,072, forward strand.
GACTCCGGCGGCGACGTGCACCGCGATGCCGGGCGGCGCGTCGAACGGCAGCTCCGACGAATCGACCACCGTTCCGCCGGCGGCGCGCGCGGCCTCGATCTGCTCGTTCGTCTCGGCGACGACATACCACGCGCGCCGTCCGATGCGCTGTGCGAGATCGTTCTCCGACCACGAGACGCGCGCCGGCGTGATCTCGCGACCGTCCTCGGTGTAGACACGCGCCCAGCGCCCGTACAGCTGCGATAGCGGCACGAAGTCCTCTTCGCGGATCCGCGCCGGCGGAGCCGGTAGCGCGCGCCCATAGAACTCGTCCATACCGCCGGTGACGGCGGCGCCGCGCGCGGTCGCGTAGTCGAGCCCAGCGCCGTCGCTCCACGGGTTCGCGCGGAGCAACAGCCCCTGCTCCGCCGCCAGCCGTCCCGGGAACCCGCCAGTCGCAAGCACGAGCGGCGGCTCGACGTCGTTCGGCAGCGGCGACTCGAGCTCGACGTCGTGCGCGAGCAGCTCGGTGAGCGCATGCGGATCGAATCGCTTGCCGGTGGTGCGCGGATTCTCCGTGTCCTCCCACACGGGCTCGGCGCCCAGCGAGACGAGCCAGGCGAGCGCGTCGTCGAGGCGCTCCCAGATCAGCCGTTGCAGCGCCTCGTCGCCGCCGGGGCACTCCTCGCGAAAGTCGTCGAAGTCGAGGTGACGCCAGATGACGCAGCTCGACAGAAGCATCGACCCGCCCGCACGCGTTCCCTTCTCGAGCACGCGCGGCCGCAACCCGAGCTCACGCGCCCGCGCGGCGCACACGAGCCCGGCCATGCCGCCGCCGGCAACGATCACTTACTTCAAGGAGAACGTCGGCTTGTGCTCGACGTACTCGATGCGAACGCTCTCGGGCCCCCAGAGGAAAACGGCGTACGTGTTCGGCGCGTCGACGACGTCGTCGATCTCGACGCCGAGGTCGTTCGCGGCGGCGATGTGCTCGTCCGCCGACTCGACGAGGACGGCGAGGTGGTTGAGGAGCGGCCGGTCCGGCACACCCGGCTCGCCCGGGTGGAACTCGACCCACGCTCCGCCTGCCTCGACGCGCGGGGTGCCCGACGCACCGGGCGCAGCGGGTGCGAAGCCGAGCGAGCCGTACTCGCCCGCGGTCTCCTGCGAGCTCTGCGAGAAGAGCGCAACGTGGTCGAGGTCGTACTCGACGTCGGTCTCCGCCTCGACGAGGCCGAAGCGCACGCCTTCGCCGCCGACGTCGAAGTAGGCCTCGCCTTCGCGCGGGCGCTCTAGCACGAGGCCGGCCGGGAGCGCCCTCAGCGCGGCATCGAGGCTCGACACGCGGAAGGCGACGTGCTTCAGCGCCCCGCGGTCGCGCGGCCCCTCGGCGTCGAACAGCGTGATCTTGCCGCGGCGCGCGTTCGAGCCGAGCAGCGTGAACCGCTCGGTGTGCTCGATGACGTGCATCCCGAGATGCGCCGTCGCGAACTCGGAAACGGCGTCTCGCCCCGCGAGCCAGTAGGCGACGTGATCGAGCTTGTCCGGCTTCATGTCCTCGACGTTAGCGCGGAGTTCAATGTCTATGTCGACCCAGTGTTTGCTCGACTATGCCTTCAGGCATGGTCGTGAAACGGCCGCGGCGAGAAAAGGGTTACGCCTGGTCGAGCGGGGTGTTCTGGACGTTGTGCTCGGTGGCGTAGGCGTCCGTCAGCTCGTTCACGGCGGGCATGCCGTCGCTGTAGGCGTAGTTGATCTTCACGAACGGCGCCCATTTGTCGGGCAGCGCGTCCTCGGGGAAGATCGCCTCGACCGGGCACTCCGGCTCGCAGGCGCCGCAGTCGATGCACTCCTCCGGGTCGATCACGAGGATCCGGTCGGCCTCGTGGATGCAGTCCACGGGGCAGACGTCCACGCAGGAGCGGTCTTTGATGTCGATGCAGGGCTCGGCGATGATGTACGTCACGTGCCCAACCCTACCCAAGGGCTCAGGGAGAAGGCGTCAGCTCCTCGACAAGCTCGCGGGCGCGCTCGACAAGTGCAGATTTCACAACCACCTGGTCGAAGCCTGCGGCGTGCGCGGCCCTCAGCCCGGCCGTGTCGGTGTGGTTCGTGTAGCCGAGGATCGGGATGTCGAGGTACGTGTCCGCGACTTCGACGGCGTCGATGCGCGAGATGTCCGCGATCACGAGATCGGGCGCGTCGGTGTGGTCGACCGTGATGAAGTGATGCTCGGGCAACAGGGCCTCGAGCTTCCCGCGGAAGAAGAGGTCGACCCCACACAGCAGGATCGTCGCCACGCCGCGAACCTTAGAGCCGATGGCTGACGCGTACAAGGCAGGCCTCGACCACATCAGGGCCGGGCGCTTCTTCGAGGCGCACGAGGAGCTCGAGATCGTATGGCGCGCGGCGACCGCCGGGGAGCGCGACTTCTACCAGGGGCTCGTGCACGTCGCCGTCGCCTGGTACCAGGCAGGACGCGGCCGGCCGGTAGCGACCGCGAGCCAGCTCGAGAAGGCCGCCCGCCGGCTTGCACGGTTTACGCCGAGCCATCGCGGCGTCGACGTCGCGTCTGTGCTCGCACAGGTCGAGCGGGCGAGCGCGCGGGTCGCCGCAGGCTCGCTGGACCTGGACGCCCCGCGGCTCTAGCCTCCGGCCGCGCGGACGAGCAGCACCATCACGTCGGCGGCCGCCGCGTCATCGAGCTTCTCCCCGCGCACGAGCGAACGCCACGTCTCGAACTGGATTGCGTGACCGACGGCGGCGCGCACGAGCGAACGCCGACGGCCGCGCGCCGTCCAGCCCCGGTCGAGCACTGATCGAACGTCCTCCCAGTAGCGCACAACCGGAGCCGCGACCTCCTGCAGCACCGGCAAGTCCGGCAAGTCGCGGCGGACGTTGGCCGTGAGCTGCTCCGTCCTCCCAAAGAACGCGTAGATCTCGGACAAGGCGACCCGCAGGCGTTCCTCCGGATCGCCGATCTCCGTCCACGGGGAAGGGTCGGGACGCGGGGACGCCGCCCACGAATGGCTCGTGCACGCCTGGAAGAGCGACCGCTCGTCCGGGAAGTGGCGGTAAACGGTGAGGCGCTGCACACCGGCTCGCTCGGCGATGGCGCTGATCGTCGTCCGTGCAGGACCGATCGACGCGTGAAGCTCGAACGCTGCCTCGACAATCCGCTTCCTCGTCGCAGCCTGGCTCTCGGCCCGCTCTCTGAGCTCGTACTTCCTGGTCATGGCTTGACACTCGACGGCGAGCGCATTACCTTCCAGATTACATTAAACATGCATGTTTACCCAAAAGGAGCAGCTGTGGCGGTGCATCTCGACAGACTCACCATTCCGGCGGATGGCGGCGAGAGCGTCGACATCGCGGGGCTCGGCATCGTCTGGAAGATCGAAGGCATCGAAGCCGGCGAACGCTTCTCCGTCGTCCACCATCCCCTGGCTCCGCGGACGCTTGCTGCGCCGCTTCACCGGCACACGAGGGAAGACGAGTACTCGTACGTTCTCGAGGGACAACTCGGCGCGCTGCTCGGCGACGAGGTCGTGACGGCGGGACCCGGCACCTGGGTGTTCAAGCCGCGTAACCAGTGGCACACGTTCTGGAACGCGGGTGACACGCCGATCGAGCTGATCGAGATCATCTCGCCGGCGGGCTTCGAGAACTTCTTCCGCGAGCTGGCCGAGGTCTACGCCACCGACGCCGAGCCGGATCTCTCCCGTTTCGCCGATCTCTGCGCGCGGTATGCGCTCGACATGGACCCCGAAAGCGTGCCCGGCCTGTGCGAGCGCTTCGGCGTCAGACACCCGCTGGCGTAGCCCCGGTCGGCACCTCTAGCATCGAACGATGGAGAGCACCGTGCTCGGCCGCGGGTCGTTCGCCGTTCTCGGGCGCTTCGCGCACGGCCCGGGCGAGCATCACGATCCGGCCGAGGAGGGCTTCTCGTCGTCGAACGTGATCTTCACGACGCACGGGCGGTGGCGCTTCCATGGACACGACGGGTGGATCGACGTCGACCGCGACACCGTCGTCCTCGGCCACGCCGGCGACTCGTACCGGTGCGCGCACGCGTCGACGCATCCCGACGACCGCACGCTCTACCTCACACTCGACGACGGAGCATTGCGCAACCTGCTCGACGGGCATCCCGACGCGGGCCTTCTCGACGAGCCTCTGCCGACGAAGCGAAGCGTCCCGCTCGACCCGACGCTCGCCGCGCGCATGCGCGAGCTCGCCACGCGTGAGGACGAGTCGTCCCTCCGGCTCGACTGTCTCGTGCTCGAGCTGCTACTCGACCTGCGGGACCGCGCGCCCCGCCTCCGCCCCACGCGCCGGCACAGCGACGCGATCGAGGACGCACGCCGCTTCCTCGACGAGCGGTTCGCCGAGCCGATCGACCTCGCGCTCCTTGCGAAGCGTGCGCACGTGAGCCCGTTCCACTTCCACCGCCTGTTCCGCGAGCAGGTCGGCGTGTCGCCGCACCGCTACCTCGTCGAACGCCGTCTCGCCCGTGCAGCCGAGCTTCTGCGCAGCGGGCTGACGGCCGCCGAGGCGGGCGCGGCGACGGGGTACGCGAGCCCGAGCCATTTCGCGACGGCGTTCCGGCGCCGCTTCGGCGTCCCGCCGAGCAAGTTCGCGTAAGGACACGGCAAGAACGCGCAAGCGCACCGCGCCGTGCGCGAACGACGATCGCGCTATGTACCGGCGGCTGCTGCGGCGACGCGCATTCAGGCTGCTCTGGGCGGGCGCAACGGTCTCCCTGCTCGGCGACGCGCTCACGTTCACGGCGCTCATCTGGCTCGTCTACGGCCTGACCGGATCGGCCGCGCACGTCGGCTATCTCGTCGCCGTCGCAACGGCGCCCGTCGTCGTCGGCGGGCCGCTCGCCGGCCTCGCGCTCGACCGCTTCGACCGCCGGCTCCTCCTCGTGTGCGACAACGTCGTGCGCGGCGTTGCGGTCGGCGTCGTGCCGCTGCTCGCCGCGCTCGACGCGCTGCACACCTGGCAGCTGTACGTCGTCGCCGCCCTGCACGGCCTGCTGAAGATGATCCCGCTCGCCGGCGTCCCCTCGCTGATCCCCGAGCTCGTCGAGGACGACGAGCTCGAAGCCGCGAATGGGCTCGAGTCCGTCTCGTTCGCGCTCGCCGCAATCGTCGGCCCCGCCGCGGCCGGCGGCCTCGTCGCGGCATTCGGCGCCGCCAACGTGCTGATCCTCGACGCCGCGAGCTACGCATTCTTCGCGTTCGCGCTCTTCCTGCTGCCGCCGCTCGGACGCGCCGCAGCGAGCGGCGTCGCGGGCCGCACCCTCCGCGACGCGCTCCGCTTCGTCCTGCGCGCGCCGATCCTGCTCGCGACAACGGCGATGTTCATGCTCGTGAACGTCGGCGAGGGTGCGGTCGAAGTCGTGCTGCCGGTCTACGCGCGCACGATCCTGCACGGCGGCGCCGGCACCTACGGCGCGCTCGCCAGCGTCGCCGGGTGCGCACTTCTCCTCGGCTCGCTTGCCGCGGGCGCGGCGGCCGGCCGGCTCCCGCTCGGGATCGCGATCGGCGTCGCAGAGCTCCTCGCCGCCGCGCTGCTTGTCCCGCTCGCACTGAAGCCCAGCCTGCCGCTCGCCGCCGCGGTGCTCGCAGGCGAGTCCTTCTTCCTCGGAACGCTCACGGTCTGGGCACAGACGATCCGCATGCGCGTCCTGCCGGCAGATCTGCACGGCCGCGTCTTCGCGCTGCTCCGCACGTCGATGCAGGCGACGCCTCCCGCGGGCGCGCTGATCGCGGCCCCGCTTCTCGGCGCGGGTGGCGTCTCACTCGCGATCGTTGTCGCAGCAGCGCTGATCGGCGCGCCCGCTGTCGCGGCGCTCGCGTCCGGCGTCCTCGTTCAAGCGGACCGCGGCAGCGTCCAGTAGTCGAGCACCTGCGCCTCGTCGCCGACGCGCACGCGCCCCGGTTGGACGACGTAGCAGTCGAGCGCCGTGACGCCTTCGAGCTCGAAGTAGATCTTCTGGAGCACGGTGATGTCCTGCTCGAGCGAGTCGGGGTCGAAGGTTGTCATCACGCACCGCCCGCGCACCTGCCGAACGCCGACGACGGCCTCGCCAAGCCGGAGCTCGAAGCCGACCCACTCGCGCTCGGCGAGCCCTTCGACGCCGTCGAGATAGACGTTCGCGCGGAAGCGCCTGCCGTCGACGCCGACCGCTGCGATGCCGCCGTCCGTTGCGACCGAGATCGGCAGCACGTCGAAGCGCTCGGGGCCGGTGCCGTCGTAGTAGACGAGCTCGGCGTCGGGCTGGGTGACTGCGCGCACGGCCGCGAGCGCGGCAGGATCGTCCCAGCGCAAGCCGTCGATCGTCGGCACACCGTCGACCCCGAGTGCACCCTCAAGCCCGAGCAGCTTCGAGTGCGTCCGCGCGGTGAAGACACGCCCGCTCGGGCGCCGCGCGTGGACGAGGCGGTCGCCCTCGATCCCCTCGGGCGTGATCTGCGCCTCCGCGAGCGACTCGCCGCGCAGCGATTTGACGGGATACCGCCAGAGCTCGGCGACGTGCATGCGAGGTGCAACGCCGAGGCCCGGCGGCGCATTCCTACGGAGACGTCAGGCCGACGGCTTCGAGCGCGCGGTTCAACGCGACGTGTAGCCACCAGTCGCGGTGGAAGAAGAGCAGCAGGCCGAGCGAGACGAGCGTCAGCCCGCTCACGACCTGAATCACCTGGTAGCGGTCGCGCAGCCAGCGGAAGGCCGACATCGCGCGCGCGAACGCCACGCCCGCGACGAGGAACGCAAGGCCGAGGCCGAGCGCGTAGGCCGCGAGGAGCGCCGAGCCTCTCAGCACCGTGCCCGTGTCGCTCGCCAGGACGAGCACGGCCGCGAGCACCGTTCCGATGCACGGCGCCGCGCACACCGCGAAGGCGGCCCCGAGGAGCGCGCCCGAGCCGCGACGGCGCGCGCCGGTAAGTAGGCCCGGCACGAAGATCCGCTCCGGCACGGGCAGGAGGCCGACGAAGGCGAGCCCGAGCACGATGAGCACGAAGCCTGCGATCTCGGTCTGTGCGGTCGCCGACACGGCGTTCCCGATCGCCGCTGCGGCCGCGCCGAGGAGCACGAAGACGACCGTGAAGCCGAGGATGAACGGCACGCTCGTAAGCACGACGCGGCGCACGGTGCCGCGCTCGCCGAGGCGCCCCGCTTCGACGCTCGAGAGCGCCGAGAGGTACCCGGGGACGAGGGGCAGGACGCACGGCGTGATCACCGACGCGAATCCCGCGAGAAACGCGATCGGGAGCCGGAGACCCATCAGTCCAATCGTGCCAGTAGCTCGTCGAGCCGCCGCTCGGTCTCGTCGTCGAGCCCGGACGACGGCGGCGGCTCGTCAGGCCCCCGCGCGCGGCTCCAACGCCAGACGCCGAAGGCGACGGCGAGCGCGCCGACGATCACCCCGCCGAGCGGCAGCCACCACGCGAGCAGGTCGAAGCCCTTGCGAGGGGGCGCCGCGAGGATCCCCGCGCCGAAGTTCGCGACGAGGTCCGCCTTGATCTGCGACTCGGTCGCGCACGCGTCGATGCGGTGCTGGATGAAGACCTCGATCCGGCGCGCGGCAGCGGAGTCAGACTGGTCGAGCGTCGTATGGCACGTCGGGCACATGATCTCGCCTTCGAGCGCGTTCAGCGACGTACGCGGGCTGACACAAGCAGCTGCAGGCCCCGCGAGCACGAGCAGCTGCAGGCCCCGCGAGCACGAGCGTCGCGACGAGCACGGCGGCACCGCGCAGGATCACGAGCCGAGCGCCGCCTCGACCCCGCGGATGAACGCGTCTTTCTGGTGGGCGACTGTGCCCTTGATGTGCTCGCCGACGAGACGGCCGCGACGGTCGATGAAGTACGTCTCCGGCACCGCGCTGACGCCGTACCGGTCGGCGATCATGCCGGAGCCGTCCTGCACCGTCGGGTACGTGATGCCGTGGTGCGCGAGAAAGCGGCGGGCGTCACCCGTCACGTCGTGGTAGTCGACCCCGATGAAGACGACGCCCTGGCTCTTGTACTGGCGCCACGCCTGCTCGAGCGTCTTCGCCTCGCCCTTGCACGGCCCGCACCACGAGGCCCAGAAGTTCAGCACGATGGGCTTGCCACGCAACGACGCGAGATCGAGCGTCCCGCTCGTGTCGACGCGCTTCGACGAGAACGACGGCGCCGGGCCGCCGATCTTCGGCGGCGTCGACTGGTGCGTCAGCCGCCACACCAGAAGCCCGAGCAGACCGGCCACCGCCGCCAACGCGACGACCTGACCGGTGAGCTTCACGGTGCGCATCATGCAGAGACGATGTACACCGGCGTGCCGACGTCGACGTGCTCGAAGAGCCACTCGGCCTGCGGAATGTGCATGCGGATGCACCCGTGCGAGAGCGAGTAGCCGATCGAGCCGTCCTGGGGCGTGCCGTGGATGCCGACGCCTGAGACGCTCAAGCCCATCCAGCGGGTGCCGAGAGGATTGCCGGGGCCCGGTGGCACGGGCTTCTCGCCCTTCGCCCACGGAGACGCCGGCGGGTACCACCACGGGTTCTTCCACTTGACGACGATCTGGAACTTCCCGAGGGGCGTCGGATAGACGGCCTGCCCGGTCGCGACGCCGAACTGCCGGACGACGTGGTCACCGTCGTAGAGCGTGAGCCGGTTGGAGCCGCGCCTGATCACGATCACCGGGCCGATCGTCTTCTCGGTCACGGTCGGCTTCCGAAACGTCGACTGCACCTTGATCGGCGCGCGCGTTCCGTGCACGAGCTCGTCGGTCAGGTCGCTCCTCGTCAGCCCCTCGTTGATCGTCCGGCCGGCCACCGATTTCGTGACGAAAGGCTTGAGCGCGCGGAGAAGCAGCCGCGAGGCCACCGGCTTGCGGTCGAACCGGTTCGCAAGCTTCGCGATGAAACTGCGTACGAGGTCCGCGTTCACGGTCGCGCGGAGCCCGAGCGGCGTGTTCGGCTCGACGGTGAGCGCGCGGGCGATCGCGGAGTCGATCGGCACGGAGAGCGCGAAGAGGCTCGGCACGACCTGCACCGTCGTCGTCTCGACGCGGAGCGTGACTGAACGCCCGAACGAGTCGAGCACGGCCTGCGCGGCGGTGTCTGCGTCGAGACCGCCGATCGAGACGCCCCCGAGCGTCACACCGAGCGGCACGAGCACCGGCGTCGCGGGCGTCGTCGTCGTGGTCGGCGGCGGGTCGTCTGCGAGCACCGTCGAGGCAAGCGCCCCGGCGGCGAGCAGCACGATGAGAAAGGAGAGAAGGCGCTTCATGCGTGTGAGCGGAGACCCGGCGGGAGGATCCGTGGATCGTTCGTGATGATACCGTCGATACCGGTTTCGACCAGGGTAGTTGCGAGCGCAGCCTCGTCGACCGTCCACGCGTAGACCGCGACGCCGAGCCGGTGGCAGACCTCGACCGCTCGCGGCGAGACGACGGCCGCGTTGAGCGTCACGGCGCGGGCGCCGGAGGCGCGAAGCCAGCGCGGGAGCCGCGCCGGGACGAGCGTGCGGAGCACGACGAGCGACGGGCGCACGAACGGCGCGACGAACGGGCGCTCGGAGACGCCGTGGCGGTCCTCCGGATAGGTCAGCGACCGCGGCAGCGCAGGCTCGAGCGCCGCGAAGCGAGACAGGATCGGGAACGAGAACGAGCTGACGAAGCTTCGGTCGAGGAGCCCATGCCGGCCAAGCGCCGCGACGACGCCGGGCTCGACGCCCGGCAGCTTCACGTCGACCAGCACCCCAACACCGAGCCTCGCCGCGAGTGCCAGGCCGTCGTCGAGCGACGGTGCGGCCGCCGGCACCTCGGGGCCGTGCGCAAGCACGAGCTCGCCGGTCGCGCCCGTGACGACGTCGAGCTCGACGACGTCGACGCCGTGCGCGACGGCGGCCTCGATCGCCTCGAGGCTGTTCTCGGGCGCGAGCGCCGCCGCGCCGCGGTGACCGACGCGAACGAGGTCGCGCTCGCCGCGCAGCAGCTCCATCAAGCGGTTCGGCGGATGACGACGACGGCGAGGTCGTCGCTCAGCTCACCGCCTGAGTACTGTCGTGCGTCCTCGGTGACGGCGTGCGCGAGCTCTCGCGGCGCCAGCTCGCGTTGCGCGGCCAGCAGCGCGTCGAGACGATCGGTTCCGTAGAGCTCGCCGCGGCGGCGCGACTCGACGACGCCGTCGGTGTAGAGCACGATCGTCGAGCCGACGGGGAAATCGGCGCGCACCTCGTCGTAGGTCTGATCCGCATCGATCCCGAGCACGAGCCCGGTGGCCTCGAGCCCGTGAACGCTTCCGTCGGCGAGGATGAGCCGCGGCGGCGGATGGCCGGCGCTCGCGCACGCCACCTCCCCCTTCGCGGGATCGACAGCGAGGTAGGCCATCGTGATGAACTTGCCCGGCGCGATCTCGTCGACGACGACGTCGTTCGCATATGCGAGGAAGTCGCCCGGCTCCGGGTGCTCGCGTGCGAGCGAGCGGAAGACGAACTTCGCCATCGCCATGTCCGCGGTCGCCTCGACGCCGTGACCGGTGACGTCGCCGAGCACGACGGCGAGCCGGCCGTCGTCGAGCTCGAGGAAGTCGTAGATGTCGCCGCCGACGTCGACCCGCGCGGACGACTCGTACACCTCGCCCACATCGAGTCCCGGCACGTCGGGCGGCTGAGTGGGCAGCAGCGAGCGCTGCATCGTGTCCGCGAACTCCTTCTGCTGCTGGTAGAGGCGTGCGTTGTCGACCGCGAGCGCTGCCTGGCCGGCGATTGCGAGTCCCGCCTCGATCGCGTCCTCGCCGATCGGCTTCCCGGGCCGGAACGAGTAGATGGTGAGCGCCGCGATCGTCTCCGCCGGCGTCGCGACGGGAACGACGGCCGCCGTCCAGCCCTTCGCGAGAAACGGCTCGAGCACGCTGTGCCCGCGCTGCAGCCGGTACGGCTTCGCGTTGCGGAACAGCCGTTGCACAACGGCCGCACCGAACGGCTCGGGGCGGAAGAGAATCGCGTGCGCCGCGTCGGCGAGCTGCTGGTCGCGCACGTGGATCGCGCGCGGCGTGAGGAAATCGCGCCGGTCGTCCGGCATCGAGATCAGCGCCGCGTCGACGTCGAGCACGTCGACGACCGTCGTCGCGAGTGCCTCGAGCGTCTTCTCGAGCGACAGCTCCTGCGCAAACGACCGTGAGATCTCGTAGAGCGCGCGCAGGCGCCGCGCGGCATCGCGCTCGGAAGCGAGGGCTGCCTCACGCTGTCTACCCGACTCGGTCGCGCGCTCGTGCAGCTGTGCGTTCTGCACGGCGACGGCGAGCTGGCCGGCGAGGGCGGCGAGCATCGCCGCCTCGTTCTCGGCCGGCAAGCGTCCGCGCTCAGGGTAGACCGCGAGCAGGCCGACGATCTCGTCGCGCACGAGCAGCGGCGCGGCGAGCGCAGCACCGATGTCAGACGCGCGCACCGCGTCGCGCACGCCGCCGAGCCGGTCGTCGAGCGAGGCGTCCGCGACGATCACGACTGCATGGCTGCGCGCAGGCCCGAGCGCCACCTCGAGCAGGCGCTCCGCGATGCGCTCGTGCGGGCCGACGAGGCCGCGGCCTGCGGCCGGCACGAGCCTGTCCTCCTCGGCACGCAGATAGAGCGCCACCCGTTCGATGCCGAGCAACGCCGCGACGCGTTCGACGGAGGTCTCGAGCGTGTGCGCGAGTGACAGCTCCGAGGTCGCCTGCCCGACGACGGCGAGGAGCGCGCGCGTGCGGTCGAGCTCGAGCTCGAGGAGCCGGCTGCGCGCACCGGCACGGAGCGCCTGCGCGGCGCGGACGCCGAAGGTCGTGAGCCGAGCGAGCTGCGTTGCGTCCGGCTCGTCGCCCGCCGCGAAGAGAAGCTGCAGCAGGCCGACCGGCGGCTGTCCGAGCGGGAGCGCGGTCGAGATCGCGCACGCGCCGGGAAGCTGTCCCGCCGCAACGGCGCGCACAGGCCCGGGCTCGTCGAGCGCCGCCTGCGCGAGCTCCCGCGCCTCGACAAGGTCCGCGTCCTCGTCGATGCCGAAGGCGCCGGCGAGCCGGAAGCCGGACTCCGCGTAGTCCCAGATCAACCCGATGGGAGCGCCGACGACGTTCGCGGCGACACGGGCGAGCTCAGCCGCGGTGTCACCGGCCCCGAGCGCTGCGGCGAGTGCCTCGCCCGCGAGCTCGAGTGCAGGATGCGCGAGCGACGCGACCGGGTCGTTCGGCGCGAACGCCCGCAGCACGAGCGCAACCTGGCCCGCTGCGAGCTCCGCCCCGAGCCGCTCCGCCTCGCCGAACTGCGGGCCCGCGCGGTAGAGCTCGACCGACGCGAGGCGTCCGGCGGTGCGCACTGGGATGAGCAGGAGCGCCTGCGCAGCAGCGCGGGCGGCCGCACGTCTGACGGCGGCCGGCGCGTTCGCAAGCTCGACCGTCGGCTCGGCCGGCAGCTCGGCGGCCGGCAGGTGCGTCCCCTCGAGCTCCGCGGCGAGCGCGGCAGGCCCGGAGAGCGCAACCGCCTCGAGCACGTCCCCCGACGAGCAGCGGACGAGGGCGAGGTCGGCCCCGGCCGCGATCCGCGCCGCCTCCGCGAGATCGGCGAGCGCCACCCCGAGTGTCTCCCGTCCGGCTGCGACCCCGGAGGCCCGGACGAGCGCCGTCAGCGCCTCGAGCGAGACGTTCCCGGGCCGGTGTTCCAGTTCGGCGACCACCCCGAGGGAAGTATCGCGCGCTCAGGCAGGCATCTAAACTCTGGCCGTGGCGACGCCCCTGCCCGATCCTCGCGACGCCCCTCCCGACCCGCCGGACGACGCTCCCGTCGACCCGGCCGCGATCGAGCTCCGCTACCGCTACCACCGCGCCCGCCGGCAGGCCCGCGTCCGCGCGCGGCAGGAGAGCCGTCTCGCCCACTACCGGTTCTACATCGTGATGGCGGTGCTCCTCGCACTCGCCGTCGCGTTCGTCCTCGGCAGCTGGCACGAGATCCAGCGGCTCTTCGGCCTCTAACCGGGCGATTCGCCCATACTGCCCTCCATGCAGACGCCCGAGCCGATGCTGCCGCAACGCTCCACGGACCCGCTCGAGGGCCGGCCGGCCCGCGCGGCTGCGCCGGGCTACTGGGGCGAGCGGCTCGCGTGGATCGCAGGTCTCGTGCTCGCGATCTCGGCGTTCACCGACTGGTACGCAGGCAGCCAGGCCGACGGCCTGACGCTCTCCGTGACCGGGTGGCACACGGGCGCGCTCGGCAAGCTCGTCTTTTTCGCGGGGCTCGCGACGCTCATTCTCGAGGCGCTGCGCGAAGCGGGCATCGAGCTCCCGGCGACCGTGCCGGAGAGCCTCGTCCTGATCGCGCTCGGATCGCTTGCGACGATCTTCGTCTTGATCCGGCTGATCTCGATCCCTGACACGTTCTTCGCAACGGCGGGCCGCGGTATCGGGATCTTCATCTCGCTCATCGCCGCAGTCGCATTGATCGCCGCCGGGCTACTCCGAGCAGCAGAAGAGCTGTAGCAAGGCCGATCACCGCTCCGCCGACGACGTCGAGCGGGAAGTGCACGCCGACGTAGAGGCGCGAGTACGCGATCGCCGCAGCGAGCACGAAGAACGCCGGCGCCGCGCGCGGCACGAGATACGAGAGCATCATCGCGCCGGCGAATGCCGTCGCCGTGTGACCTGAGGGAAACGAGTGGCTGTGCGGGATCGTCACGAGCGCATCCGGCTCCGTCGGACGCTTCTCGCCGACGGCGGCTTTGACGAGACCGGCGAGCCCGTCGGCGGCGAGAACCGCGAGCGCGACGAGGACGAACGGGAGCGCGCGGCGGCGGACGACGGCGAGCGCGAGACCGAGCGCGAGCCAGACGAGGCCGTGCGTGCCGATCTTCGTCACCCACACGAAGGCGTCGTTCAGCGGATGCCAGCGGTGGTGGACGATCCACCGCTCGAGCTGCCTGTCCCAGCCGGTCAGCGCGCTAGACCGGTGCGATCTGTTTCGTCTGCTCGATCAGCTGGTGCAGGTCGAACGGCTTGCCGACGAAGGCCTGCGCGCCGACCGCCGCAGCCTGCCGTTGCGCTTCTCCATCCACCTGCCCGCTGAACATGACGACGGGGATCGCGCCCGCGCCGTACTGCTCCTGGATGCGCCGCAGCATCTCCCAGCCGTCGACGTGCGGCATCATCACGTCGAGAAGCACAAGGTCAGGCTTCGCCTCCTCGATCGCGTCGAGGCCTTCTGTTGCGCTCCCCGCCTCACGGACCGTGTAGCCCTCGAACTCGAGGTTCACGCGGACGAGCTCGCGCACCTTGTCGTCGTCGTCGACGAGCAGCACGAGCGGGCCGGAACGGGGCTTGCCGCCGGGGCCCGAGCGGTCGAGGAACGACTCGAGGTCGGAACGCCGGTAGCGACGGTGCCCGCCCGGCGTGTAGAACGCCGGCACGCGCCCGTTGTCGGACCACTTGCGAATCGTGCTCTGGGCGACGCCGAGGAACCGCGCGGCCTGCCCGAGGGTCAGCCACTCGCTTTCGTCTCTGTGAGCCATCGGCGGGAATCTGCCCAAAGCTTACGCTTTGTACACCACGAACGGTCACGGCACGATCGTTTTTGTCGTTGTAACCGTTAAATTTGGGTTCGGGTTGTCGTGGAGGGCCATGCCGAGGGCCACGCCGACGGCCAAAAGGAGGGCTGCCCCGACGAGCGCGACGAGCCACAGGGGCGGCCGGGCCCGGCGGGCTCGGCGACGGCTCCGCTCGCCCGGGGTGATCACGCGAGGTAGTCGACGGCGCCGCGCTGGTAGCCGTGGAACGCGGCGGCGAGGACGAGGGCGAGGTCGCGGGGCCAGCCGCTCGACGGGGCGCGGGTCTCGACGGCGTCGCGCGCCCAGCGCTCGGCGTCGCGGTAGGCATCCGCGAGCTGGGCGAGCGTGTAGGTCTGGCCGACGTTCTTGCGGAGCTCCTCGGTGACGACCTCGATCTGCTGGAGCAGGCGCTCGTAGCGCGCGCGGTCGGAGCGCTCGGCCTCGAGCCGGCGGGCGGCTTCCTCCCACTCGTGGCGGACCAGCGTCGTCAGCTCGGCGGACATCGGAGCGGGATGCTAGCCACGCTCCGCCGGTTCGGTGCAGCAGCGATCCGGCCAGAGCGGGTCGAGCTCGGCAACGATGCGCTCGCCGAGCTCGTAGCCCGGGTTCGCGAGCGCGAACGCCGCGTGCGCGTGCAGGCACTTGAGCGAGCCCGAGCGGCCGGCACCGCCGACGCCGAGGTCGAGCGACGCGCCCGCGTCAGGGCCGGTCTCGCCGCTTGCGAGCCGGTGCCGGATCCGTCGCTGGTCATCGTCGGCACGCGCGCGGCTCGCGGCGAGCGTTGGGTCATCGACGGCGGCGCGCGTCCACCGCTCGACGCCGCCTGCAGCCTCGAGCCGCGAGATCGCGGCGACGAGGTGGCGGCACGTCACGTAGTACGTCGTCGGGAACGGCTCGCCGTCGGGGTCGTAGGGGCTCTGCTCCGTGACCGCCGGGCGGCCGAAAGGGCAGCGAACGGCGACGCGGTGGAATGCGCGCGGCTCGCGCCCGATCTGAAGTGCGACGAGTGCGCGGTCGGCGTCAGTGTCCACGGTGGGCCATCATGCTGGCCCGCTCGCGCTTCCGCCACTCGTTGATGCCCTTGACGATGAAGAGGTGCTCGCCCTTGCGCACGTAACCGAGCGCGCGCGCCTCGCGCGCGAGCGTGTCGAGCGACGTCGACGACCCGAGCCGGTGCTCGAGTCGCCGCTTCTCGAGCTTGAGCTGCTGCACGACCGCGCGCTTCTGCGCAAGCTCGCCGCGCGCGTCGACATACGCCTTCAGCGGCCGGTAATAGAGGAGCGCGAAGAGCACGAGCGCGCCCACCGCAAGCCAGCGGCGGAAGACGACCGAGCGCGCAGGGCGACGACCTCTCGAACGAGACACCGCGGGACCTTCGCGGCGCGGCAGCCCGATCCTTCGCAACCAGGCTTCAGCCTGGTTGCAGTCGTTCGCTTGGCGCTCTCGGTGCAACGACTGCAACCTGCTTGAAAGCAGGTTGCTGTCACCGACGCGGTCAACGCCGGAGGCTAACGCGTCGCGAAGCGCGCGTTAGCCATAGGCGCACTCAGCGTGGCGGGGATGCCGAAGGCACCGCCGCCCGCGCGGGGTAGCGCCCGTGTTCCTAGGCGATGTCCACTTTGATGACGTTCGTGGATCCCGGCAGATTGACCTGCGTACCCGCCGTGAGGACGACGCGGTCGCCGGCGTCGATCAGGCCGGCCTCGCGGGCGACGCGGACGGAGGTCGACCACAGCTCCTCGACGTCGCCGCACTGCGGGATCTGGATCGGCGTCACGCCCCACTCGAGCGCCATCTGGCGGCGCGCCCATTCGATGTGCGTCAGCCCGATGATCGGCCGCTGCGGCCGGAGCCGCGCGACGCTCGCGGCGGTCTTGCCGCGATACGTGGGTGTGAGGATCGCCTTCGCGCGCAGCGCCTCGGCGATGTCGCACGCGGCGTTCGACATAGCGCCGCCGATCGTCGGATTCTGGTCGGCTGCGGGGATCTCGTGCCGGTAGCCCATGCTCGGCTCGACGGCCTTCGCGATCCGGTCCATGTACGCGACCGCCTCGACCGGATACTCGCCGACCGCGGTCTCGCCCGACAGCATCACCGCGGACGTGCCGTCGAGGATCGCGTTGGCGACATCGCTCGCCTCCGCGCGCGTGGGCTCTGGATGGTGAACCATCGACTCGAGCATCTGCGTGGCGGTGATCACCGGCTTGCCGCGCTCGAGCGCCTTCTGGATGATCCGCTTCTGCAGCAGCGGCACGAGCGCAGGGCCGATCTCGACGCCGAGGTCGCCGCGCGCCACCATCACGGCGTCAGTCTCGGCGAGGATGTCGTCGAGGACGTCGACCGCCTCGGCCTTCTCGATCTTCGCGATCACGTGCGCGTGCGAGCCGGCCTGCTCGATGAGCGCGCGCAGGTCGCGCACGTCGGCGGGTGAGCGCACGAACGAAAGCGCGACGAAGTCGACGCCGATCGACAGGGCGAACTCGAGGTCGGCGGTGTCCTTGCGCGTGAGCGACGGGATCGGCAGCGGCACGCCGGGAAGGTTCACCCCTTTATGCGAGGTGACGACGCCGCCGACGATCACCTCGCACTGCGCGCGGCCGTCGACCACCGTGCCGACGCGCAGGCGGACGAGCCCGTCGTCGATCAGGACGTCATGGCCCGCTTCGAGCACGTCGCCGATCACGGCGGGCGCGATCGGTAGCTCCCCCTTGCGGAAACTGCTCTCGGCACTGACGGTCACGGCTTCGCCCTTGCGGAGGACGAACGGCTCCTCGAGCTCGCCGATGCGCAGCTTCGGGCCCTGTAGGTCCGCGATCAGCGCGATCGGACGGTTGGCGGACGCCTCGGCGTCGCGAACGCGACGCGCGCGCTCGGCGTGCTCCTCGTGGGTGCCGTGCGAGAGGTTGAGCCGCGCGGCATCCATTCCCGCGGCGACGAGCTCGCGCAGCTTCTTCGGCGAGTCGGAGGCAGGCCCGAGCGTGGCGACGATCTTCGTCCGGCGCTCATTCACCATGGCCTCAGCCTAGCCAGCGGGCGCGCGCTACCGCTTCGTGCGCGGGAAGGCGTCCCAGCCGGGGTACGCCGCCCCCTGACCGAGCTGCTCCTCGATGCGGAGCAACTGGTTGTACTTCGCGACGCGGTCGCTGCGCGCGGGCGCTCCCGTCTTGATCTGTCCGGTGCCGAGCGCGACGGCGAGGTCGGCGATCGTCGCGTCCTCGGTCTCGCCCGAGCGGTGCGACATCACGGTCGTGTAGCCGTTCGCGTGCGCGAGGTCGACCGCCGCGATCGTCTCCGTCAGCGTTCCGATCTGGTTGACCTTCACGAGAATCGAGTTGGCGACGCCGCGGTCGATCCCCTGCTGCAGCCGCTCCGGGTTCGTGACGAAGAGATCGTCGCCGACGAGCTGCACGCGCTCCCCCACATCGCGTGTCAGCGCGGCCCACGCGTCCCAGTCGTCTTCCGCGCAGCCGTCCTCGATCGAGACGACGGGATACGCGTCGACGATGCCGTGCCAAAACGCGGGCATCTCGGCGGACGGGAGGTCGCGCCCCTCGAAGCGATAGCGACCGTCGCGAAAGACCTCGCTCGCAGCGGGGTCGAGCGCGATCGCGATGCGCTCGCGATGGCCGGCGCGCTCGGCCGCCGCGAGGATCGCCTCGATCGCCGCCTCGCTCGACTCGAGGTCGGGAGCGAAGCCGCCCTCGTCGCCGACGCCGGTCGCGAGCCCGCGGTCGCCGAGCACCTGCTTCAGTGCGTGGTACACCTCCGTTCCGATCCGGAGCGCGTCGCGGAACGAGTCCGCGCCGACCGGCACGACCATGAACTCCTGCAGGTCGATCGAGTTCGCTGCGTGCGCGCCGCCGTTGATCACGTTCATCATCGGCACGGGTAGCGTCGTCGCGCCCGGGCCGCCGAGATACGAGTAGAGCGACTCGCCGGCATCGACGGCCGCTGCTTTCGCGGCGGCGAGCGAGACGCCGAGGATGGCGTTCGCACCGAGCCGTCCCTTGTTCGGCGTTCCGTCGAGCTCGATCAACACGCGGTCGAGCTCCTCCTGCTCGGTCGCGTCGAGCCCGACCACGGCGGCGCGGATCTCGCCCGTCACGTTTGCGACCGCCTTCGTCACGGCCTTGCCGCCGTACTCGCTGCCGCCGTCGCGAAGCTCGACGGCCTCGTGCACGCCGGTCGATGCGCCGGACGGCACGGCCGCGCGGCCGACGGCACCCGACTCGAGCAGCACGTCGACCTCGACGGTCGGGTTGCCGCGCGAGTCGAGAATCTGGCGTGCACTGACGTGGGCGATCGAGCTGCTCATTCGGACTCCTTGGCGCGGTCGAAGTACGTGTCCTGCTGCTCGAGTGGCAGCGCGCTCCAATCTTCGCCGTTCTCGCCGGCGAGCCGCTCGGCCGTCTCGACCCGCTTGCGGAACCGCTCCGACGCGCGGCGCAGCTCGAGCTCGGGATCGACCTCGAGCTTGCGGGCGACGTTCACCGCCGCGAACAGCACGTCGCCGAGCTCCTCCGCGCGCCGCTCGGGCGACGAGAGGTCGTCCTTCAGCTCGCGCAGCTCGTCGTCGAGATCCGCGAGCGCGCCCTCGGCATCGGCGTACTCGAAGCCGACCGCCTTCGCACGCTGCTGCACCTTGCGTGCGTGCAACAGCGCGGGCAGCGCGTTCGGGACGTCGTGGAAGATCCCGACGCGCCCTTCCTGGTCCCGCTTGATCCGCTCCCAGTTCTCCTTCACCCGGTCCGGCGTGTCGGCGGAAACGTCTCCGAAGACATGCGGGTGCCGACGCACCAATTTCGCATGGATCCCACGCGCCACCTGCTCGAGGCCTGGCCCATTTTTTTCCTCGCTCAGAAGAGCGAGGAAGAAAACTTGGAAGAGCAAGTCACCAAGCTCATCGTGCAGCTTCTCGTCGTCGCCGGCGAGCGCTGCGTCCGCGACCTCGTACGCCTCCTCGACCGTGTGCGGCACGATCGTGCGCGCCGTCTGCTCACGGTCCCACGGGCAGTCGCGACGCAGCCGCTCGGTCAGCAGCTGCAGCTCGACGAGGGCCTCGGGAAGGCCCTCCATTAGAGCCCCTCCGGGCCGTGCCCTCCAGGCTTCTGGAACACGATCACGCGGCGCGTTGCCGCGTCCTCGATCGCGCCGCTAGTACCACTAGCGGCGCGACCTGCGTCCTCGCACCGCTTGGTGCTCGTGCCCCAGAAACGTGGCCACACGACCCGGAGAAGCTCTCTACTTCGTCGCCGTCGCGGTCGTGGTCGCCGCGGTGGTGGCCGTCGTCGCCTCGGGCACATAGCCCGTCTGGTAGCGCACGGACTTCTCGTAGTCCTTCTTCACGCCGTCGAGCCACTTCTGGAAGAGGTCGGTCTTCTTCTGGCTCAGGAGGTTCTGGCGGATCGTCTCCTTGACGGCGGAGAGCGGCTGCGTCGATGCGGGCTTGACGGCGGAGAGCGCCTGGATGATGTGCCAGCCGTACTGCGTGTGCACCGGCGGCGAGATCTCGTTCGTCTTGAGCGCGAACGCGGCCTTGTCGAACTCCGCGACCGTCTTGCCCTTCTCGATTGTGAGCTTGCCGCCCTTGACCGCCGAGAGCGTGTCCTTCGAGAACTTCTTCGCGAGCGCGGCGAAGTCGCCACCGGCCTTGAGCTGGGACTCGAGATCGTCGGCCTTCGCCTTGCTGTTCACGAGGATGTGGCGCACGTCGCGGCTCTCCACCTTCGTGTACTGCGTCTTGTTCTCGTTGTAGTACTTCTGGATCGCCGCGTCGGTGACCTTCGCGTCGCCCGTGATCTTCTTGTAGAGCTTGTCGGAGAGCAGGTTGCCGCGCTGGTAGATCTTGAGCAGCGGCAAGGTGAAGCCCTGCTGCTTCAGCTGCGCCTGGAACGCCTTCTCGCTGCCGCCGAAGTACTGCTTCTTGATCTGCGCGATCTGCTTGTCGACGTCCGCATCGGTGATCTCGACGCCGATGTCCTTGCCCTTCTGCTCGAGCTCCTTCTCCTGGACGAGGTATGCCATCGCCTTGTCCTGGAGCGTCTTGTACTCGGCGGTGCCCGGCTTCGGGAACGTCGCCTTCGCGGCGAGCGCCTGGCTCTTCGCGCCGGCGATCAGGAAGTTGAACTCCGCCTTCGTGATCTGGTCGCTGCCGACGGCGGCGACCGAGTCGGACGAGACCTTCGTCGAGCCGCCGCCGCAACCGGCAGCGACGAGGACGATGGCGAGCAGCAGTGCAACAGGCAGGAAGCGGAGAAGTCTCATGAGAATCCCAGTGAGTAGGAGAAAGAAACGGGCCGGGGAGCGGAGAGAACGGACGCCTTCACGCTGCCTGGCGAGCCTCCAAGATAGCATCGACGAGCCGAAGGGCTTGGGGGAATCCGTCTTCGCTGCGCAGGCTCACTTCCCTCGCTCCTACGGTGTAGACGGCCGTGTGGATGCGCGCGCGGAGCTCTTTCAGCTCCTCGGAGCCGAGGACGAGCTTGCCCACCGTGGCCTTGCCGCCCCGGAAGACGAGATAGTCGGCGCCGAGCCGGGCCACCTTGATCTTCGCCTCCTGGATCGCGAAGAGGTGCTCGACCGGCTCTGGGAGCGGGCCGTAGCGGTCCTCGAGCGACGCCTGGAGCTCGCGCAGCTCGTCCTCCGTCTCGCTCAGCGCGAGCCTCCGGTGGATGTCGATGCGGAGCGCCTCCGACGACACGTATTGCTGAGGGACGTATGCGTCGATGCGCGCGTCGATGCGCACCGGGCGGACCGCGACGCGACGCTGTCCCTGCATCTCTGCGACGGCCTCGTTCAGGAGCTCGACGTAGAGCTCGAAGCCGACTGCGGCGACGTGACCCGACTGCTCCGCGCCGAGCAGCTCGCCCGCGCCGCGGATCTCGAGGTCGCGCATCGCGATCGCGAAGCCGGCGCCGAGCTCCGTGTGGTCGGCGAGCGTGGCGAGCCGCGCCCGCGCCTCGGCCGTCAGCTCGCGCGCGTCGGGATAGAAGAGATACGCATAGGCGGTCTGATCGGAGCGGCCGACGCGGCCGCGGATCTGGTAGAGCTGCGAGAGGCCTAGCGCGTCCGCGCGCTCGACGATCAGCGTGTTCGCCTGCGGGATGTCGATGCCGGACTCGATGATCGTCGTCGAGACGAGCACGTCGGCGTCGCCGCGCAGGAACGCGTGCATCTTGTCCTCGAGCTCCTTCTCCGGCATCTGGCCGTGCGCGACGATCACGCGGGTCGACGGCACGAGCTGCTGCACCTTCCGCGCCGCCTCCTCGATCGTCTCGACGCGGTTGTGCAGGTAGAACGCCTGGCCTTCGCGCTCGAGCTCGCGCTCGAGCGCCATCTTGATCAGCTCTTCGTCGTACTCGCCCACCGTCGTGCGGATCGGGCGGCGGCCCTCGGGCGGCGTCTCGATGATCGAGATGTCGCGCATGCCCGCGAGCGACATGTGCAGCGTCCTCGGGATCGGCGTCGCGCTCAGCGTCAGCACGTCCACCTCGAGGCGGAGCGACTTCAGCAGCTCCTTCTGCTTGACGCCGAAGCGCTGCTCCTCGTCGAGGATGACGAGGCCGAGCTCCTTCGGGATCACGTCGCGGCTCAGCACGCGGTGCGTGCCGATGAGCACGTCCACCTTCCCCTCGGAGAAGTCGGCGAGGACCTGCTTGACCTCGCGCGGCGTGCGAAAGCGCGACACCATCTCGACGCGCACCGGGAAGTCGCGGAAACGGTCGCGGAATGTGTTCCAGTGCTGCTCCGCGAGGATCGTCGTCGGCGCGAGCATCAGCACCTGCTTGCTGTTGACTGCGACGGCGAACGCTGCGCGCACGGCGACCTCGGTCTTGCCGAAGCCGACGTCGCCGCACACGAGCCGGTCCATCGGACGCGGCGCCTCGAGGTCCTCCTTCACCGCTTCGATCGCGTTCTCCTGATCCGGCGTCTCGCGGTACGGGAACGAGGCCTCGAGCTGCTGCAGCCACTCGTGGTTCAGGTCGTACGCGATCCCCTCGTGGGTCTGGCGCGACGCGTAGAGCGCGATCAGCTCCGACGCGAGCTCCTGAACGGACTCGCGCGCGCGCGACTTGAGCAGCTGCCACGCCTTGCCGCCGAGCTTCGAGAGCGCGGGCGCCTTGGCGTCGGCGCCGATGTAGCGCGACACCCTGCCGAGCTGCTCGTGCGGAACGTAGAGGCGATCGTCGCCGCGGAACGCGAGCAACAGGTAGTCGCGCGTGACGCCGGCGACCTCCTTCGTCTCGAAGCCGAGGAGCTTGCCGACGCCGTGGTCCTCGTGCACGACGTAGTCGCCCGTGCGGAGGTCGGCGAACGACTGCAGCGCGCGACCGCCGAGGCGGCGCTCGCGCGGCGCGCGGCGCCGGAAGACCTGGTGGTCGGGCAGGAGGACGAGGCCGAGGTCGCGCCAGACGAACCCGCGCCGCGCCGGCGCGATAGCGAAGTAGAGGCCCGGCGCGGACGGCAGCGCGTCGCCGGGCTCGAGCAGAGCCGCCTCGACGCGGCGAAGCATGTTCTGCGTGCGGAGCGCCTCGCCGCGGTGCGGAAACGCGACGACGACGCGCTGCCCCGCGCGCACGAACTGCCCGAGCTCCGACTCCGCCTCGGCGAGGCCGCGCGCCGCAATCGCCGGCCGCTGCGCCTCGAACGCGTGCGGCTGGGACTGTGGGAACGGGTCGAGCTCGGCGACCCCGTCGAGCGAGAGCGGCGCTAGCCCGTCCTCGGCCCAGATGCGCCGCACGTCGTCCGGCTGGAACACGAGGTCCGGTGCGCGGTCGAACACGGGCACGAGATCCGCCGGCACCGGCCGCGTCTCGCCCTCCTCACCATGCCACTCCTCGACGAGGTCGAGGCGGCGCTCCGCGGCGGGGAAGATCGTGCAGGTCTCGACCGGGTGCAGCGCGCGCTGCGTGAACGGCGAGAACGCGCGGATCGACTCGACCTCGTCGCCGAAGAACTCGATGCGGAGCGGCTCGCGCCCGGTCGTCGGGAAGACGTCGACGAGCCCGCCACGCACGGCGAACTGCCCGCGGTCGTCGACGCGCTCGGCGCGCTCGTAGCCCGCGAGCGCGAGCTCCTCCGCGAGTGCGTCGACGCCGAGCTCGCTCCCTGCGCTCAGCTCGATCGCCGCAGGCCGCGCCGCGACCGGCGGCAAGGGCTCTGCGACGGCGCGCGCCGAGGCGCACACGAGGCCGCCGCGCGCAAGCACGGCGAGCGCGCGCGCACGCTCGCCGACGAGGTGGGGCGGCGGCTCGAGGCCGGACTCCCAGCCGACGCCGCGGCTCGGCATCGTGCCGACGAGCTCGTCACCGAGGAACCAGCCCGCGGCCTCGGCGACGTCGCGCGCATCGACGTCCTCGGGGACGAGGCAGACGAGCGGGCGCTCGAGACGCTCGTAGAGCGACGCGAGCACCACCGGCAAGGCGGACTCGGACACGCGCGCGCGAGCAGGCAGCGCCTCCGCGAAGGCGGCGAGGCGCTCGTCGTCCACGAGCTCGCGGACGAAGGCATGAAGAACAGGACGGTCCATGACGAAGGGCGGAACCTCGCGGTTCCGCCCTTCGATCCTAGCCGTGCATCAGCTGACGCCGAACGAGCCGAGCGTGAAGGAGCCGCCCGCCGGAGCGCCGACGCCGTTCTCGAAGAAGCAGCCGCCGCCGAACGACAGGCCGATGCTCGTCACGTTCGCGACCGCGTCGGCGTAGGCCGCCGCGTACGCGGGATCTGCGCCGCTGTGACCGAAGAAGTCCGACCACTGCGACGGGTTGCCGAGCGAGGCGGTCAACGGGCCGCCACCCGAAGCGAGTGCAGCCGCACCGCTTCCGTGCGCCCACCAGTACTGCGTCTCCGCGAACGGCCCGCCTGTTGCGCTGAAGAAAACCCGGACGGATGCCGGCGCCCCGCAGACATCCGGCTCTCCGTAATAGGTGAACACGCCGCCCGTGTCGCTCCACGTCGCGCTCACCGTCTCGCCGGTCAGGTCGCCGAGCAGCGTCCCCTTATACGAGCCGTGATCGGTGACGAGAAGCGCCGTGTCCGGCGTCGCCGGGAACGCGAATGACGCGACACCCGTCGAGTTGTCGGGGACCGAGCCGGAGAACGCCCGACCCGACGCGTTGTAGGTCCACACCTTCCACTTCGACGCGCCGCCCGGGCCGGCGAGCGCCGGCAGCGCGACGACAAGCGCGAGCACGGTCGCAAGAACCGCGATCGGGACGGCTCGCCGCAGCATGCGAGGTCTAGACATCTGCTCTCCCTTCCCTCTTGGAGCCTCGACGCTAGACCTCGCGGTGCTGCGTGTCCTTCGGTTCGGTCTAGAGGTCGCCGCCTCCGCCGCCGCCCGGATCAGGCGCGGGCGCCGGAGCGAGCGAGCCCTGCACGGTCGCGAAGAGCGTCGTGCACACGCCGCGGACGGAGACGCGGAACGTCGAGAGCGTGCCCGTGAAGAGCAGTGGGCCGTTGCTCGACGACATGCTCGCCGAGACCGCGAACTGCTGCCTGCCACACCCCGGTGCGGCGGACGTCACCGACATGCTCCCGCCCGTGAAGCTCCCCGTGAGCGTGGAGCGGTTGTTGCTCCGGAGGGTGAACGACCCGCCCGAGATCGATCCAGTTGCCGGGTCGGCAGACATGGTGGCCTGCCAAGACCCGCGGTCGCCGGCAGAGCCGACTCCGGTGCCGAAGAACGTCGATCCGAGCGCTATTCCCCCGAGCTGGTAGCTCGGCGACGGAACGGCGGCACTCGCTGCTGTTGCGGCGGCGAGGGCGACGGCGGTCATCAGCGCGCCGGCGGTGAGAAACCTGCGCATCTGCGTCTCCCTTCAATTGCGGCTTGACGCCCGTTGCGTCGGCACCGCGGGAGCCGCGTGTGAGGTCATCCCCTCACGCGGGTGACACTCGTTTTGACTAACGCCGGTTGACGGCGACTTGCGCCCGCTCGATGCCGTCCGTCTCGAGCGTCTCGACGGCGTCGGCTGCGCGCGCGACGAGCGACTCGGCATCGTCGTGCGGCGTGAAGTCGGAGAGCAGGTAGTCGGCGAGCGGGCGTGGGTCGCCGCGCTCCGGGCGGCCGACACCGACGCGCAGCCGCATGAAGTCCTGCGTCTTCAGGTGCTGGGCGATCGAGCGCAGGCCGTTGTGACCGGCGGAGCCGCCGCCGATCCGCAGCTGCAACCGCCCGAGGTCGAAGTCGCCCTCGTCGTGCACGACGAGCACGGCGTCCGGGTCGAGCTTGAAGAAGCGCGCAGCCGCGCCGACCGAGCTGCCGGAGTCGTTCATGAACGTCTCCGGCTTCAGGAGCGCGAGCTTGTGCCCGTCGAGCCGGATCTCGGCGAGCTGCCCCGAGAACTTCGAGCGCCACGAGCCGCCGTGCCTGCGGGCCAGCTCGTCGACGACGAGCCAACCGGTGTTGTGGCGGTTCCGCGCGTACTCGCGGCCCGGGTTGCCGAGCCCCACGACGAGCAGGTCGAGCGACGACCCCTGGCGACGGGGCCAGAGCCGCACCCGGCGCTAGCCCTCGCTGGAGCCCGAATCGCCGGCGGAGTCGCCGCCCGATTCGGCCGGTGCCTCGGCGCCGCCTTCGGGCGCTTCGCCCTCCGCCGCGCCTTCGCCCTCTTCGCCCTCTTCGCCTTCTTCGGCCGGGACTTCCTCGGGCTCGATCTCGCGCGTCGGCGCCGTGACGGTTGCGACGACGGTCTCTGCGTCGTCGAGGAACTTCACGCCCTCCTGCACGACGATGTCGCCGATGCGGAGCGTGTCGCCCGTGGCCATGTGCGAGACGTCGAGGTCGATGTGCTCCGGGACCTCGAGCGGCAGCGCCTCGACCTGGATCTCGCGCAGCGGCTGCGAGAGGACGCCGCCCTCCTTCACGCCAGGCGCGTTCTCGCCGCCGATCAGGTGGACGGACACGGACGCGGTGATCGCGCGGTCGAGGCGAACCTCGTGCAGATCGACGTGCGTGACGCCGCCCCTGACCTTGTCCAGCTGGTAGTCCTTGAGAATCGAGGCGTGGGCCTTGCCGGTGCCGTCGATCTCCACGTCGAGGATCGAGTGGAGGCCCGCCGCGCCGGTGAGCGCGCGGCGCAATTCGCGCTCTTCGATGCTGATCGCGACCGGCTCGCCGGCGCCGTAGAGGACGCCGGGAATCAGTCCCTGCCGCCGCAGACGGCGCGTTTCGCTCGACCCGAGGTGCTCGCGGGTCTTGACGATCAACTTTGTGCGCTCTCCAGCCATTCCGGCGGCGGAGTGTAGCGGAGACCCGGCCGGAACCTGCAGACTCCGGGGGTGTTCGAGAAGCTCCTGCGCGGCTGGGACGGGGAAGAAGCCGTCATCCGCTACGACGAGCCGAGCGGCGCGTGGATCTTCGTCTGCGTGCACTCGACCGCGCTCGGGCCGGCCGGGGGCGGGACGCGAATGCGCGTGTACGAGCGGCCGGCGGACGGCCTCGCCGACGCGATGCGGCTCTCGCAGGCGATGACGGTGAAGATGGCGGTCGCGGACTGCGAGCGCGGCGGCGGCAAGGCGGTGCTTGCGGTGCCCGAGCTCCCGACGGGCGAGAAGCGCCGCGCGCTGCTCCTTCGCTACGGGCAGCTCGTTGCCGCGCTCGGTGGGACGTACCGCACGGCCGGGGACATGAACATCACGCCCGAGGATCTCGATGTCGTGCACGAGACGTGCCCGTGGGTGTACGGGACGACGGGCGCCGGCGGCAACAGCGGCCGCGGTACCGCGCGCGGCGTGCTGCACGGCATCCGCGCGAGCGTCGAGCACGTCTTCGGCTCTCCCGACCTCGCGGGCCGCCGCGTGCTCGTGCAGGGTGCGGGCTCGGTCGGTCACGATCTCGCGCGCGACCTGCTCACGGAGGGCGCGGTGGTGCTCGTCTCCGACGTCGACGAAGCGCGTGCGGCAGCGACCGGCGCGGAGGTGGTGCACGCCGCCGAGGCGCTCGCGACAGAGTGCGACGTGTACTCGCCGTGCGCCGTCGGCGGGACGCTGAGCGCGGCGACGATCCCGCAGCTCCGCTGCCGCATCGTCGCGGGCTCGGCGAACAACCAGCTTGCGGAGCCCGAGGACGCCGAGCGGCTGCGCGCGGCCGGGATCCTCTATGCACCCGACTACGTGGTCAACGCCGGCGGCGTCATTCAGCTCGTCGGGCTCGAGGACCGTCAGTGGTCAGAGGCCGAGCTCGAGGAGAACCTCGCCGGGATCGGCGACACGCTGCAGGAGATCTATCGCGAAGCCGAGGCCGCCGGCAGCACGCCGGCTTCCGCTGCGGAGCGGCTCGCAGCCGAACGCATCGCGCGAAAGCGCGACTCGTCGCCTGCCTGAGGCTTCGAATCCCCTGATCTGGGAACACACTCGTCGACACACTCGAATACGGTGAAGATGTCGGGGTCGCGTTGCGGTGCCCGACCACTGCGGCTTGGCGAATCGAAACGAACTGTTGCTGGCACTCGTGCTCGGCGGGCTCATGCTCGCCTGGCTCGGACTGTCGCTGTACGTCCTCGCGACGAGGGCCCTGCACGATCTTGGACGGGCGGCCCTCCGCCGGGCGCAGCGAGAAGCCGGGAGAATGCCTGGGTTGAGGCGACTTCCCCGCCGCAGCATCGAGCGAGCGGCGGCCGACGCGGCGACTCCTGACGATCTCGCTGCCGCTCTCTCGGCGTGGGCCCTGCGCGACGATCCAGCCCGCATCGTCGCCGACGCGTTCCGGTCGGAGAAGCGGTCACGGTGGAAACGCATCGCCGCACTTCGGATCCTCACCCGGGTGCGCTGGAGCCTTGCCCCGGTCCTGCTCGAGCGCGCGCTCGACAGCGACGACGAGGTCGTCGTCGCTGTCGCGGTCCGCGCGCTTGGCGAGTTGGGCGACGCCCATTCTTCCAGCCTCCTCGTCGACGCGCTTCGCCGCGGCCGGTCGTCGCGCTCCCGGATCGCAACTCAGCTCGACCAGGCGCCCGGCTGCTCGGCGGGCCTGCTGCTGCCGCTGCTGCACGACTCGGACGCTGCAGTGCGTTTCTGGGGCGCGACACTCCTCGCACGCCACGCGCGTCACGCCGACATCGCGCGCGACCTCGCGGTCGCAACCCGCGACGGCGCACCGTCCGTGCGAGCCGCCGCCGTCGAAGGGCTCGCCGCGAGCGACGCGCCCGAAGCGCCGATGGTGGCACGACTCCTCCTCGCCGACTCTGTCTGGTACGTCCGCGTGCACGCCCTCAGGACGCTCGGATCGTTCGACCGGGACGATCTCCTGCCTGAGGCTGCCGCGCTTCTCGGGGACGAGTCGTGGTGGGTGCGAGAAGCCGCGAAGGAGGCGCTCAAGCGTCGGCCCCTGCGCGCGGCCGAGCTCCTGGTCGACTATCTCGAACATCCCGACGCGTTCGCGCGCAACGGTGCTGCGGAGACGCTGCAGAACATCGGCTACCTCGACGCGCTCCTCGACGAGGCCGCAGCCGACTCGCCGGAGTCGCGGCTCGTCGCGCGCATCCTGCTGGCGGGCGGCGCTCGCCTCACTTCAACCGCAGCGCTGCGACGCGGGTTCGACCCCGCCGAGCTCGAAAAGCTCTCGGCAGCGTGACGCCCACGGGATGGCGACAGAGGCTCAGCCTGGTGATTGCAGGCTCGGCGCTCGTCGTCGCCGCGGTGGCCTTCCACTCGACGCTCCTCTCGTGGCGTAACGCTCATCTCATCCCGAGCTCGGGCTGGGCGGAGCAGCCTCTCTGGCTCGCGACCTTCGTGTGCCTCGGCTATCTCGGCCTCGTGTACGCAATCGACCTCTCGCTCTTCCTCGTCGCAGCCGTGGAGAACCGCATGCGGATTCGGGAGTCGCGGGCCGAGGACACTCGAACGGTTGCGGGCTCGCGCTTCACGATTCCCGTCTCGGTGATCGTGCCGATGCGGAACGAGGAAGTACTCGCCGCCGCCGTTGTCGAGGCGCTACTCGACCTCGAGTACCCGGAATGCGAGATCATCGTGGTCAACGACGGCTCGACCGACGGAACGCTCGACGTTCTGCGCGAGGCCTATGACCTCGAGCCGTTCGAGCGGTTCACGCGCCGCGTGTTCGAGACCGAGGTCGTACATGCCGTCTACCGCAGCTCGACGAGCTCTCGGCTCGCGGTCATCGACAAGGCTTCGCGCGGGAGTAAGGCGGACGCACTGAACTGCGGTTTGAACTATGCGAGGTACCGCTACGTCTGCTGCGTCGACGGCGACACAATCTACGAGCGCGACGCGCTTCTGCGCAGCATGCGTCTCGTGCAGAGCGACCCCGCGATGATCATCGGCGTCACCAGCCAGATCGTCGTTGCCGCACATCCGGAGCGTTCGTACGCGCAATCCGGTGGTCTCGTGCAGGCCTCGCTGATCCAGAACTTCCAGCACATCGAGTATCTGCGTGCGTTCCTGAACGATCGTCTCGCTTGGAGCCGGTTGGGCTTCATGCTCTGCGCGAGCGGGGCATTCGCCGTCTACAGACGGGACGTGATCGACGAGGTTGGCGGCTTCTCCCGCGACTTCACGTGCGAGGACATCGAGTTGACCTTCCGCGTTCACGAGTTGTTTCTGCGTGAAGGGCGGCCGTATCGCATCGTTGCGATGCCGGAGCCTGTCGCGCGGACCGAAGGCCCGGATCGAGTGTCGAGCCTGATCTCGCAACGGGCCCGCTGGCAGCGGGTGATGCTCGAGACGACGTGGCACTACCGGCGGATGTTCCTCAACCCGCGCTACGGCCGCTTCGGCTTATTGGGAATGCCGTTCCTCGTCGTGTCGGAGGTCATCGCGCCGTTCATGGAGTTCTTCGCGCTCTTCACACTCGCAACCGCAGTCCTCCTCGGTTTCGTCCCGTGGATCGAGTGGGTTCTCG
The DNA here is from genome assembly GCA_031370755.1 of Actinomycetes bacterium. Lineage (GTDB taxonomy): Bacteria > Actinomycetota > Thermoleophilia > Gaiellales > Gaiellaceae > Palsa-739. The sequence goes on from JANMQZ010000198.1 coordinate 51,469, forward strand.
TGCTCGGCGTGATGTCGTTCGCGAACGCCGGCCTGACCGTCGCGGCGATCCGCCTCGAGGACGTGGGCACCCGCTCGTACCGGCTGCGCGACCTGGTCTGGTTGATCGTCCTGGCACCGCTCGAAATCGCCGTCTACCGGCCGCCGCTCTTCTGGGCGCACCTCCGCGGAACGATCGAGTTCATGCGCGGCAAGAAGCACTGGGAACGATTCGAGCGGAACGACCGGAACCCATCGCCGCTGACCGCGCGCTAGCTGCGGAGCGCAGCGCGCAGAAGCGCGAGGAATCGATCGCGTGAGGCCCCGAGCACGACGTTCGCGTTCGGCGCGTGCGCCGTGCCGCGGAAGTCGACGACCGTTGCGCCGCGTGTGAGCTCGCCCTGCGTCTCGACGGCGACGTGCAGTGCGCGCACATCAGTCGCGATGCCCGGATCGATCGCGATCGCCATCGCGATCGGGTCGGGAAGGTCGTAGCCGTCGAGCAGCGTCTGCTCGCGGCAGAACTCGATCAGCGTGCGCTGGATGTCGACGCTGAAGGCACCGAGCGGGCCGAGCGCGCGCAGTTCGTCCGCGTCCTGCGGCGTGATCACCGCGTATTTGCGTGAGACATCCCAGCCGACCATCGTCAGCGACGCACCCGACTCGAAGACGATCGCGGCCGCTTCCGGGTCGGCCCAGACGTTGTACTCGGCGGCGGCGGTGATGTTGCCGCGGTGATCCGACGTCCCGCCCATGACGACGAGCGAGCGGAGCTGCGATGCGATCTCGGGCGCGAGCTCGAGCGCCGCGGCGACATTCGTGAGCGGGCCGAGCGTGACGAGCGTCACCTCTCCGGGCCGCGCGCGGATCTCTTCCACGAGCACGTGCGCGGCAGCGCCCTCGGCGGGCACGCGCCCGTGCAGCGGCAGGCCGATGTCGCCCATGCCGTCGTCGCCGTGCACGGCCTGGCCCGTGTGCAGCTCGCGCGTGCGCGGCTTCGCTGCGCCGGCATAGACCGGCACGTCCGCGCCGGCGAGCTCGCACGTGTAGAGCGCGTTCTGCACGCCTTGCTCGAGCGGCACATTGCCTGCGACGACGGTGATCGCGCGCACGTCGACATCGTCGTTCCGGAGCGCGAGGAGGAGCGCCACCGCGTCGTCGGACGCTGTGTCCGTGTCGATCAGAAACGGGCGGCTCAGAAGAGCTGGTTCTCGCCGCCGAAGATCGCCGACACCGAGTCGTCGGCGAAGACGTTCATGATCGTCTCGGCGAGCAGTTGCGCGACCGGCAGCACGGTCATGTTCGGCGGCATCTCGAGCGGGTTGATCGGCACCGTGTCGGTGACGACGATGCCGTCGATCGGCGCGTTCTGGAACTTCTCGAGCGCGCCGCCGCAGAAGACGCCGTGCGTCGCGAACACGTAGACGCCCTTGACGCCCTTCTCGCGCAGCGCTTGCACGTTCGCGATCAGCGTGCCGCCGGTCATGATCACGTCGTCGCCGACGATCGCGATCTTGTCCTTCACGCGACCGGTGATCTCGGTCACCTCGACCTCGTCGCGCGACGGCCGCGTCTTGTGCATGATCGCAAACTCGGCCTCGATCATCTCGGCGAAGCGCACCGCCATCTTTGCGCGGCCCTCGTCGGGCGCTACCGACACGATGTCGGGGCCGGTGAGCCCGAGGTCGCGGAAGTGGCGCGCGAAGAGCGGCAGCGCCGTCATGTGGTCGACGGGGATCGTGAAGAAGCCCTGGATCTGGCCCGCGTGCAAGTCCATCGTCAGCACGCGGTCGGCGCCGGCGAGCTGGAGCATGTCGGCGACGAGGCGGGCGGAGATCGGCTCGCGCGGCTTCGCCTTGCGGTCTTGGCGCGCGTAGGGGAAGAGCGGCATGACCGCGGTGATCCGCTTCGCGGACGCGAGCTTCGCGGCCTGGATCATCAGCATGATCTCCATCAGGTGCTCGTCCACCGGGATGCAGCCCGTCTGCACGAGGAAGACGTCGGCGCCGCGGATCGACTCGATGTAGCGCGTGTACGTCTCGCCGTTCTTGAACGTCTCGAGCTCGATGTCGCCGAGGTCGAGCCCGAGATGCTTCGCAATCGCGTTCGCAAGGTCGGGATGCGAGCGCCCGCTGAAGACCATGAGCCGCTTCTGCGGCCCGCGCTCGATCCAGTGACCCTGTGCCGGCTCCGTCATCGTCGCCCCCTCGAGGCCCGGCAGGGTGAGCTCAGCTGTCCCGGTCAGGCTTTCCATGCTTCTCGTAGACCCACCCTTCCTTTGTCTCCTGGCGCGGTGCGAACCCTGCGAACGAACCGGGAGGGACATCATCGGTGATGACCGAACCCGGTGCAATCCAAGCATCGTCGCCCACGTCGACGGGTGCATTGAACACATTGTCGACGCCGGTCCTGACGTTGCGGCCGATCGTCGTCCGCCCCTTGGGTTTGCCCCGCTCGTGCGGGAAGTTCGCGGTGATGTTGCCGGCCCCGATGTTCGTATCCTCGCCGATCTCGGCGTCGCCGATGTAGGAGAGATGGGGGATCTTCGCGCGGGCTCCGACCGTCGAGGCCTTCACCTCGACGAACGTCCCGATTTTCGAGCCCCTCCCCACGTTCGTGCCCGGTCGAATGTACGCAAACGGCCCGATCTCGGCACCCGAGGCGATCCGGGTCGAGCCGCGGATCACGCTCTGCGGGTGAATCGTCACGTCCGGCTCGATCTCGACGCCGACCTCGATCCAGGTCGACCCCGGATCGACGATCGTGACGCCGGCGAGCATGTGCGCCTCGTTGATCCGGTCGCGGAGCTTGCCGGCGACGAAGGCGAGCTCGACTCGGGTATTGATGCCCTCGACCTCCCAGGCCGTCTCCGCCGAGTGGACGGCCACCGTCTCGCCGCCGGCGACGAGGAGGCCAAGCGTATCGGTGACGTAGAGCTCGCCCTGCGCGTTGTGCGGCTCGAGGCGGTCGATGACCGGCCAGAGCTTCTCGGCGCGGAAGACGTAGATGCCGGAGTTGACCTCGCGAAGCGCGAGCTCGTCGGCCGACGCGTCGGCTGCTTCCACGATCCGCGCGAGGCGGCGGTTCGCGTCGCGCACGATGCGGCCGTACGAGCGGACGTCGTCGGGCTCGAACGCGAGCACAGTCGCGGCGGCACGCTCGGACCGGTGCGTCTCGAGGAGCGCGCGCACGGTCTCGGGCGTCAGGGCGGGGACGTCGCCGTTCAGCACGACGACGTCGCCACCCGCGCCTGTGAGCGCGTCGCGCGCGGAGCGGACCGCGTCGCCCGTGCCGAGCGCCTCGTGCTGCACCGCGACCTCGACGCCGTCGAAGGAGTCGGCACTGTCCGGCGACGCGACGACGACGACGCGCGCGATGCCCGATTCGCGCGCCGCCTCGACCACCCAGTCGACCATGCGGCGACCGAG
>JANMQZ010000219.1:0-25272 GCA_031370755.1 Actinomycetes bacterium
GCAACCTGCTTTCAAGCAGGTTGCAGTCGTTGACTCCGCCGGGCGCGGGCATCATGGCTCCGTGCCCCCGCTCGACGACATCAGCCGCGGCCTCCGGCTGCTGCGCGACCGCATCGCCGTCGCCGCCGGCGCGAACGACGCGCTCGACATCGTGCGCGAGCAGCTCGCGCGGCCCGAGCCGCCGCGCCCGCTCGCCGACCTGCAGACCGAGCTCGACTCGCTCGTCGGCCTTGCCACGGTGAAGGAGCAGGTGCGCGGCCTCGTCGCGTTCCTCCAGGTGCAAGGCCTCCGCCTCGAGCACGGGCTGCCCGAGGTCGCGACGTCGCAGCATCTCGTCTTTCTCGGCAACCCTGGCACCGGCAAGACGACGATTGCACGGTTGCTCGCGCAGATGTACCGCTCGATGGGGCTGCTCGCGAAGGGTCATCTCGTCGAGGTCGACCGCGCCGATCTCGTCGGCGAGTACGTCGGCTCGACCGCGATCAAAACCGACCGCGCAATTCGCCGGGCGCTCGACGGCGTCCTGTTCATCGACGAGGCGTACTCGCTTGCACCGCGCGGAGCGCAGCTCGACTTCGGCCCGGAGGCGATCGAGACCATCCTCAAGCGGATGGAGGACTACCGGCACCGGCTCGTCGTCATCGTCGCCGGCTACCCGCGGCTCATGCACAGCTTCCTCGACTCGAATCCCGGCCTGCGCTCGCGCTTCGCGCGCGAGATCGTCTTCCCCGACTACTCGACAGGCGAGCTGCTCGAGATCACGCGCGACATCGCCGCGCGCAACGAGTACACGCTGGCGCCCGATGCCGAGGCGGAGCTCACGAGGATCTTCGACGGCGTCAAGCGGAGCGAGGGCTTCGGCAACGCGCGCTTCGCGCGCACGCTCTTCGAGCAGGCGCTGAACACACAGGCGCTTCGGCTCGCAGAGGCGGGCGCTGCCGCCCTCGACGAGCTCGGCGCGACCGAGCTGATGGCGATCCATGCGCCTGATCTCGCGGCCGCCGCCCGTGCGCTCGGCGAGCAGACCGCGTCGCCGCGTCGCCGCTGGGGCCGCTAGCCGCTTCGTACCAGCAAGGGCTGCTGATTCAATGCGCCGCGATGGCGCCCGCGTCCGCGACCCTTCCGCTCGCGGCGCAGCACCGCCGAGGCCGCGCCTTCGTCGCGCTCGCGGCGATCGCCTGGTCGACGGCCGGGATCCTCCAGCGCGAGCTCTCGGTCGGTGTGCCGACGCAGCTCGCCGGGCGCGCGCTCTTCGCGGTCGTGGGCCTGATCGCGTATATCGCGATCGCGGAGCGGGGTGCCGTCGTCCGCGCGTTCCGCGCGATCGGCCGCGGCGGCCTCGCGATCGCGGCGCTGATGGCCATTTCCTCAGGCTCGTTCCTGATCGCGCTCAACCACGCGTCGGTCGCGAGCATTCTCTTCATGCAGGCGCTCGCGCCGCTCCTCGCGGCGGTGCTCGGGATGCTGCTCGGCGAGGCCGTATCGCGCCGCACCTGGCTCGCGATGACGATCGCGCTCGGCGGCGTCGCGCTGATGGTCGGCGGCCCGGGCCGCCCGAGCGCGCTCGGTCTCGGGCTCTCGGTGCTGATGACGTCGTCGTTCGCCGGGACGCTCGTGATCACACGACACCTGCGCGACGTCTCGATGGCGCCGGCGACGTGCCTCTCGCAGGTCGTCGTGCTCCTCGCGGCCGCGCTGTTCACGCATCCCGGCACGGTCGGCGCACGCGACTCCGGCCTGCTCGTCGCGCTCGGCGTCGGCCAGATCGGCCTCGGCCTCGTCTTCCTCACGATCGGTGGACGGCTCATCCCGGCGGCGGAGGTCGCGCTGATCACGCTGCTCGAGGTGGTGCTCGGCCCGCTCTGGGTCTGGATCTTCCTCTCGGAGCAGCCGAGTGCCGCGACGCTCGCAGGTGGAGCAATCGTGCTGGGTGCGGTCGCGATTCAGGCCGGGGGCGCGTCGGGCCAGGCGCCGCCGCCGCCCTGAGCGGGCATCAAGACGCGGTTGCGCGGCGCTGCCAGCGCTCGTTCCAGTTGTCGCGCGTGAGACCGGAGATGAGCGCGCGCTGCAGGAGCTGTCCCGCGCTACCCCGCCCGAGCAGGTGCAGGCGGACCGGCAGCTCCTGCAGCTCCAGTGCCACAGTCGTCTCCGAAGCGGGAAGTGAGCGCTCCTCCTCGGCGGCATAGGCGGCCCGCGCGCTCGGACGCCTGCTGACGCGCACGTCCCAGCTCGCCACTCCCGCGGCCTTGTCCCAGCTGAGCGTCGCCGTTTCGGCATCGCCGCTCCGGCGCACGTCCATGTTCCCGGTGATCGTCGGCCGCGTGCGAAACGCGGGCCGGCGAGGGCGTGCGGCCGGCACCGGCGGCGGGGCCGGCTCCCGGTCGATGAGGGTGCGCGCGCGTCGCACGGCCTGCAGCCGCTCGAGCTGCTGGAGCGCACGCTCCTGCGCTCGGTCCTTGCGGCCGCCCGACGCGCTGATGCGCGCCTTCAGGCCGCGCCAATTCGGCTCGCTCCCGGCTGCGATCATCGCCCGCGCCTCGGCGACGATTGCCTCGTACGGGTTGACGGGCCGGTCGGGATCGCCGGCTGGGGGCTGCGCCGCTTGCACGGACACGAGCTTATGAGCTGTGCACGGCCTCTCGGCGGCGTACCGTATGTGCCCGTGAACGGGCGTCCGCCGTCGACGGTTCCCGAAGTGATCGCGCGGCTGCGTGTCCTCGAGTCGTCGCCCTCGCGCTCCGACGGCGTCGCCTGCTTCGCCCGCCTCTACCGAGAGGTGACGGAAGGCGTCGCCGGGGAGCTCGGCCGGCATACCTTCGCGAACGGCCGCTTCCTGGAACGCCTCGATGTGCGGTTCGCGGGCCTCTTCTTCGCTGCGCTCGACGAGTTCGAGCGAGGCCCGGCTGGCGCGCCGCCTGCGTGGCTGCCGTTGTTCACGCAACGAGCGAAGAAGGGTGTGGCGCCTCTGCAGTTCGCGTTGGCGGGGATGAACGCGCACATCAACCGCGACCTCCCGGTCGCGCTCGTCGCCACCTGCCGGGAGCTCGGGATCGAGCTGCGCGACGGCTCTCCCGAGCAGGCGGACTTCGTGCAGGTGAACGGCCTGCTTGCGGCCGTCGAGGCGCGCGTGAAACGGTCGTACGTCACCGGTTGGCTCTCGCTCGCCGACCGGCTCGTGCATCGCTTTCACCGCATCGACGACGTGATCGCGATGTGGGACATCGAGCGGGCGCGGGCGGCTGCCTGGACGAACGGGCTCGCGCTGTGGAAGCTGCGCGACGACCCGAATTTGAGCGCGAGCTTTCTGCTCACGCTCGACCGCATGGTCGGTCTGGCCGGCCGCGGCCTGATGATCCCGGCGGACACGGCGCTCCAGAAGCTCGGGCGCCTCTTCGCGCGGCGTTAGAGGCTCTCACACAATGAGCGATTGTGTCGCCCGGACGCGCTCGGCGGCACGCTGCCGCGTCCTCAGTCGGCCCGATAGTGCAACTATCGGGCCTCCCTGCGTCCTTGCAGCGCACTCGCCGATCGCGCCCGGATCGACTAACTTCTTTGTGTGAGAGCCTCTAAGCCCGCGCGGCCAGCCGGGGAGCGGCGGCGCCAGGCTCGGCGTCCCGCACAGTGATCCGCAGGAGCGCTGCCACGACGACGAGCCCGACGAGGACGCCGATGATCCCGCCGATCGCGCGCGGTCGCGCGACGTCCAGGGCGCGCAGCGCGCCCCACGAGACGAGGTAGCTCCACCCGGCGAGCGCGGCGCCGTAGACGAGTGCGAGCCCGCGATCGTGGCCGAGCTCGACGCCGAAGACATGGATGCTGCGATCGGGGCGCTCGCTGTACAACCCGCCCGGTCCTTGCCCACCGAACGCGGTTACCAGCTGGAGCTCGCGCTCGACGGCCTTCGCCCGCCGGATCGCATAGTCGTAGAGCTGCGTGTTGCGCAGCTCGTAGAACAGGATTCCCATGGTCGCGCACAGCCCGAGCAAGCCGACGCCGAGGAGCTCGGCCGCGCTTCGCGGCCGGCCGAGCAGGCCGATCGCCGTGCCGCTGACCGTCGGGACGAGTGCGAGCAGCTTGAAGCGGGCGTCGGTCAGTGTCCTCAGCTGATCGAGCGTGTGGTCGTAGTCGAGCCGAAGCAGGTCGCCGCGGCTGAGCCCGTTCGAGCCGTCGCCTGTCACGACTCGGGCTTCGCCGCCGCCTGCGGCACCGCGGCTGCAAGCGTGTCCTGCGCCCAACGCTCACTGAAGCCGGCGAGGAAGCTCACGACGAGCAGCGCGAGGCGGCGGTCGTTGCCCGACTCGCCGGCCGCGACCGGCAGGTGCAGCAGGCCACCGGTGAATGCGAACGAGATCGCGAGAGCGAAGGCGCCGCCGATCAACGGCCGGAGGCCGCCGAGGAACAGGGCGTACGGCCGGCCGACGTCGTAGTCGAGCTGGAACTTGCCGGCGTTGATGCGCTGGATGACGCTGACGACGGCGCCGAGCGCGCCGGCGACGAGCGCCGCGACGGGGCTCGCCCAGTCGATCGCCAGCCAGATCGCCGCGCCGACCGAGAGCGCGATCGCGACGGCGGCCATCCCGACGAAGTAGACGATCTGGGCCTGGCCGTTCGCGGCCTCGCAGTAGTACTTCTCGGTCTCCGCGAGCGCCTCGCGCTCCTGCTCGAGCGCCGCTTCGGCTTTCGCGGTATCCGTGTGGGCGGCCCGGGCGTCGACGAGGCTCAGGAGGTGCGCGGCCGAAGCCATCACGAGCTGCATGCAGATGAGCCGCCGGACGCCCGTGAGCACCGTCTTCGCGCGGACGGCGAGCTCGTCGCAGCGGTGAAGCTCGCGGGCGATATCGGGTGAGTTCTGCGTCGCCCAGTCACTCTCGCGATGAAAGTCGGAGGTGGGAGTCGCCCACGGGAGCGAGCGCTTCTTGTGGGTCAACGCGACCGCGCTCTCCACGTGCGAGCACCAGTAGGCGCTGACGATCTCGCCGTGGCGCGCTTCGAAGCGGCCGAGCGCCTCGTGGTAGGCGGCCTTGGTCGAGCTCGGCACGTGGTCTTCCCGGAGCGCCCGCCACCAGTCGAAATGGGCGTAGACGAGCTCCGCGAACGTTGTCGCGTGCGACGCGACGGCGGAGTCGCGGAGCGCTGCTTTCGTCTCCGTTGTCGGTGCTGCGGCAAGCGGCTGCGTCAACTCGGTCACGTGGACCTCCCTGTCAGCCGCAGCGCTGGCGATTCGGGGAAAAGCGTACGCCGTCGCTCCCAAACGCACAAGACCTTGTCGCCCGCGAACCGACGGAGTAGCGTCAAGCGGGTACAACGGAGCCTGCGGCCTCCCTGCACGACTGGAGACTGCATGGCCTCGGCGATCACGACAGGACCGACCGCACCGGCGACCCCGGCCTCCCGGCCGCCGGACCTGCCGAGCGACCATGACGTCAGGGAGCTCCGGCTCGCCCTCGTCTGCTACGGCGGCGTCTCGCTCGCGATCTACATGCACGGCATCACGAAGGAGCTCGAGAAGCTCGCCCGGGCATCGACGAAGCTGCTCGAGCCGGGCAACGACAACCCGTATCCGCCCGACAGAACCGAGCATGCGTACTACAACGCGCTGCGCCGCAAGGCGGCGAAGGACGGCTTCCGCACCCGAGTCGTCATCGACATCATCTCCGGCACGTCTGCGGGCGGCATCAACGGCGTGTGCCTCGCGAAGGCGCTCGCACTCGACGCGCCGCAGGACGGCCTGCGCGATCTCTGGCTGACGAAGGGAGCGATTCTCAAGCTGCTCTCACTCGTCCCAAAGCTGCCGCCGCTCGCCGGGAACCGGATGCTGAAGTGGCTCGGCGGCGCGTTCAGCGAGATGGACGGGCACGGGCAGGGCTCGCTGATGCCGCCGGGGCTCGCGCTGAACCTGTTCGTCACGACGACGGACATCAACGGCTACAACCGGCAGATTCCGATCGCCAACCCGCCGGCGATCAACACGGTCGTCAACAAGCACGTCTTCGAGTTTCACCACCGCGACGGCGTCGGCAACCTCGACAGCACGCACAATCCGGCGCTCGCGTTCGCCGCGCGCGCTACCTCGTGCTTCCCCGGCGCGTTTCCCGCGACCGCGCTCGCCGATATCCAGCATCAGGAGTCGCGCGAGAGCTTCCCCGGGGAGTTCTGCCGCGTCTACGAGCTTGCCGACTCACCCGTGAACATGACGTTCTTCGTCGACGGCGGCGTGCTCGACAACTTCCCGTTCAAGCATGCGGTGCGCGCGATCGCCGGCAAGCCCGCGTCCACCCAGGTCGACCGGCGGCTCCTCTTCATCGAGCCGGATCCCGCCGCGCCCGGCCAGGCGCCGACCGGTGCGACGCCGGGTTTCCGCTCGACCATCTGGGCAGGGCTCTCGAAGCTGCCGCGGCGGCAGCCGATCGGCGACGCGCTCGACGAGCTGATGCAGTACAACCGGCGCGTCCTGCGGGTCAAGCAGATGATCGGCGCGGTCGAGCAGGACGTCATCGTCTCGGTCGAGCCGCTGCTCGAGCTCAGCTACGACGACGCGAACCACGCCGCGAACACCGGGGCCATCGGCTCGAGCGGCTTCAGCTTCCAGGCGTATCTCGGGCTGAAGCTGTTGTCGGTCGTGGAGGGCATCGCCACTTCCGTCTCGCGCGTCATGAACTATCCGCCGACGAGCACGCAGGCTCTCTTCGTGCGGCGCGCCCTGCTCGCATGGGCCGACGCCGCGAAGTTGCTCGCGACGGACGGCGGGCTCAGCGACGACCAGAAGAGCTTCCTGCGGACGTTCGACCTCGGCTACGGGCATCGCCGCCTCGCGTTCGTCATCGGCCGCCTTGGCCACTACTACGAGGCCGGAGCCGACCGCGAGCTGCTGAACACGCTCAAGCACCGCCTCTACGAGCTCGTGTCCGAGCTCCAGGTCGTGCTCGACCGGCCCGACGCCGCGTTCCTGCACAACTCGGTCGACGAGATCTTCGGCGTGCGGCGACTCCAGCCCTATCTCGAGCGCTGGCAGGTCAACGAGTTCCTGGAGAGCGCGACCGGCGAGATCGACGCGCTCCGCGTCGCGCTCGGAACGTATCTCGACCAGGCGCTCGAGGGATTTGGCGAGCGCGCGTACCACGAGGTCGAGCGGCTCACCGCAGACTTGCCGGCCGAGAGCCGGTACGACCTCCGGCTGCGCTATCTCGGCTTTCCGTACTGGGACGCGACGACGTATCCAGTGCGGATGCTCAGCGACGTCGCGGAGCTCGACGAGGTCAAGGTCGTCCGCGTGAGCCCGCTCGACACGACCCGGCTCACGAACGGGAACGCCGCGCATGCGGCGGCGAAGCTGCACGGTGTGTCGCTCGGGCACTTCGGGGCGTTCTTCAAGCGCAGTTGGCGGGAGAACGACTACCTCTGGGGCCGGCTCGACGGAGCGGAGCGGCTCCTGTGGCTGATCGGCGAGACGGACGACGTCGCGGCGAAGGAAGCGTTCGCGGCGATCGTCGCGGAGGAGGAGCCGAAGCTGCGCAAGGCCGGCGGGCTCATCGGGCGCGTGCAGGAGTACGTCAAGTCAACGTAGGACGAGGACGAGGGAGGACTCGGCATGGCTGTCAAGACGATCCAATTCGTGCAGGCGAAGAACTTCACGCGCGGGCGGTCGAACGCCATCGACGTGCTCGTGATCCACACGATGGAGTCACCGGAGAAGCCCGACACCGCGGAGAGCGTCGCGCACTGGTTCGCCGGCTCGACTGCCCCGCAGGCGTCTGCCCACTACTGCATCGACGACAACTCGATCGTCCAGTGCGTTCGCGACGAAGACGTCGCCTGGCACGCGCCGGGCGCGAACCACAACGGCATCGGCTTCGAGCACGCAGGCCGCGCCGCGCAGAGCAAGCACGACTGGAGCGACGCGTACTCGAAAAAGATGCTCGAACTGTCGGCGCAGCTCGTTGCCGAGAAGTGCACGGAGCATCACATCCCCGTCGTGTGGCTCCAGGCGGCGGATCTCCGCGCGGGGAAGCGCGGGATCACGGGCCACGTCCAGGTGTCGGATGCGTTCAAGCGGACGGACCACCGCGATCCCGGCACCCAGTTCCCGGTCGAGGCGTATCTCGAGCTCGTGCGCGAGAAGATGGGCGAGTCGCACATTCCCGAGCACGCGCACCGCGCCCGCGACAAGGCGCCGGAGCAGAACCCGACGCTCGAGGAAGGCGCGAAGGGGTATCAGGTGAAGCGGCTCCAGCGCCTGCTCGCGGACCACCATTTCGATCCGGGCACGATCGACGGCATCTTCGGGCCGGCGACGAAGAAGGCGGTCGCGAAGGCGCAGAAGGCGCACGGCCTCAACCCGAGCGGCATCGCAGGCGCCATGACCTGGCATGCGCTGATTGCATCGGAGACGAAGACCTAGGTCGTTTGTGCTTGCTTGGGCTCGGCGGCGGCGCTGTCGTCCCCGGCGTTATGGAGCATCAGGCGCGCCCAGCGCTCGCTGAAGCCCGCGAGGAAGGAGACGATCGCGTAGAAGTAGATCGTCTTCTTCTCCGTGCCGAGCTGGACGAGGTCGCTCGCGAAGCCGAAGTAGAGCGCGATCGCGAACGTGGCACCGATGAAGGGCCGCAGGCTCCCGAGCCGGCGCACCATCTTCCGGCCGACCTCGTAGTCGACCGAGAAGGCGCCTTTGCCCGCCATGCGCGACATGACGCTGATGATCGCGCCCGCCCCGCCCATCGCGGCCGTGAGAAACAGTGCCTGCGTCGTCGGCGAGTGCCAGCGCGAGAAGTGCGTCGCGTAGAGGACGAGCGCAACGACGGCGATGAGCTCGCCGAGCAACGCCGCGCCGCGCATCATTCCCTGGAAGTAGACGAGTCGTGCCTGCGCCTCCGCCGCCTTGTTGTGATACGCGAGGATCTCGCCGAGCTCCTTCTTGTTCGCCGCGACGACACGCGCAACGTCTTTCTCGTCCGGCTGTTCCGTGTGGTCGACGAAGCCGAGGACCCGCTCGACCGCAGAGACGAGCCACTGCATCGCGATCAACTCGCTCGTGCCGCGGAGGACCTCGCCGATCTTCACCGCGAGGGCACGGCTCGCGTACACCTGATCGGCGATCTCCGGGCACTCGCTCGTGATCCAGTCCGTCTCCGAATGGAAGTACACGACCTGTCGTGCGAACCAGAGCCGACGCCACGAACGCTCGATCCGCTCCGTCACCGCAACGCCGGACGGCTGGCGCGTACACCAGTAGGCCTCGACGAGGCGGCCGTTGGTCGCGATGAACGCCTTCAGCTTCGCCTGATAGGTCTGCTCTTCCGGCCCGCCGTACTCGCGGTTCTTGTAGACGGCGAGCTGGCGGAGGTAGTGCACGAGCACGAGCTCGGCGAACGGAACGACCTCGAGCGGAGGCTTGCGCCGCCACAGGAATGCCTCCCGAAGCCAGGCCCGCGTCGACGGCTGCGCGTAGTCACCCACCGCCTGCCTAGCGATCGTCGAGGTTTCTGTCGCGAACGGCCATGCGGAATCCCTTCGTGGGAGTGCCACAGCCTCCGCCGCAGGCAACAGACGCTACTCCTCCTGGCAGGGCGGATCAACCTGGGAGGACTCGTCCCTGGGTCGGGCCGGCGTGTCCCCGGCCCTTCCGGGCACTCGCGACTGCCTTAGTCAGTTCGTGGTCTCGGTGTCTTTGTAGCGTCGCGCTATGTCTGGAACGAGATATGGAATCCCGTCCAGTACAACGCCGATGTCCGTCACCGGCCTTCGGATGGACGGGTCGCGGCGAAAGACCCACTCGTCGCCTTCCAGCAGCTCGATCTTGAAGTCGATGTGCCAGGCGTCGCCCGGGCCGGGTCGCGCCCAAACCCCATTCTCGGGAGGGCCGACTGCTCCCGCAGTCCACGGCGTCAGCACCCCGGCGTAGGCGACACGCAAGTCCCAGCCGTCGAGGTAGTCCCGGAGAGTCTCGTGGTCGGGCCGCAGCACCGCGACGTCAATGTCCTGATGCTGCTTGCGGCCTTCCACGTCGAGCGCCCAGCCACCGGCAATCCACCAGCGGATCGGCAGGCCTGAAAGCAGGCCGCTCACGTCGCCGGGCGTGAGCGGCGCCCAGGGGTCGTCAACCGCCGACATCGTCAGGTCCGGATGGGCGGAACCAGACATTGCGCAAACCATCCCGTGCTGCTTGCTGACTCATTCTCGGTCGTCTAAGGGCGCTCGCGCCCCGGTCTGCAGGCGATCTGGCGGCAGCCGACGTGGTAGTCGACCGCCGCCAGATGACTTGCTACGGGCCGACCGTTTGGGTTGGCGGGCTGTGTTCGGTCGACGCCCGCGTACACCCACACTGCTGCGGAGCCGCTCTCCGGCTCCAGCAGCAGATCGACCCTCAGCCGCGCAAATGTGCACGTAGTTTCTACCGAGGTCGGCAACAACGCGTCGGGGTAACTGCCTCTAGTCATCACAGACTCACCAATTGACATAGGAGGTTCCAAGATCGCGCGAGGTCGTGCAATTGCCGCCAGTGTCACCGGCCTGGTTACGCTGATCTTTGCCCTCACAGCCCTGCTTCCAAGTGCTTCGGCTGCACCGAAGCCGCCAAAGGATTGCGTGTCCGTGCAGGGTCTCTCCCTCGATCCCACTATCACCGCACCCGATTGGTATCAGCCCGGCGTCACGAAGTTCTGCCCACAACCGAATTCCAGCCCGCCAATAATCGAGCCGATGACGGCTTACTGGGTCTACTACGAATCGCCGCCCGGCTACCCAAAATACCGGACGACGCCTGACAACGCCGACTACTCCGCGAACGATTGTGTTGCCAGCTACACGACGTGCGGAACGAAGATCATCAGCGACGCGAACGAGTTCTACTACACCTGTCACGATGGCAGAGGTCTGTCGGCAAGCCAAGTCGCCACGAACATCCGCTACTGGGCCGATCGCGCACGTGCGAACGGGACGAATTGGCGCGTCTACACGTACTTCGAAGGAGGCGGCTATCCATACTCCTGCGCGTTCTCAGTAGTTGCGCTCTGACGCGACGATTGGCAGCAGTGAAGAGCAGCGGTCGCTTGCGACCGCTGCTCATCGCGGTGAAGGGAGGCCCATGAAGACGCTAGCTGCACTTGTCTTAATGTCGCTCGTGATGCTTGCCGTCGGCTCGGGAATCGGCAGCGCAAAGGCTGGTTTCACGGTCGACCTCGGCGCTGGAACGGTGAACGGTCACACTGTTCTTGGCCTTAAGATCTCGGCAGTCACAGCTGGCTTCGGTAAGCCAAGCTGGCGTGACCCTGGCGCGCGAACGTACCGCATCGGCTACGGCGAGCGGCCCAACTTCTCAATGATGATCCTCTTCCGGAAGAACGGAAGCGTGTTCCGGGCGAGGTCCATCGCGTTCGAACGTCAGCCGCTCCGAGAAGCGAAGCTCTCCCTTAACTTACTCTCGATGACGCCGGCAGCATTCGCACGCTCGATCACGAAGGTGTACCGAAGCACGTTCCGTGTGACCCAGCCGCTTGCCTGCAGACACGGGGTTTGTAGGGTGACGTTCGGCTCGAGTAAGGGGCCAATGCGCTTCACCTTCGGCCGCGCGAGTGGTCCTCTCGGCACCTACCTCACGATCTGGACAGCTTAAGTACGAACGCTCGCGCCGGACGTGCACGTTCGCCACACGAACCGCGTCCTAGTGGTCGCGGCGGCTGGCGTAGCTCCGCCCGACCACCGGCGCGACCCCCCGGGCAGGGCACCGACGCTGCTGACGGGCACTCAACCCCAGCGCCGACGCTGCGCCGACGCGCGTCGCTTGAAATGGCGGTTTCCTCGACGGCTTTGTAAATCGTGTGTGAGGGGCTGTGATTTTTGGGGGGTCAAAAGGGCCTATCTATGTAGAGACTCGTTGTTCGGTGTGGCCGGGCGACGAGACATGTCTGTTGCGAGAGGCTCCTCTGCCGGCCCCGCAGTGATTGAAGAACAAATCGAGTGAGGTGAGGTTGTTGCCGCCGCGGCGTCTGCCGCTGACGGCTGCGCAGCATCGTCAGGTCGTTGAGCTGCTGGCGGAGCTGTTGCTGGATGTGGCGGCGAAGCGTCGGGCGGCCCGTTTGGGCGGCGCTTTCGGTAGCGTTATGCATGGCGTTTCCGGCAGCGTCGTCCCGCTGTCGCAGAAGCGGCGCAAGGGGCGTGAGGCCGCGTGACCGGGCGCAACCGGGAACTCCGACATAGAGGGGAGGTTCGTGATCGTGGCTCGGTGCATGGGCGTGTTCGGCGGGTCGGCGCCGAGCACGCGTTCGAGCTGGCGCGGCATCTGACTGAGCGCGACCGGGAGGTCGCGCTCTGCCTGTACGAGCAGCAGGTGCTGACCACCGACCAGCTGGCGCTGCTGTTCTTCTCCTCGACGCGTCGTGCGCAGGACCGGCTGCTGTTCCTCTACCGCGAGCGCGTCCTCGATCGCTTCTACCCGGCTGCGCCATTCGGCGCCGGCAAGGCGCAGGCGCACTGGCTGCTCGACGAAGCCGGCGCGGTGCTCGTCGCCGCCCGTCTCGGTCTAGACCGAAAGCGGCTCGGCTGGGAGCGCCGGGAGGACTGGCGCTCGCATCCCCAGCTCCTGCACCGGCTGGAACTCAACCACTTCGTCACTGACCTCGTCGCGGCCACGCTTCCCGACCAGGCACTCGGAGTGAGCGCCTGGCACGGACCGCGCCAAGCCGCGATGCGGCTCGGCAAGCGGATGAGGGAGCGGCTGCGTCCCGACGCGGAGCTGATCCTCTCGACGACCGCGGGTGCGATCGACCTGCTACTCGAATGGGACCGCGGCACCGAAACCTCCGACTGCCTGTCCGAGAAGCTCCGCCGCTACGGCCTCGCCGAGCGACAGCTCCACTATGACGACACCGAGCCGCGCAGCATCCTGTTCGTCGTCCCGGGGCCGCGCCGACTCCAGACGTTGCACAGGGTCTATTCGGAGCTGGAGCAGGCGGGCAGCTGGCCCGTGATCGCGACAACGAGCAGCGAGTTGCGTGCGCGTGGTCCGCTCGCGTCGACCGGTCCGCCACGACGTCGACGACGTCGAGATCGGTCTCGCGCTCGGCCGCCGCTGGCGCCACGACAACGACGCCTTCTGGGAACGCCTCTCCCCACTCGGGCGATCACCATCGCAGGAAGACAAGGAGGTGGCGGCCGCGGACCGAGACCCATGCCCGGAGCCGCCAACGCCGACCATCCAGCCGCCAGCGAGCGGTGCTGACAGCTTTCTCGCCCGCCGGGAGGCCGAGGTCCTCGAAGAAGCGCGCCGCGAAGTTGCCGTCGCTCGCGCCCGTCACCGCGGGACATCGGGCGTCGACTTGCGTCTGTCCGAGATCGATGGCTTCATGGACGACCGGGAAGCCGACGAGGAGGCGCCATGGCATTAACCAGGGTCTGCATCTACACCCGCATCTCAACCGACGAGGAAAACCAGCCGACCTCGCTGCACTCGCAGCGCGAACGGCTCGAAGCGTTCTGCAAAGCGCAAGAGAGTTGGAGAATCGTCGCGCACAAACAAGACCAAGCAACGGGGACGAAGCTCGACCGTCCCGGCCTGCAAGCAGCGCTCGACCTCGCGAGAAGCGGGTCGATCGACATGCTGCTCGTTTACCGCGTTGACCGGCTCAGCAGGAAGGTACGGCAGCTCGCGCAATTGACCGACGAGCTCGACACGCTCGACGTCGTGCTCAAGTCGGCGACCGAGCCGTTCGACACCGGTGCGGCGGCGGGGCGGATGATGCTGCAGATGCTGGCGGTGTTCGCCGAGTTCGAGCACGCCACCATCGTCGACCGCATCAGCGCCGGAATCGAACGCAGAGCGAAGGAAGGACGCTGGTTCGGCGGCCGCCCACCCTTCGGCTACACCTTCTCCAGCGAGGAGCGGGTGCTCATTCCCGATCCGGTGAAGGCGCCGGTCGTGCGTCACGTGTTCGACCTCTATGCGCGCAAACGTCTCGGCACGCGCACGATCGCGCAGCAGCTCCGCGACGAAGGTGCGCCTGCACCCTCGGCGGGCTGGGGGCATCCCGGCGTGCACTGGATCATCAACAACCCGACCTACGTCGGGAAGATCCGCTGGCGTGACAAGGTGTTCGACGGCGTCCACGAACCGCTCATCGACGAGTTCACGTTCGCCAAGGCGCAGGCGATCATGCGCGAACGCGGCGAGCACGCGAAGCGGCGCGGCAACGCCTCCGACTTCCTCCTCTCCGGCCTGCTCCGCTGCGGCCGATGTGGGAAGGCGTACATCGGTATGTCGGCGAACGGCAACGGCGGCCGCTACCACTACTACGCCTGCAGCGGACGCCAGAAGTATGGGCCGAAAGCCTGCGACGGCGACCGCCTCTCCCGCGAGAAGATCGAGCAAGCCGTCATTCATCAGATCGCCTCGCTCTACCGCGACGAGCACGTCATCGGTGAAGCGTTTACGATGGCGAACGTCGACGCCGAGAAGCGACGACCGGAGTTCGAGCAGCGACTCGCGTCGATCGGCGCCGAGATCACACGGGCAGAGCAGGCGCTGGAGCGCTACAACGAAGCATTCGAGCAAGGCAAGCTCTCGCCCGAGCGCTGCGAAGACCGGCTCGCCCACCTACAGGCGCGACTGGACGACCTGCGGGCTCAAGAGGCCGAACTGACACTCGCTGCGCCTGTCCAGGCCGCACACGCGCCCACAGCCGCCGAGCTCGCCGAAATCGCCGACGCCCTCGAAGCCGTCACGGCCGAAGGAGACCCACAGAAAGCCAAAGCGCTCCTCCAACTCCTGATCGATGAGCTGCGCGTCAACAGCCGGGCCGAGATCCTGCCGACCTACCGGCTCGTCACACCGGAGGTTTGCGCAATGTCCGAAAAAGTGGGCCGGGCAGGGATCGAACCTGCGACCTTGGGATTAAAAGTCCCCTGCTCTACCAACTGAGCTACCGGCCCGAGAGGTTCAGCGCTTTTCGAGTGTACGTTCCCACGCCTGGAGCAGCTGCTCGACGTTCCGCCGTTGCGCGTCGCTGAACTCGAAGCGGTCGACGAGCCGCCGCGCCTCCGCCGGGTCGTCGTTTTCGACCGCGGCTTCGAGATGCTCCCGCAGCGGCGTCGGCTGCGCCAGCTGCCGCCGCAGCCAGCGCATCAGGCTCACCTGTGCCGCTTCCACGGCTCAACTGTAGGCGGTCGGGCCGTCCCGGTCGCCGAGTTGCGCGGACAGCTTCTGCAGGAAGAAGCCCGCGAGCAGCAGAACCGCGCCGACCGCGAGGAACGACAGCGCCCGCGTGATCGAGCTGAGCTGCGAAAGGTCGTAGAGGAAGAGCTTCACGAGACTGACGCCGAGGAGCGCGAAGCCGGCGAGCCGGAGCGCACGGCGCCCGCGCGTGAGGCCGATGTAGAGGGACACGAGGCCGAGCGCGCCCCAGAGTGCACTGACACCGGTGTGACCGCGCTGGAAATCGGTGTGCAGGCTCGCGGTCGACACGCGCACGAAGATCTCGAGGATCCCGAGCGACGCCGCATAGACGGCCAGCACGCCGCTCACCCAGAGCGAGATCTCCAGCCACTCCTCGCCGAGCCTCCGGATGCCCCAGGCGAACGTGAGGATCGCGCCGGTGAGCAGCAGGATCCCGACGAGCCCGTGTGCCGGATGCGACCGCGCGACGACGAGGTGCGAGGGCGGTGCGTGGAGGAATGCCGAGCCCGCCGTGAGCACGAGGTAGCCGAGCGACGCGGCGAAGAACCGGTCCTCCCGCGCGTAGACCGCGAGCACGGCGATCGCTGCGGCGGCGCCTGCCCACGTGAGCGTGAGCCACGCGTCGCCGAGGAGCAGCCCGGTTGCGACGGCCGCGAGTGCGAGCGCGGGCGCCCAGAGCAGTGTGCAGAGGTCGCGCAGTCGCGCCTGCGTGAAGATCGAGGCCGCGAACGCGCCGAGCACGAGCGCGATCGCAAGCAAGCCGAGGCCCGCCTGCCGCTGCGTGTCGACGGGGTGGAGCGCGGCGATCGCGAATCCGACTGCAGCGGCGACGGAGATGTAGGTCTCGACTGTCGGCGTCGTCCGCTCGCGGTCGAGCACCTCGCGGAGGTAGCCCGCGAGCAGGAACGCCGAGGCGATTGCGACGAAGCAGAGCGAGAAACCGATCCCCACGAGCTGCGAGCCGTCGTAGGCCGCGACTTTCACGGCGGTGAGGTCGAGCCACGCGAACGCGGTGAGTTGCGCGGTCGTCGAGCCCCGTCGCGTCGCGAGCACGCTCGCGACGAGCCCGGCGACCGACCAGAGCGCCGTCACCGCGACGTGCCCGCGATGGAACGAGGCCGTGACGCCGCCGCCTGCCCACACGTCCTCGAAGAGCTCGACGACCACGAGCGAGACCGCATCGATCGCGAAGAGCGCTCCGATGCACGCACTCACGATGCGCAGCTCGCGCTGGTGCTCACGGAGCGAGGTCACGAGCGGAGCGA
This sequence comes from Actinomycetes bacterium, assembly GCA_031370755.1. Lineage (GTDB taxonomy): Bacteria > Actinomycetota > Thermoleophilia > Gaiellales > Gaiellaceae > Palsa-739. Next base: position 16,429 of record JANMQZ010000219.1, read on the forward strand.
GGAAGCTGAGCACGCCGCGCTCGCTCGTCTCGTTCCAGTCGGAGCGTGATGTGTACACGACGAGCAAGGCCGCGACGGTCGTCGCCGCAAGCGCGCCGGCCCCGGATGCCGGATGGCGCGCGACGTCGAAGAGCGTGTCGGGCGGTGCGTCGAAGATGAGCGCATGCCCCGCTGCGAGCGCGAGGTACCCCAGCGCAGCGAGCTGCAGCCGCGCCTCGCGCACCTGGCGCGCGGCGAATGCGAGCACGACGCCTTCGGCCGCGAACGTGTACGCGAGGTTCGCGCCCGACAGGATGTCGGCGACGCCGACTGCGGCCGCGGCGAGCGCGATCGTTCCCAACAGCGTCCCGAGCTCACGCTGGGAGCGAAGCCACAGCGCGACGGCGATCGAGCCGAATGCCGCGGCGGCGACGAGCAGGGCGCCGCCGGCGGCCGTTCCGCCCGCGGGGCCGAAGAGCTGCGCAGCGGCGAGCCAAGTGACGCCGATGCTCGCGAGCACGAACATCGTCGGCAGGGGCTGGAGCGCATCGTCACGGCGCGCGAGCTGATCCGCGATGCCGGTGGCGAGATAGAGGAGCGCGAAGACGATTGCGAGAGCGATCGCGCCACCGTCGAGGCGTCCGGCGTCGACGATGAGCGCGACGATCTGCGGTGCGCTCGCGATTGCGGCGCCGACGAGCAGCCACTGCCAGCGCAGGCGCACGCCGACAACTGCTGCGGCGACGGTCATGATCGCGGCGAAGCCCGTTCCGGACGCCGTCAGCCCGCCCTCGGCTGCGAGGAGCGCGGGCGCCGCGATCGCGCCGATCAGCCCGAGCGCCGCGACGAGCTCTGCGCGCCACGACACCGCGACGGCAACGGCCGCGGCGGCGATGCCCGCAGCGAGGAGAAGCGCGAGGAAGTTCGGGACGATGTCGTAGAGCGCGGTGGCGGCGGCGAGCGTTGCGTAGCCGCCCGCGATGCCGGCGCCGACTGCGGCGAGCGACGAGTACGTCTCCTCGAAGCGTCGGCGGAGCCAGAGCCCCGAGCTGAACACGATCGCCGACGCGACGGCGCCGCAGAGGACCCGCGCGTCGGGCCCGATCCAGCCGCGGCCGACGGCGAGGACGAAGAAGAAGATGACGCCGAGGAGCGTCACGATGCCGCCGGCCCACGCGAGCACCTGCGGCCCGGGCAGGTCGGAGAGATCCCAGTCGTGTGGCGGCTTCGGCGGAGTAGTGCTGTACGCCGCTGCGGCGTCCGGCTGCGCCGGCCGCGAGGGGAACGGGTTGCGCGGCCCGAACGACGCAGGCGTCGGTGCAGGCGCGGCCGGCACGGGTGCGCTCGGCACCGGGCGCGCCGGGAACGGGTCGCGTGCGGTCGCGGGCGGCGGCGTGATGCGCAGCGGTTGCGCCGGCGCAGCTCCGCCGTCGGCTTGCAGCGCGGCGCGAATCTCGTCCACCTCGTCCTGGAGGGCCTTCATCCGGTACTCGACCGAGTTCAAGCGCACGATCAGGTCGTCGGTGTCCACGTCTACCTCCGTCGGACGAAGCGCATGGAGAGCGGGTATCGCATTCGTGCCATGGCCGAGTATAGCGAGTTTGCTATGTCTGTCAAGACCACGGCTGACCGTGAAGTGGGCGGTGACGGGCTCGAACCGCCGACCCTCTGCGTGTAAAGCAGATGCTCTACCAGCTGAGCTAACCGCCCAAGGTGATACACGGTACACGTGGCGTATCCGAGCGAGAGTGAGCGAAAGGCAGTCCACAAGCGCTTGCGGGAGATCGGCCTCGCGCTGCCTGCGACGAGCGAGCGTCCGAGTCACGGCGCGCCGAGCTTCTTCATCCGCGGCAAGACGTGTTTTCTCATGCTGCTCGATGACCATCACGAGGACGGCATCTTCGGCATCTGGTGCGCGGCGCCGCCGGGGAACCAGGAGCTCCTGATCGCGGCCGATCCTGCGCGTTTCTTCCGCCCGCCGTACGTCGGGCACCGCGGCTGGCTCGGCGTGCGCTTCAACGAGGGCGTCGACTGGGACGAGCTCGTCGGCATCGTCGAGGACGCGTTCGCGACGGTGGCGCCGAAGCGGCTGCTCGACTCGCGCGCCGACGGCTGACGAATCGCGGGCGGCTCTGTGCCGAGTGTGTGCAAGTTCGGAAAGGACACTTTCGGCGCTCGCGCGGCGACGGTACGAAGGAGAAGTCCCTTCCCTTCTCGCCGAACGGAGCAGCATGCACCGGATCAATCTCGCCGCCCTGCTTCTCGTCGTCGCCGTTGTGCTCGCCGCACCCTCCGCGCTCGCGGCAACGTCGTCCGTCGTCGTCAGCCAGGTCTACGCGGGCGGCGGCAACGCCGGCGCGACGTATCAGAACGACTTCGTCGAGCTCTTCAACCGCGGCGGCTCCGCAGTCGACCTCACGGGCTGGACGGTGCAGTACGCGTCGGCGACGTCGACGAGCTGGTCGGCGACGCCGCTCACCGGCTCGCTCGCGCCGGGCCGCCACTACCTCGTTCAGCTCGCATCGACCGCAGCAGTCGGCGCGACGCTGCCCGCGCCCGAGGCGACAGGGACGTCGAACCTCGCTGCGTCCGGCGGCAAGGTGGCGCTCGTTCGCGAAGCTGCCGCGCTCGCGTGCGGCGCGACGGCGGGTAGCTGCTCGGGCGCCGCGCTCCTCGAGGATCTCGTCGGGTACGGGTCGGCCGCCGACTACGAAGGAGCCGGTGCGGCGCCCGCGCTCACGAGCACGACCGCGGCCGTGCGGCAGGGTGGCGGCTGCACCGACAGCGATGCGAACGCCGCCGACTTTGCGTCCGCTGCGCCCACGCCCCGCAACGGCACGGTCGCGGCGGCGACCTGCTCGGGGACGTCGACGTCCAGCGCGACGGCGACTGCGGGGGTCGAGGTGGAGCTCGCGCCGTTCCTCTCGGTGGCGCTCGAGCGCTCGAGCATCAGCTTCGGCCAGGTGTTCGCAGGACAGACGCCGCCCTCGGTCTCCGAGCGCGTGACCGTCGTGAGCAACAACTCCGCGGGCTACGTGCTGACCGTCCACCGCACGACGTTCGCCCCGGCCGACCTGCCGCTCGGAATCGCGCCGTCGGCGACCGCCGCGCTCGCGCCGATTCCGGTGCCTCCTGCGGCCGACTTCGTCCTCGCGAGTGCGTCCGCCGCGACGACTGCGACGGGCGACGTGTGGCCGGCGAGCGTCGGCTTCACGAGCGCACTGCCGGTGCTGCCGCCGGGCCGCTACACCTCGACGATCACGTTCACGGTGATCGGCCGGTGATCGTCGCGCCGCCGCCGCCCGCGGCGCTGACGGCGTCGCCCGCACGGATCGAGCTCGTGGGCGCCGGGGTGCGGTCGATTCGCGTCGTCAACCCGGGCCGCGCCGGCGTCGTTGTCGACGCGGCCCCGGCCGGCTTCGGTCTCGACTTGCGTGGTCGCCCCCACATCGTCGCGCGTCGCGACCCGGATGTGCGCGTGTCGGTGTCGCCCGGTCGTGTTGCGCTCAGCCCTGGCGCTACGGCGTCGGTCGTCGTGTCGTCGAGCGTCGGTCGCCACGCGCGACCGGGCGACCACGAGCTGCTCGTCGTGCTCGCGACGCGACGCCTCGTGGGCGCCGGCGTCTCGATCCGGATGCAGGTCGGAGTCGCCGTCGTCGTACGCGTTCCCGGCGCGATCGTTCGGCGACTCGGTGTGCGCGGCGTACGCGTTCGGAGGCCGCAGCGGCTCGACGTCATGCTGCGGAACAGCGGCAACGTCGTGGAGCGGATCGGCCGCTCGACGATTCGCATCGTGCTTCGACGTCGCGGCCGCGTGCTCGCCACGCTCAGGCCCGTCCCGCGCGAGCTGCTCCCCGGCGCGCGCGGGATCGTCGAGGCCCGCTACCCGAGCGGGGTGCGCGGCCGCGTCAACGCAACCGTGGAACTCGCCGGCCGAAAAGCGGTGTTCCCGGTTCGTTTGCCTTAGCGCGAATGGCCGAAGAAGAAGCCGAAGCCCGTGTCGAGCAACTTTGGCCGCGGCGGCTGCTCGCACGCGACAGGCGCGAGCTTGCGCTCGACCTTGCCGACCGCACCGGGGCTCCGGCGCGCGTGCACACTGCACGACGACGGCGCGCGATCTTCGGCGTTTTTGAGATAGACGACCGGGACGGTCTTCAGCGTCGAGGGCACGCTCCAGAGGGGCGGCCCGAACTCGGCGCCTGCGACGGGAGCGAGGCTGAGCGCAACGACGATCGCTGCGAGGAGGGCCCGCATGCCCAAAGGATACTCCAGGCCCGGTCCGCGAATCATGCCCCCAACGGGATTCGAACCCGTGCGACGGCCTTGAAAGGGCCGCGACCTGGACCGCTAGTCGATGGGGGCGGCGCGGTTCAGGCTACAGATACATGACCCAGCGAGCGGTCGCGCCACACGCGCAATCCTTGTGCGCGACGGTGCAGGCGCGGCAGTGCCAGTGCTCCCACCAGATCCACTTGAGGTGGTTCACCTCGAGCAGGAAGAGGGCGACGATCCACAGGAGTATCTGGGTGCGCGACACGTCGTTCAACGTATCGGCGCCCCGGGACCACGAGCAATGGGCCGGGTGGCCCAACCTCGCCGGCTCCCGGTCCTACGAGGGGACGGGTGCGGGGCGGAGCAGTTCCCGAAGGAACGGCCCCGCCCCGATGGTGCGACTTAGAGCGCGCCGCGGCGCCGGCCGACCCCGCCCGAAAACAGGCTGATCAGCCACACGAGCGCGAGCACGGCTGCGACGATGAAGAGCCACTTGATGACGAACCCCGCGCTGAACGCGATGATCGCCAGAATCGCCAAAACCACGAGAAGCAGCATTGTTGAGTCCTCCTTTTGTCGCCCTCAGCAGGTCGATTACGGAGGTGAAACGGGCGAACGGCGCGGCCGGTTACGGCCTGTCTTCTAGGCCTGGAGCGGCGTGAGGACGAGCACTGCGTCGCCCTGCTGGGTCTGTGAGATCCCGAACTTGTAGATCCGCGGCTGTGTGACCGAGTCGATGCGCTGCACCTCGTTCGGCGTGATCGCTGCCGGCAGCGGCACCTTCGGAGCGAGCGTCCGCAGCAGCGGCATGTTCAGCTGGTGCTCGACGTCGGTCTTCTGGAGATAGACGACGTACGCGGGCTGCGTTCCCGCCGGAGGCGGCATGAACGCGACGATCTGCTTCACGTTCTTCACGTACTTGAACGTGTAGAGCGCGAGCTCGAGAATCTCGCGGCGCACGAGGGTGGCGCGTGCGACCGACGCCTTACCGGTCGCGATCGCACAGGAAGCGCCGAGCCCGCAGAGCGAGAACGTGAGCGTGTTCTCGTTCGTGAGCTGCTTCACGCGATCGGGCAGGATCTTCCCCTTCGGGCCGCGCTCGGCGAGGAGCGGGATCGGGATCGTCTGGCCGCCCGACGACACCGCCGGGCCCTTCGGGATCACGTCGACGAGCTGGTTGCCGTCGGGGAGGCGGTAGTTCGGCGAGATGTGCTCCGCGATCTGCTTCGCGGCACCGAGACCGCCGCCTGTCGGCTTCCACGACGACCACGCCGGCCCCGGGTTGATCGCGCGGCCCGCGTAGACGACGACGCCGACGACGGCCGCGGCCAGCGCGAGCCCGAGGATCGCGTAGACCGCCCTGAAGCGGTGACGATGCGGCTGCGACGACACCGGTCCGGTCGCGGCAGGCCGCACGACGAGCGGAGCCTCCGGCTTCGCGAGCTCGGCTCCGTCGCCGCTCGTCAGATCCGTGGCCATGTCTCCTCCGCGAGCAGGTCGACCTCCGGAACGGTGACCGGCAGACTCTTCAACATCTGGACGACTTCGTTGCCGTACATCTCTCGCTTCTCGACGAGGGTGTCCGCGATCGTCTCGATCGCCGGCTTGTTGCTCAACATCAGATGGTAGGCGCGAATGTACGCCTGGCCGATGATCTGCGCGGCCATGGCGCGCTTGTCACGGTCGTTCAGGACGCCCGCGATCGGATCGGCCGTGAACGGGCCGCCGCCGCCGGTGCGATTCATGATCTGCACGCCGATCTTCTCGAAGCGCTTCATGATCCGCTCGCGCGTCTGCTCCTCGGTCTCGTCCTTGACCTTCTTCGTGATCGTGATCGGTTCGGGCGCCATCGCCGACGCACCGACCATGTAAGCCGCGAGCGCAGTCGTCGACTGCACGTCGCCGCCGACGCCGTTCGAGTTCTCGCCGTAGAAGACGTGCTCGGCCGCCATCGCCCCGAGCAGCATGGTCAGCGCGGCGATGTCCTCGCTGCGCCACCTGCTGAACCGCTCCTCTTGCTGGATGCCGTAGAAGTGACCGAGCGAGCCGCCGCGCATCTTCACGGAGAGCCGCGTCGACTCGATGTTCTTCTGGTAGACGTGCGACGCCAACGCGTGGCCGGCCTCGTGGACGGCGGTCGCACGCAGCTCATCCGGCACCGACTCGACGCCGATTGCAGTGCCCGACTCGATCGTCGTCATCGCCTCGACAAGATCGCCGCGCGAGAAGACGACGCGACCGTCGTGCTGCGCGTACGTCAGCGCCATCGAGCACACCTGGTCGATCATCGCCGGCGAATAGCCGTTCGTCATGCGCGCGAGCTCATCCCTCGCCTCGGGCGTGTCGAGCTCGGGCGCGTGCGCGACCTTGCCGAGATAGAGATCGAACACGTCGACGCGATCGTCCTTCGTCGGCGTCCGGAACCAGACGTGGCGGCCCAGCCGGCCCGGACGCGTCAGCGCTGGGTCGAGCCGCTCGATCGGGACGTTCGTCGCGCCGATGAAATAGATCTGCGCGCCGAGCGGCCGGGGCGGCGGCAGCCGCAGGCTCACCTTGCCGATGCGTCGCGGGACGAGGTAGACCGCGTCGAGGAACGAGTTGATCCGGTTCGTGCCGAAGCGGCGCATGAACGGCGGGTTGTCGATGCCGTCCATCACGACGAGCAGCTGGTTCAGGGCGAGCTGGCCCTGGCCGCCCATCATCCCCGGGAAGATGCCCTGGTTCGCGAGGTTGCCGACCTTCTGCATCCACGGCGCGTAGGGAGACCGCGACTCCGGCGCGCGATACTCGAACATTCGCTCGCGCCACGCGCGCGTCTCGATCACCACGTCGCCGCTCGCCGACACGGCGCCGTTCGGCCCGAAGAAGAGGAGATCTTCGGACGTCGTCTTGTTCTGGCCGAGCGCCGCGCGACGCATGCCGACGGCGTCGATCTCGTCGATGAAGACGATGCACTGGCCGCCCCACTTGCGCGCAAGCTTCTTCGCCTTGCGGGCGAGGAAGCGCACGATGAGCGCGTCGATGCCGATGAAGGTCTGCGCGAACCCCGAGCCCGGGATCGACACGAACGGCGAGTTGAAGCCGGTCGCAATCGCCTTGGCCAGCATCGTCTTGCCGGTTCCCGGCGCGCCGAGGAAGAGCAGACCGCGCTCGCGTTTGCCACCGGCGCGCTCGAAGGCCTCGCCTGACTGCCAGAGGGTGACGACACGCCGCACCTCTTCCTTTGCCTCAGCTTGGCCGCGCACATCGCCGAGGTTCACGCCCCACTCCGCGTCACCGGGCTCGTAGCCGCGGATCTGCGAGATGCCCATCAGCATCATCGGGCCCATGAAGATGAGGAAGTTCGCGAGGAAGAGGAAGAGCACGAACACCATCTGGAGCCAGAAGCCCCGGTTCGTGAACAGGTGACCGATGCTCTGGAGGATGTGCCAGCCGGTGAGCCACCACGTGTCGTGCGTCGAGTCGAGGAAATAATGCTTGAGGAAGACGAGCGTGATGATCGTCGCGAGGAAGATCGCGACGCGGTAGTAGAAGCGCCACGTCCAGGCGCGGCGGCGGTTGACGATGTCCTCCTCGCGGAGGCGCGCATCCTCGGTGCCGAAGAGGCTCGGCCAGGGGATGAGGCGGCGGATCACGAGGTCGACGAGGCCTCGGAAGCCGATGACGACGAGGAGGGTGCAGAGAATCGCCTTGCCGGGGCCGAACCCCTGCTCCTTGTGGAAGAAGAAGTACGCCGCGGGGCTGGTCAGGATCGCGACGAAGGTCGCCACGCGGGCCAGGCGGCGCAGCTGTCCAGCGAGGGCAACGGACTCCTCGCTCGAGCGCAGCATGCCGGTGGCCGGCGTCGTCGTCGTTACCTCGGCGGTCGCCATGGCCTCTCAGTGTAGTCGGGGTCGGGCGTAATCTCTGTACTCCGGAATGGGCGATTTAGATTTCTCTCACGAAGACCGCGAGCGGGCCCGTCGCTATCACCGTCCGCTGTACTTCGCGGGCGCGGCACGGCTGCTCCTCGCCGTCGCCGTCTATTCGCTCCTCGCATGGAGCTGGATCGGCGACCGGCTCTGGGACGCGGTCGACGGGCTCGGGTGGGCGGGAGCCGCCGCGGCGTGGGCTGCGCTCGTGCTCGTCGTCGCCGCAGTCGTCCGCCTGCCGCTCGACGTCTGGCGCGGGCTCGTCTTCGAGCGGCGCTGGGGCTTCTCGAAGCAGACCGCCGGTGGCTGGGCGGCCGACCAGGCGAAGGGGCTCGCGATCACGGTCGTGCTCGGCACCGGTGTGTGGGTCGCGGCGGTCGCGCTCGGCCGTGCGCTGCCGGGCTGGTGGGCGCTGCCTGCGACGGCGGCACTCGCGCTGCTCACCCTATTCCTCGCCTTCGTCGCACCCGTCGTGCTCGAGCCGCTCTTCAATCGCTTCGAGCCGCTCGCCGACGCGCAGCTCGCAGCCGAGCTCCGGCAGCTCGCCGTCGACGCGGGCGTGCCGATCCGTGACGTGCGCGTCGCCGACGCGATCAAGCGCACGACGAAGGCGAGCGAGGACGTCTCCGGCCTAGGGGCGACTCGGCGCGGCGGGCTCTGGGACCGACTGCTCCAGTCGACG
>JANMQZ010000230.1:0-3458 GCA_031370755.1 Actinomycetes bacterium
CGCGACGCTCGAGTTCGGCGCTTGGCCGTCGCGTCGCGCCGACCCGGAGCGCCCGGACGAGCTGCGGATCGACATCGATCCGCAGCCCGGTACCGGCTTTGCGGAGGCGAAGCAGGTCGCAGCGGTCGTGCGCGAGGTGCTCGACGAGATCGGCTACGTCGGCTGGCCGAAGACGAGCGGCAACCGCGGCGTGCACATCTATTGCCGCATCGAGCCGAACTGGGAGTTCGCTGTCGTCCGCCGCTGCGCGCTCGCGTTCGCGCGCGAGATCGAACGGCGCGCGCCGGAGCTCGTGACGACCGCGTGGTGGAAGGAGGAGCGAGGCGAGCGCGTCTTCGTCGACTACAACCAGAATGCACGCGATCGCACGATCCTCTCCGCGTACTCGGTGCGCGGCCGTCCCGACGCAACGGTCTCCGCGCCCGTGCGCTGGGACGAGCTGCCCGACGTCGAGATGGAGGACTTCACGATCGCGACGATGCCGCCGCGGTTCGCGCAGCTCGGCGACCTGCACGAGGGGATCGACGAAACCGTGTGCGACCTGCGCGTCCTGCTCGAGTGGGTCGAGCGCGAGGAGACGGAAGGCGTCGGCGAGGCGCCGTACCCGCCCAACTTCCCGAAGATGCCGGGCGAGCCGAAGCGCGTGCAGCCCAGCAGAGCCAAGAAGAAGGACTGAGCCAACGACCGCAACCTGGTTTAAACCAGGTTGCGGTCTCGCCTAGCGCAGCAGCTGCTCCACCGAGAGATCGTCCGGCCGCCGCGGCGGCCGCACCTCGCGCCACGTGCACTGGTCGGGATCCTTGTCGGGGCGGAAGCGGACGAGCTTCGTCCCGTGCCGAAAGCGGTGCTTCTCGAGCTTGTCGAAGCGCACCTCGACGACGAGCTTCGGCTTCAGCGCCTGCTCCTCGAGCTCGCCGGTGCCCCAACGGTTCGGCTCCGAGAAGCGGCGGTCGCTCTTCTTGTCGAGCAGCGGCAGCACGAGCGCCGCGATCTCGTCGTGCTTCTTCGCGCCCACCGCGGCGGAGCCGACGTAGTCGAGGTGCCCGTCGTCGGCGTACAGCCCGAGCAGAAGCGTCGCGATCGTCGCGCGGCCGCCGGCCTTGAAGCGCACGCCGGCGACGACGCAGTCCGCCGTCTTGTACGGCTTCACCTTCGCCACGCCGTCGCGCGAGCCGGGCAGGTAGGGCAGGCCGAGCTTCTTCGCGATCACGCCGTCGAAGCCGGCTGCCTGCAGCGTCTGCAGCCACGCCCCCGCTTCCTCGACGTCCTCTGTGACCGGTGAGAGCGCGATCCCCTTCGCGACCTTCTCGAGCTGTGCGCGGCGCTTTTCGATCGGCTGCTCGTGCACCGGCTTGCCCTTCCAGAGCAGCAGGTCGAACGCGACGAACGTCGCCGGGATCTCGCCCGAGAGCTTTCGGACGCGGCTCTCCGCCGGGTGGAGGCGCGTCTGCATGGCGTCGAAGTCGAGCTTCCCGTCGCGGGCGATCACGATCTCGCCGTCGAGGGCGGAGTGCGGCGGCAGCAGCTCACCCGTCGCTCGCAGCTCCGGGAAATAGCGAAGGAGGGGCCGCCCGTTGCGCGACCAGAGCGCGAGCTCGCCGCCGTCGTTCTCGAGGACGCCGCGGAAACCATCCCACTTCGGCTCGTACCGCCAGCCGCCCTGCGACGGGAGCTCCGACACGAGCTCGGCCTCCATCGGCGGAAACGGGACGTTCGGGCCTGGCGCATCGGGCACAGCCGTGCGAGCCTATCGGCGATGAGATGCCTCGCCGCCGGGCTACTGATCGTCCTCGCAGCAGCGGGCTGCGGCGGGGCGAAGCACGACGCCGTGCCGGAGAACGCGTATCTCACCGGTGTGCACGTGACAGGCTCGAGCGTCCAGTTCGAGTTCAAGTCGAAGCCGCAGCAGGTCGCAGCGAGCTGGCAGCCAGCGTCGCGCGTCAACGAGTGCGGATCCGGCGCGCCGGTCCGGCTCCGCGGTCACGCGTTCGCCGTCGTCCACTTCCGGCCGGCCGCGAGCGCGGAGATCAAGGGCGAGGAGGTCGTCCTCACGTATACGGGCCCGAGGCGCCTGGGCGGCCCGGGGCCTGTGCTCGAGACGGCACGGATGTGCGACTTCGAGGCCGACCTCGGGTGGGCGATCGGGGTCGAGCGCCGCATCCCGCTGCACGTCGAGCGGGACGGCTCGACGGTGACGATCAGCTTCGGCTGACGCAGCTCACTTCAGCCAGGGCGCGAGGAACGTCTCGATCTCGCGGCAGCCGCGCGGCTTCTCGAGCCGGGCGCGCACGGTCTTGCCCTCGACGACGACGAGCGTGGGCATCGACCCGACCGCGAAGCGCTCGACCAGGTCGGGCCGCTCCTGCTCGTCGACGCGATAGAGCTTGAACGTGCCGTGGTTGCGGCGGCGCTGGAGCACCTGGGCGAGAAAGCCCTCGGCGCGGCGGCACGACCCGGACACGGGCGAGTAGAAGAAGACGAGGCCGGGCTTGACCAGGTCGGCAGCCAGTGCTGACATGTCGATCTCTCCTTCTGCGGGGGTGACCTTCGCGGGGTGAAGGCTGGACATTTCTTACCCCGAGACCGGTCGGTCTAATCCTGGTTCGCTCAGGATTCTCCAAGAAGCCTCGGGAGCTTTCGGCGCAACCTCGCGGTGCGGCCTGCGTCTAACGTGGCTGGATGAGACGGGTGGCAGTCACGGGTCTCGGCGCCGTCACGCCGATCGGCAACACCGCGCCCGAGAGCTGGCGGGCGGCGGTCGAGGGCCGCAGCGGCATCGATTTCGTCCACTCGTACGACCCGAGCGGGCAGGCCGTCCGGATCGCCGCCGAGGTGAAGGGGTTCGACCCGAGCACGGTCGCCTCCCACAAGGAGGCACGGAAGCTCGACCGGAACGTCCTCCTCGCGCTCGCCGCGGCGCGCGAGGCGGTCGCGGACGCCGCGCTCGAAGGCGTGCACGATCCCGGCCGGGTCGGGATCCTCTTCGGCACCGCGATCGGCGGCTTCCTCGGGATCATGGAGCAGGCCGAGGTGATGCGCGAGCGCGGACCGAGCCGCGTTGCTCCGACGTTCATCCCGAGCGTGCTCGTCGACGCGGCGAGCGGCCAGCTCGCGATCTCACTCGGGTTCCGCGGGCCGAACTACGCGCCCGTGTCCGCCTGCGCCACCGGTTCGCACGCAATCGGCGAAGCGGCGGAGCTGATCAAGCGGGGCGACGCGGACGCGGTGCTCGCCGGCGGCGCCGAGGCGTGCATCCACCCGCTGATCTTCGCCGGCTTCAGTGCAATGCGCGGCCTCGTCGCCGAGGAGGAGCATCCACCGCGGGCGTCGCGTCCGTTCGACGCCACTCGCGCGGGCTTCGTCATCGGCGAGGGCGCCTGCGTGCTCGTGCTGGAGGAGCTCGACGCTGCTCGCGCGCGCGGCGCGACCGTATACGCGGAGATCCTCTCGTACGGCGC
>JANMQZ010000235.1:0-16337 GCA_031370755.1 Actinomycetes bacterium
CAACGGAGCCCGGCCTCGCTCAGCGTGTGAGCAAGTCGTGGAAGCGCTCGAGGCCGAGTCCGAACGCCGCCCACAACGGCAGGTAGTCGAGCCGAACGAGCCCATCGATGCCGAAGCGGGAGTCGCCGTAGTCCCAGGGGACGCGGCCGGCGAGCCGGCGCAACAGCCGGCCGGACGCATACTCGACGCCGAGGACGCCTGCGCCGTACACGGCAGCGCGGAGCACGAGGGGGCGTTGCCTGATCCGGTCGTGGACGGGCTCGAAGAGCGGCTGCGCCAGCCCGTAGACAGGCACGTTGAGGAGGCCGCTCGGGCGACGACGCCCGGTGTGGGCCCAGACGAAGAGGGAGTCGAGCGTCCACCCGCTGACGCCGTAGGCGAGAAAGCGGACGCCCGGCCGACGGAGTTGACCTCGCATGTCGAAGACTTATCACCCCTTATGGGGTGAGAGCGTCGAGCTCCGGCCCCGATGCCGGAGCATGCGGAAACTCACGTTCTTCGGATTCATCGTGGCGCTCTCACTGAGCGCCGTTGTCCTCCCCGGCGTCGCGTCGGCGAAGACCACCGGCTGGAACTCGCAGGCGAACTCGGTCTGCACGGTCTGGCTCGCGAAGGCGCAGAAGCTCTTCGCCACACCGGTCAAGCCGTCGGGGCTCTACAAGTTCGCGGTCAGCGCGCGAGCGCTCGAGAGCCAGGAGCTCGCCGTGCTCAAGAAGATCCCCAACCCGTCGGCGGCCGGCACACACGCACTCGGCGTGATGCGCGCCGACATCGCCGAGGTCTCGTCCGCCATCAGCGCGGCGGATCGCGGCGACAGCGCCTCGTTCGTCCGGATCCTCAAGCAGTACCTGAACGACCACCGGGCAAAGGCCGCGTTCGCAGCCGCCGGTGCGACTCAGTGCGGCTGAGGGCTCTCTCTCTTATCTATCCGGTCTATCCGGCATGAGGGCCCGTCACCCCGGCCCTCATGCCGGTCCTCCGCCTCGGAGGAACCGGCCCCATGGGCGGCGAATCGACGCGGTACCCTGCCCGCGATGAACGAACGCTTCGAGGAGCTCAGGCGCCGCCTGGGCGAGATCCATGACGTCGAAAAAGCGGCGGGCGTCCTCTCCTGGGACGAGGAGACGAAGATGCCGTCGTCCGGGGCCGAGGCCCGCGCCGAGCAGCGCGCGACCCTGAACCGGATCGCGCACGAGCTCCAGGTCTCGCCCGACCTCGGCGCGCTCCTCGAGGAGCTGCGTCCGTTCGAGGAGGACCACGACGAAGAGTCCTTCGAGGCCGCCCTCGTCCGGGTCGGCCGGCGCGACTACGAGAAGGCCGTCCGGGTCCCGCCTGAGCTGCGCGCCGAGCTGACGCGCGCCGGCTCGAACGGCTACCAGGGCTGGCTGCGGGCGCGCGAGCAGGAGGACTTCGCGCTCATGCTTCCGCACCTCGAGCGGAACCTCGAGCTGCGGCGCCAGTACGTCGCCTGCTTCGACTACGACGGCGACCCCTACGACGTCGTCCTCGACGACTACGAGCCGGGCATGAAGACGGTCGAGGTCGAGGTGATCTTCGACAGGCTCAAGGCGGTGCTCCTGCCGATGATGCGGGCAGTCGCCGACGCCGACCCGATCGACGACTCCTGCCTCTCGGGCCGCTTCCCGCGAGACGCGCAGCGGCGGTTCGCGATGGCCGTGCTCGAGCGGTGGGGGATGGACCGCTCGTCGTGGCGGCTCGACAAGACGGTGCATCCGTTTGCGACGTCGTTCGCGCCGACAGACATCCGCCTGACGACGAACTTCCACGAGGACTCGCTGCACGGGATCCTCTCGTGCCTGCACGAGTTCGGCCACGGCATCTACGAGCGGCAGGTCGATCCCGCGTACACGCGGTCGCCGCTTGCGCAGGGCGTGTCGTCCGCGTTCCACGAGTCGCAGAGCCGCATGTGGGAGAACCTCGTCGGCCGCAGTGTCTCGACGTGGCGCTACTTCTATCCGAGGCTCCAGGACGAGTTCCCCGACCAGTTCGGCGAGGTGTCGCTCCGCCGCTTCCACCGCGCACTGAACAAGGTGCAGCCGTCGTTCCGCCGCGTCGATGCCGACGAGGTGACGTACTGCCTCCACATCATTCTTCGCTTCGAGCTCGAGCGCGGCATGCTCTCCGGCGAGATCGCGCTGAAGGACCTCCCTGAGGCCTTCAACGAGAAGATGCGCGAGTACCTCGGGCTGCAGCCGCCGGACGTCGTCGCAGGCGTGCTTCAGGACGTCCACTGGTCGGACATGACGATGGGCTACTTCCCGACGTACGCGCTCGGCAACGTCGTCTCGGTCCAGCTGTGGGAGCGCGCCGAGGCGGATCTCGGTGACCTCGACGAGCAGTTCGAGCGCGGCGACTTCGTGCCGCTCCGTGACTGGCTCCGCGAGAACGTGCACCGTCACGGCCGCGCCTTCACGCCGCAGGAGCTGCTCCAGCGAGCCGCCGGCGCGCAGATGGACCCGGGGCCGTATCTCCGCTATCTCGAACGGAAGCTCGGCGACCTGCTCGGGGCCGCGGTCGCGTGACCGCCCGCGACCGCATCCGCGAGCGCCGCGCGCGTCACCGGCAGCGCCGGCTCTCCGTCCGCGCCGCCGTCGCGCTCGGCGGCTTCGCGACGCTGGCCGCCGGAATCGCGCTCCTCGTCCTGCCCGGCCCGGGCCTGCCGCTCGTCGCCGCCGGCCTCGGCCTGCTCGCGCTCGAGTTCCGCTGGGCGGAGGCCGCCCTCGATCGTGCGCTCCATCACACCGAGCGGGTGACGCCGAAGAAGCGCTCGCACCGGTTCGCCGTCGGCGGCGCAGCCGTCGCCGCGCTGGCCGGGTCGGCCACGCTGCTCCTTCTGTTCGGCGTGCCTTTCCTCTAGTCGTGGCAGTGGCAGACGCTCTCGCCGAGCCTCTGCCGCTCGTACGCGAGACCGCACCGGGCGCAGGTCGCCGGGAGCACGCGCACCTTCACGAGGAGGGCGCGCATCAAGGTCGCCCAGAGAAAGAGGTACAGCACGAGAAGCTGGCCGCTCATGCTGAGACATATCGGCCGAGAGGGCCTATCGGTTTAGCCCTGGGGTACTATCGAGGGCAGTGAGCTGGCTGTACATCGCCCTGCTCGCACTGGCCGTCGCCGTCGTGATCGGTGCGGAGTGGCCCCGGCTCGGTGCACGCCTGGAGACGCGCGTCGGTGCCGAGGCGCGGCGCCGCCGTGACCGGGCGAAGCGAAAGGCGTCGCTTCGCGTCGTCCAGAGCACCGACGCCGACGACTTCGCCGCGAGCGTCGAGCGCGACCTCGCGAACCTGCCGACGACGGAGGACGAGTACCGCCGGTAGAGGCCTGATGTCTAGCGGACGACGACGCTCTTCGAGAACGTCCGCGTGTTCGGCAGGATCGGCCCGACGTTCTCCATGTTCTTCGCCTCCTGGAAGTCGGAGGCGGCGAGGTTGACCGTATGCCTGCCTGCCGTGACGTTGCGGATCGTGAGAATGCCGCGCACGAACGTGAAGCTCCGCACCGTGCTGTCGATCTTCACGAGGAGCGACGCCGGATCGACGCCCGAGCCCTTGTCCGTGACGGCGAGGCGGATCGTCCGGCTGCTGCCCGGCAGGGCCCGGATCGTCGGCGGCGTCGTGTCGTTCACCCAGAAGCGGAAGGTGAACTTCCCGGCCTTGCCGCCGGCGGGGGTGTCGAAGACGAGGTCGAACGCCCCCGGGGCGGGCGAGACCGCGCCGACGACCGGGACGACGCGGCCGAAGTCGGCATACGGGTTGAGGTCGACGGGGATCGCGGTGTAGCCGACGAGGCGGTTCTCGTCGCCGGCGACGACGAGACGCGGTGAGACGCGCACGCCGCGCGCGCGGGTGACGACGACTGCGCCGAAGTTCGCGACCGGCTTCTTGAGCGTGAACCGGAAGACCTGCTCAGGCCCGCTGAGATTCGTCTGCACGCCGGTCGGGCAGTTGCAGGAGAGGCCGCCTTCTGGGTAGCGGTAGCTCGACACGCGAGACGGCCCGCCGGCGGTGTTGCCGCCGTAGAGCCCGGTGCGCGAGATCGTCGCGTGCTTCTCGCCCGCAAGCTGCGGAACCTCGACGTGCAGCCAGTACGGAACGCGCCGCACGTCGGTGCCGCGCGTGAGCACGATGAAGCCGGTCGCGTCGCCTTCCACGGCGTCGCCGGCCGTGGTGACGGTCACGCCGAGCGACGCTCCGGCGGCGGCGACCGGCGCGGAAAGCGCGACCGTCACGCCGTGTGGTGCTACCTGAGAGGCGACCGTCGCGATCCACGCGGCCGCGCCGCCGCCCGCGTCGGTGAGCGCAAGCTGCTGCGAGGCGGTGGCGCCGCGCTTCACGAGTCCGAACGAGAGGCCGGTCGGGTCGGTGAAGATGAGCGGGTTGTCGGCGCGGGGGAGATCGATGCGGCCGCCGCCCTCGCGCAGCGGCGTGACCTCGCCCGTCGACCCGACCGGGTGCACCGGGTCGCCGGTCGACTCGAGTGCCGACTTGATCTGCGCGACAGTCCAGGTCGGGTGGCGCTGCTTCAGGAGCGCGGCCCCGCCGGCGACGTGCGGCGACGCCATGCTCGTGCCGCTCCAGTCGTGATCCGACCACTGGTTGCCGGGCAGCGAGGAGAGAATGTCGACGCCCGGCGCGGTCACGTCAGGCTTCATCTGCAGCGAGATCGGGGTCGGCCCGCTCGACGAGAAACCCGCGATCACATCCGCCGGTCCGGCGTCGCCTTCGCTCGACGCCGCGACGGTGATCGCCTTCGCCGCGCTGCCGGGCGAACCGACGGAGCCCTTGCCCGCCTCGCCGAAGTCGTTGCCGGCCGCGATCACCGGGACGACGCCCGCGTCGGCGGCGCTGTTGATCGCCTGCACGACGATGTCGCGCGTCGGCTCGATCTCCGGCTCGCCGAGCGAGAGGTTGATCACGTCCATCCCGTCCTTGACGGCCTCCTCGATTCCCTTCGCAATCTCCGGCGAGTTGCCGTCGAGCCCGAAGTCGGACGTCGGCACGGTGAGCACCTTGTAGTTGCCGAGGTACGCGCTCGGCGCGATCCCGGACGCGCGCACGCGGCCACTCACGACCGTCGCGATCGTGTCGTGGTCGCCGGCCGCGATGCCCGCGACGTTCGTCGCGTGTTCGGAGTTATCCGGGTCGAACGGCGTGTTCGCGTACTTCCAGGCCGGCTCCAGCGGCGCGAACGCCTTCGCAACGATCACCTTCGGCGTGGTGAACTGCGTGTTCCCTTTCGGGAAGCCGGCTGGGTAGGCGAAGCCGGCCGGCGAGAAGAACAGGTGGCTCTGGTCGAGGCCGTCGTCGATGATCCCGATCTTGATGCCCTCGCCCGCCGTCGCGAGCGTCGGCCCCCACACCGTCGTCGCGCCGATCAGAGCCGGCGTCCGGTTCAACTGCGCGTGGTAGGTGACACTCGGCCACACGGTGGCGCCGGGGATGCGGCGCAGCTCCGCGAGCTGCGCGGCCGGCAGCGCGACCGCGATCCCGTTCAGGACGACGCCGTAGTGCCAGTGCACGCGCGCTGCCGGAATGCGCGCCTGGATCGTCGCCTGCAGCGTGCGCTGCGCGGAGGCGAGCGTGCGGAGATACGAGACGCTCGCCAGTGTGCGCACGTCGAGCCGCCGGTGCACGGTCGTCCGCGCTGCGAGCCCGTGGTCGCGCACGACCGCCTCGGCGAGCGACGGCTGCGGCAGCGTCACGACAACTTCGACGAGCCCCGCCTTCGCGGAGCCGGGTGGGCCGGCCGCTGTGCCTGCGCCGGCGGCGGCAAGCAGGATGAGCGACCCCAGAACGGCTGGCGGAAACAGGGCGAAGCGACGCAGGATCGACACGGTACACGCGGCTGCTGCGCGTCGCGCCCCTGGCTACACTGTCCGTCCGCGCGGATGTGGCGGAATTGGTAGACGCGCACGGTTCAGGTCCGTGTGGGCGAAAGCTCGTGGAGGTTCAAGTCCTCTCATCCGCATACCCGGGTCAGTCGAGGAAGGCTGCCCACTGATCCCGAATCGAGCCGCAGTTCCGCACGAACTCGACCTCGCGCGCGGTGTCTTCGTCGACGCGGTGCGGTGAGCGAAACAGGTTGAGGTACTCCGCGAGGTCTTTGAGATCCCACGTGAGCCGGAAGTAGCGCACCCACGGGGCGCCGCGTCCCGCGACGTCGGCGGCGAACCGGTCGGCCAGGCCGAGCAGCTCGACGATCCGCGCGGCGTGGCGAGCCAGCCCTTCGCGCGCCGCTTCGGAGAACGGCCCGCCCGCCCAGGAACGATCGAGCTCTCGCAACGCCTGCTCGACGTGCCGTCGGCCGGCAATCTCGAGGCCGATGGTTGCCGCGGTCGCGGCGACCGCGGGCGTCGCGGCATGGAGCTCGGCGAGCAGCTCGAACACGGCTGCCCGACCGGCGTCGCCGTGCTCGCCCCACTCGCTCGCCTCGCCGTCGACGGCGGGGAAGAGCGCCACCGTGTGCCGGGGCCCGAGGCGGCGGAGGGTCGAGCCGTCAGCCGTCGGGAGCGGCGCGGCGACGAACGGCAGGCCGTGGTCGTGCAGCGCCCGCGCCGTGTCGAGGGCCCGCTCGAGACCCTCGAAGACGGCCTCGCGCGTGTCCCCGAGCCAGAGCTTGCCGTCGAGATCGTCGACCGTGACGAAGCCGCGCGTCCCGTCTGCCGCCTCCGCGAGCCAGTGGTAGCTGCCTGCCCCGACGGCCGCATATTCGAGCGACTGGACGTCGAATCCCCAGCTCTCACAGAGAGCGCCGGCAATCGTGCTCTCCTCGACGCCCTCGAATAGACCTCGCATCCGCCCGAGAGTTTTACGCTCCCCAGATGTTGACGGCTGGTAACGCGCCTATGGTCTGGTGCATGAGCCCCGTCGGCCGCACCCTCCCAGCACCGTCCTTGCCCCAGTCGCGCGCGGAGGCCATTCCACTCCACGCGCGCGTCCGCGTACCGAACGGGCGCGTCGGCAACGTGATCGGCTTCTACCGCGGGCAGGAGGAGAGCGTTGTCGTGCGTTACGACCGCGGCGACAGCGGCGCCTTCCCTGCGTGCGACCTGATCGTCTGCTCGTAGCGCCTCTCTCGTAGAGCCCCAACCTGTGAGGCGTGAGCGCGCGCCCGGGAAATTCCTACGTTGTGGCTCTCGAACGGACTAGCCGACTGTGGAGGGCGCTCGAAGGCCTATGCATCGACCGGCTGGTCGCGCAACTTGCCCCGCGAGGGAAGAGAAGGCCGCTCTTGCGCGTCTAGGAGTGGAGAGCGGCGACCGGCGGCCACGTTCTGTCCCTCCAAAGAGGGATGCGTGATTGGGCTTCCAGGGATTCACTTGCAGGAGCGTCGGCGCTCTGCGGCCACCGGCGCGTTTGAGGGCGGCCCCTCGAGCGAGCCGGTGGCCGGAGGCGCGACCCGGTCGCAGGTGTAGTACCGCACGGGGCGGGCGCCCGTTAGGTTGGACCTGCGCCGGCGGCGGACGGGAGTAGGCCGCTGCTCTCGGGCGTTGTCGGCGCGATTCGATTCTTCCGGTTCGCTCAGGCGGGGGATTGTCTGCGGGCCCGCTTGTGCTGACAATCCTCTGGACAACACACGCACGCCTGCGGCCGTGCTGAGCCGAGGAGAGTGGCGTGGCTGGTCGCAAACTGAGGGCGAAGCGGGCGAAGGCCGCCGGACTGAGCGAGTCCGGACAGGCCGTAGTGCTGTCGGTCGTGTGGATGGTCGTCCTGCTCGGGATGGCCGGTCTCGTGATCGACGTGGGCTCGTGGTACCGCTCGCAGCGCAACCTGCAGTCGCAGGCCGACGCCGCCGCGCTCGCGGGCGCACAAGAGCTGCCGACCGACGTCTCGACCGCCGGCGGGCTCGCAGTGACGTACGCGCAGAAGAACGGCTTCACGTTGCCGCCGAGCGGCATCACCATCACCGGGACCGTCGTCCCTGACGACTCGATCACCGTGAAGGTCGACAAGAACGCGCCGACCTTCTTCTCCAAGGTCTTCGGGGTCGCAACGGTGCCCGTTCGGGCCGAGGCAACGGCACGGAACGAGCTGATGGGCCAGGCGCGGTACGTCGCGCCGATCACCGTCAACATCACGCACCCGATGCTCGCGGGCGTCAACTGCCCGTGCTTCAACGAGCCGACGTCGCTGCCGCTGAGCAGGCTCAGCGCGCCGGGAGCGTTCGGCCTGCTCGATCTCGACAACGGCAAGGGGAACGGCGCCAGCATGCTCGGCGACTGGATCCAGAACGGGTACAACGGCTATCTCGGGCTCGGGAACTACTCGTCGAACACCGGCGCGAAGTTCAACTCGTCCAACGTCGACGACGCGCTCGACGCGCGGATCGGCACCGTGCTGATGTTCCCGGTCTACGACACGCTCACCGGGCAAGGGACGAATGCCGTCTACCACGTCATCGCCTGGGTGGGGTTCCGCCTGTCGGGCTACGCCGTGCAGGGTAACGGCGGGACGATCTACGGGAGCTTCACGGACATCACGTGGGAGGGCATCCCGGCGGTCACGAACAGCGGCGAGCCGAACCTCGGCGCCCGCGTCGTCACCCTGATCCACTAGGGAGGGTCTAGCGAAATAGTGGCTGAGCCGCAGGGCTGCGCTGGACGCCGCCCTGCGGTGTCCTCAGTCGCCCCGATATCAAAGCTATCGGGGCTCCCTGCGTCCTTGCATGGCGACGTCCATCGCACCCCTGCAACGAGCACCATTCCGCCAGACCCTCCTACTGCAGGATCTCGACCTCCGCGTCTGGGTAGAGCACCTTCCAGACGCGGAGGTACACCTCGACCTCTGCCTGCTCCGCCTCGATCTCGACCGAATCGGGGCCGCCGACGACCGGCCGCTGGCCCACGCTGCGAAGGTACGCAGCGAGCCGGTCGGTGTACACCGGGTCGTGGAGGCGGAGCTGCATCAGACTGAGGGGTCCTTGGTGCGAGTCTCCGCCCGCGCGCATGCGCTCGGCACCACCCCATCGGGGGACGGGTAGTCCCTCGAACGGGTGATTTCCGCGTCAGCTCGCGAGCGCGGCGAGCACGTCGTCGGCGTGCGTCGCCGGCTTCACGTCGTGCATCACCTTCTTGACCGTGCCGTCCGCTCCGATCACGAACGTCGACCGGTTCACGCCGAGGTAGCTCTTGCCCGCGAAGGTCTTCTCGCCCCAGGCGCCGTACTGCTCCGCAACGGCGTGGTCGGTGTCGGCGAGCAGCGTGAACGGAAGCTCGTACTTGGAGCGGAACTTCACGTGCGAGGCCTCGTCGTCGGGGGAGACGCCGAGCACCACCGCGCCCGCGCGCTCGAACTCGCCGTACGCGTCGCGGATGCCGCAGGCCTGCGTCGTGCAGCCCGGTGTGTCGTCCTTTGGGTAGAAGTAGAGAACCACCGGGCTGCCCCGGAGCTCCGAGAGCTTGACGCTCTCGCCGTTGTCGCTCGTCAGCTCGAAGTCCGGAGCGGGCTTGCCTTCCTCGATCACAGTCTTATCCTCCCTGTAGCGTTCGCCGCCGATGCTAACGGCGCACCGCACCGTCGCATTCCTTGTCCTCGCCGGCACGTGGGGCGCCGCGATCTTCGCCGGCCTCGCGTACTACCGCCGGCGCGAGCCGCGGGGGATCGTGACGCACCTGATCGCGCTCGCCCAGACGCTCCTGATCGCCCAGGTCGGGCTCGGCCTGCTTCTGCTGAGCGACCACCATCGCGCGCCGCACCGCCTCCACTACCTCTACGGCTCGCTGTCGCTGCTCGCCGCGCTCTCGCCGTGGCTCTACGCGCCGGTCGATCGGCGCCGGCGGCTCGCGTGGTTCGCGGGAGCTACGCTGGTCGCAGGAGCGCTCGCCGTGCGGGCATACATGACAGGCACATGAGATACGCCTTCTCCCGGATGAACCCGACGCTGCGGGGGTTCTTGATCATCGCGGCGATCGCAGTTGCGATCGTCCTCTTGCGGCTCGAGGTGACGCTCGTCGCGCTGCTCATCGTCGCCCGGATCGCGTTCTTCCTCGCGATCGCGTTCTTCATCTACCTCATGTGGCGCGAGCGGCGCGAGGAGATCGGGCAGTGGAGTGTCCGCGCCCGCGTCGTCTTCTACGGTGCCGCCCTGCTCCTCGTCGCCGACCTGGGCGCCAACTGGTACGGCGGCGCGCACGGCGTCCAGATCCTCGCCTTCATCGGCGTGCTCATCGGCTGCGGCTTCGCGATGTACCGCACGTGGCGCGATCAGCACACGTATTCGTAGGCGCAAGTAACGCGCGAAGACCCCTGAAGTCGGCCGCTGCGCGGCCGAGTTACAACTCGACCCGCGACGAAGCGCCGTCGAGAGCAGCAAGCGCCTCGCGGATCGTCACGTGCTGCCCGACGAAGATCGGCGTGTCGCGCAGCGTGTACGCCGACGCCTCGCTGTCGCGGAGACGCAGCATCAGGTGCATGAAGTCGGCCGGCTCGTCGCACTCGAACGCCGTCATGAACTCCTGGTCGTCGATGCCGAACGAGTAGCTCGTGTGGTTCTTGATCCCCGGGAACTCGTCGCGCCCGATCGTGATGTGCTCGTCCATCGCGCGCTGGCGGTCGGCCTCCGGGAGCGCGTACCACGGCCGCACCTTCTCGAACGGGTAGACGACGAGGTACGACGAGCCCTGCGGTACGAGCTTCCGGGCGCGCCGGGCGCTCGTGTACTGCGATGCCTTCGTCGTCGCGAGGTACGAGAACGGCGTCTCGAGCCAGCCCGCGAGCGGCGTCCCGTTCAGCGCGGCGCCGAGCTCGCCGAGGGCGTCGTAGCGGTCGGTGATCTTCCAGAGGAAGAAGTCCGTCTCCGGGCGCACGCCGGTCGTCGTGTATGCGCGCAGGTGGTCGAAGCGGTCGGCGAAGTCCGCGACGACGTCCGCGAACGCGTCCTTGCCGGCCTGGCGCTCCTCGACCGGGAGCCGCCGCCACGCCGGGTCGACGCGGTAGAACGTGTACGCGACGTACTGCCCCTCCACGGCGTCAATGCTAGCCGTGCCGCACGTTGAAGCGCAGCTGCGCAGGCTTTCCCGGGTTGACCGCGGCGCTCGCCGACAGGCGAATGCGGTACGACGCTGCCGCCTTCGGGACGCGCAACGGCAGCGTCGCCGGCGTGCCGCCGATGGCGCGGCCGCGCCTCGTCGCGAGCAGCTTCCCGGGTAGGCGGTACAGCTGGGCGACGTACGTGCAGTCGAGATCGCAGTCGAGCGTCACCACTGCGCCGCGCTGCGTGAGCTTCGGCTTCACCGGCAGCGCGAGCCCGTCGCAGTGCGCGATGACGCCGCGCCGTGACTCGTCGAGCGCGCGCTTCGTTGCCTTGAGGCTCGTCTTCGGCGTCTCGTCGGCGTAGTAGAGCCCCGACTGCCACGCGGCGAGATCCTTCTCGTCCACGGTGTGGAAGAGAAAGAGCCCGCGCACGTTCGGCTGGCAGAACACGAGCTGCACGGCCTGCCGGTAGTACGCCGCCTGCGTCGCCTCCGGCACAGGCTTCGTCGTCGCCGGCTCCGTGCCGGTGTAGAGCGCCTGCTTCGCCGCCGGGATCTGCGACTCGACGCCGAACTCGTCGTACCAGATCGGCAGCGCGTAGTCGCCGAACGCCTCGCCGAGGAGCGCGACGAGCTTGTCGTAGTCGGCGAGCGAGATCGTCGTCGAGTTCGGATGCGCGCCCTCCACGGGTGCGATGCTCGAGTTGTCTTCGTACGGGTGGAAGGCGAAGCCGTCCATGATCGGATCGGTCCGGCCGCTGTCGCGGTACGCCCGTCCGAGGTCGTGGATGAACATGGTCGGCGAGTGCGTCGGGCGGATGCCGCCCGCGACGTCGCCTCCGCGCGGCGAGACCGCACCGCCGAGCACCGTGATGCCGCTCGCCACGGCCTTCACGGCGTCGTACGCCCGGGCGAGGAGGCTCTCGTAGGCCGGCGCCGCCGCGTCGGTGCCGTCGTCGGCGAATTGCGGCAGCCAGTAGCGGTTGAGGTTCGGCTCGTTGCCGATGATGACGATCTTCAACTCGGGCACGGCTTTCACGACGGATGCGGCGTAGGCAGCGAAGTCCGCCTGGTCGTCGTCGGAGAGCGGGGTGGTGCGGCTGCCCTGGTTCGTGATGCTCGTCAGCACAGTGACGTGGTCGAGCTTCGCCGCGGCGGCGACGTTCTCGAGGATCGTCCGGTCGTGCGCCGACACCGTCCGGTTGCCGGGCGCCCAGATCTGGGTGATGCGCACGCCGCGAAAGCCGGCGAGGACGAGCAGGTCCATCTCCGCCTTCGCGCCGGCGAGCGTCGGCGCGCGGACGGCGTCCTCGGTCGCGCCGAGCACGAGCGCCGGGCCTCCCGCGCGGGCCGCCGGCGCGAGGACGAACGCGGTCGCCAGAACGACGCACAGGCGCAGGATCGTGGCCCTCATCGACTTGGCTACGGTAGCCAGGGCGATGGAAGAACGTGTGAAGGGACAGCTGACGACGCTGCCCGCGAAGCCGGGGGTCTACCTCTTCCGGGATGCGAAGGGCGACGTCCTCTACGTGGGCAAGGCGAAGTCGCTCCGCCCGCGCGTCCGCTCGTACTTCCAGAAGGGCCAGGACGGCCGTGCGCAGATCGCGCTCCTGCCGAGCCGGGTCGCGAACATCGAGGTGATCGTCACGGGCTCCGAGGTCGAGGCGCTCCATCTCGAACAGAACCTCGTCAAGCGCCACCGGCCGCCATTCAACGTCCGTCTGCGCGACGACAAGTCGTTCCCGTACATCGCGGTCACCGTCGAAGACGAGTACCCGCGCGTGATGTTCACGCGCGAGCGCCACCGGCGCGGTGTCTGGTACTTCGGCCCCTACGCGAATGCGAAGAAGGTGCGCGAGACGCTCGACGTCCTCAATCGCGTCTTCCCGTACCGGCCGTGCGAAGGCCCGAAGCCGGGGCGGCACTCCGGCATCCCGTGCCTCGACTACCACATCGAGCGGTGCCTGGCTCCGTGTGTCGGCTACGTCTCGAAGGAGGACTACCGCGCGATCATCGACAGCGTCATAGAGTTCCTCTCCGGCGACGTGCGTCCGATCCAGCGCGAGCTCGAGGAGAAGATGAACGCCGCCGCGCAAGCGGAACGCTTCGAGGACGCGGCCCGCTACCGCAACCGGCTCTTCGCGGTGCAGCACCTCGTCGAGAGGCAGGCCGTCGAGCGCCAGTCGGTGGGCACCGCCGACATCGTCGGCTTCGCGGCGGAGGGCGACCGCGCGGTCGTGCAGATCTTCCCACTGCGCGGCGGCAAGATGGTCGACCGGCACTCGTTCCATCTCGAGAACGTCGAGGGCCAGGACCTGACGACGGTGCTGGAGGCGTTCTGCCTCGAGTACTACGGTTCGGCGCCGAGCGTGCCGCCGCAGATCGTCGTCCCGCGCGAGGCGGGCGACCTGTCGGCGCTCGCCGAGTTCCTGTCGGAGAAGCGCGGCGCCAAGGTCGAGGTGCGTTCCGCGGAGCGCGGCGAGAAGCGCCGGCTGCAGCAGCTCGCCGACGAGAACGCGCAGCAGTCGCTCGTGACCGACCAGGCCGCGACCGATCAGAAGCGGGCGCGGCGCGTCGAGGCGCTCGAGGAGCTGCGCGAGGCGCTGAACCTCGAGTCGCTGCCGCTCCGCATCGAGTGCTACGACATCTCACACGCGATGGGCCAGGACCCGGTCGGCTCGATGGTGGTCTTCCAGGACGCGATGCCGAAGAAGTCCGACTACCGCAAGTTCGGGATCAAGGACGCGAGCGCCGACCCGGACGACTTCGCCGCGATGGCCGAGGTGATCTCACGCCGGTTCGCACGCCTGTCCGACGGGACCGGCGAGACGCATGACGCGTCGTTCGCCTCGGCTCCCAACCTCGTCGTGATCGACGGTGGCAAGGGGCAGCTCTCGGCGGCCCTTGCCGCGATGCAGGCGTACGACCTGCCGCGGGTGGCGGTGATCGCGCTCGCGAAGCGGATCGAGGAGGTCTTCGTGCCGGGCCAGAGCGAACCGATCGTGCTCCCGCGGCACAACGCCGGCCTTCAGCTGCTCCAGCGGATCCGCGACGAGGCGCACCGCTTCGCCCTCGACTTCCACCGGCAGCGGCGCGAGACGCGCGGCTTCGCCTCGATCTTCGACGACCTCGAGGGGATCGGGCCCGCCCGCCGGCGCGCGCTCCTGAACCACTTCGGCTCCGTCGACGAGATGCTCGAGGCGACCCCCGAGGAGCTCGAGGGCGTGCCGGGCGTCCCCGCGAAGACGGCGCGCTCGATCTACGCGCAGCTCCACAAGACCGGCCGCGGCTAGGTGCCTGGCTCCCGCGCAGCGGGTGCCTGGCACCGCTTTTGGATCGCAGCTTTTTTACCGAGAGATCACGCTTCGCTTACGTGCGAGGTCCAGAGTCCTGGGCATGGAGCTGCACTACATCGCGGACGACCTCGAGGAGCACACCTGGTACGTCGACCTCGTGGCCGACTTCGTCGAGGACGTTCAGCGCTTCGCCGCTGCCGTGGCCGAGGTCGCCGAGCAGCAGCCCGACCAGGGCTAGGCGTCCGGCCCGAGGAACGGGTACCGGTAGTCGGTCGGCGCGACGAAGAGCTCCTTGATCGTCCGCGGCGACACCCAGCGGATCAGGTTCCACATCGAGCCCGCCTTGTCGTTCGTGCCCGACGAGCGCGCCCCGCCGAACGGTTGCTGGCCGACGACCGCCCCCGTCGGCTTGTCGTTCACGTAGAAGTTGCCCGCCGCGTAGCGGAGGCGCTCCTGCGCCTGGTCGACGCCGCTGCGGTCGCGTGAGAAGACGGCGCCCGTCAGGCCGTACGGCGCGCCGCCGTCGATCAGATCGAGCGTCTCGGCGTATTTCTTCTCGTCGTAGACGAACGCGGTCACGACGGGGCCGAAGAGCTCCTCCTTCATCGTCCGGAAGTTCGGATCGCTCGTCTCGATCACGGTCGGCTCGACGAACCAGCCGTCGGAGTCGTCGTAGCCACCCCCGACGAGCACCTTCGCCTTGCCGTTCGCGGCCGAGGCCTCGTCGATCGCGTCCTTCTGCGTCTTGAAGGAGCCGGCGTCGATGACGGCGCCCATGAAGTTGCCGAAGTCCGAGACGTTGCCGACCTTGAGCGTCTTCACCTCCTCGACGAGCCGGTCCCGGATCTCCGGCCAGAGGTTCGACGGCGCGAAGACGCGCGAGGCGGCGGAGCACTTCTGACCCTGGTATTCGAACGAGCCGCGCAGGATCGCCGTTGCGACGGCGTCGACGTCGGCGGACGGGTGCGCGACGATGAAGTCCTTGCCGCCGGTCTCGCCGACGATGCGCGGGTAGTTGCGGTACTGCTCGAGGTTCGAGGCGACGCTTCGCCACATGCCGTTGAAGACCGCGGTCGAGCCGGTGAAGTGGATCCCGGCGAGGCCGGGGCTCGCGAGCACCGGGTCGCCGATCTCCGACCCCGAGCCGTAGACGAGGTTGATCACGCCGGGCGGAAGCCCCGCCTCCTCGTACAGCTTCATCAGGAAATGCGCGGCGTACGCAGCCGTCGATGCGGGCTTCCAGACGACCGTGTTCCCCATGAGCGCCGCCGATGTCGGCAGGTTGCCCGCGATCGCCGTGAAGTTGAACGGCGTCACCGCGAAGACGAAGCCCTCGAGCGGCCGGTACTCGAGTCGGTTCCAGACACCGGGCGACGAGATCGGCTGCTCCTCGTAGATGCGCGTCATGTACTTGACGTTGAAGCGCCAGAAGTCGATCAGCTCGCATGCGGAGTCGATCTCGGCCTGGTGCGCCGTCTTCGACTGCCCGAGCATCGTCGCGGCGTTCAGCGTCTGCCGCCACGGTCCGGCGAGCAGCTCCGACGCCCGCAACAGCACGGCGGCGCGCTCCTCCCAGGGCGTGCGCGACCAGTCGTGGGCCGCTTCGCCGGCCGCTGCGATCGCGCGCTCGACCTCCTTCGCGCCGCCCTTGTGCACGGAGGCAAGCACGTGCGAGCGGTTGTGCGGCTCGACGGCCTCGAACGTGTTGCCGGTGCGGATCTCCTCCCCGCCGATCACGAGCGGGAGGTCGAGCTGCTGCGACTCGAGCTCCGTGAGCCGGATGCGCAGCTCCTCGCGCTCGGGCGAACCCGGCGCATAGCTGCGGACGGGCTCGTTGACCGGATCGGGCACGCGGAAGATTCCGTGGGAGCTCATATGGTCGATTCTAGGATTGGGAGCAATGGCGGTGACGCATGTGGCGTACGAGGTCGAAAGCTGGGGCGTGGGGGAGCTCTGGCTCGAGGGGTCGCGCGTGGTCTGGCACGACCTGCCGTTCCCCAGGAAGACCGAGCCGTCAACACCTGCAACCAGGTTGCAGAGCAACCTGGTTGCAC
>JANMQZ010000323.1:0-5924 GCA_031370755.1 Actinomycetes bacterium
GGCTCGCAGTCCAAAGCGGCGATCCGAAGCGGTGCCAGGCACCTTTGGTGCCTGGCATCTCCTATTCGGGGGTGACGTACGCCGCCGTCAGCCCGCCCTCCACGAGGAACGTTGCGGCGTTGACGTAGCTTGACTCGTCGCTCGCGAGGAAGAGCGCGGCGTTCACGATCTCGCGCGGCTTCGCCATCCGCCCCATGGGCACGTGCACGAGGCGGCGCTCGGCGGCGCCGGGCGTCTCGCTCCAGATCCGCAGCAGCAGCGGAGTCTCGACAGGCCCCGGACACAGAGCGTTCACGCGCACGCCCTGCCGCGCGAACTGCACACCCAGCTCTTTCGAGAGCGAGAGCACGGCGCCCTTCGACGCGGTGTACGAGATCTGCGACGTCGCGGCGCCGACGATGGCGACGAACGACGCGTCGTTGATCACCGAGCCGCCGCCGCGCTCGAGCAGATACGGGATGCCGTGCTTGCAGCAGAGGAAGACGCCCCGCGTGTTGACCGCCTGCACGCGCTCCCACGCTTCGAGCGACGTGTCGAGGATCGAGTCGTCGTCGGCCGGCGAGATGCCCGCGTTGTTGTAGAGCACGTCGATGCCGCCGAACTCGGCGGCCGCAGCCCGGTACATCGCCTCGACGGACGCCTCGTCGGCGACGTCGACCTGCACGGCGAGCCCGCCGACACCCGCGGCGACCTTCTCCGCCGCGGCCGCGTCGACGTCGGCGACGCAGACCTTCGCACCCTCGCGCGTGAACACCTCGGCCGCGTCGGCGCCCATGCCGCCGCCCGCACCCGTGATCACGCAGACCTTGCCGTCCAAGCGCCCCATCAGCCCTCCGTCGAGTAGAAGACGTTCTTCACTTCGCTGTAGCCGGCCATCGCGTGCATGCCGAGCTCGCGG
This sequence comes from Actinomycetes bacterium, assembly GCA_031370755.1. Taxonomy (GTDB): domain Bacteria; phylum Actinomycetota; class Thermoleophilia; order Gaiellales; family Gaiellaceae; genus Palsa-739. The sequence goes on from JANMQZ010000323.1 coordinate 899, forward strand.
CCGAAGCCGCTCTGCTTGAAGCCGCCGAACGGCGTCGAGGGCCGCACCGACGCGTTGGAGTTGATCGAGAGCACGCCCGTCTCGATCGCACGCGCGACACGAAACGCGCGCCCGCCGTCGCGTGTCCAGATCGAGCCCGAGAGCCCGTAGTCGGAGTCGTTCGCGATCTGCACGGCCTCGGCCTCGTCCGCGAACGGGATCAGCGCCGCTACAGGTCCGAAGACCTCCTCGCGCGCGATCCGGTCACCGGGCTGCGCTTCGACGAGCGTCGCGGGATACCAGAAGCCCTTGCCGGTCGGCGCCTCGCCGCGGAAGAGCGGCTCGCCTTCGACGAACGACGCGACCGTCTCACAAGGCGCCGCCGATATCAGCGGCCCCATCTCCGTCGCGTCGTCCGCCGGATCGCCGACCTTCAGCTTGCCGGTGGCGGCGATGAGCAGCTCCGCGAAGCGGTCGTACGCGGAGCGCTCTACGAGGATGCGCGAGCGCGCGCAGCAGTCCTGTCCCGCGTTGTCGAACACCGCATACGGCGCGGACGCAGCCGCCCGCTCGAGATCAGCGTCCGCAAAGATGACGTTCGCCGACTTACCGCCGAGCTCGAGCGTGACGCGCTTGATCGTCGACGCCGCACCGCGCATCACCATCTGTCCGACCTCAGTCGAGCCGGTGAAACCGATCTTCGCGACATCGGGATGCTCGATCAGCCGCTGCCCGACGACCGAGCCCTTGCCGACGACGACGTTGAGCACGCCCTCGGGGATCCCGGCCTCGAGCGCGAGCTCGCCGAGCCGCACGGTCGAGAGCGGCGTCAGCTCGGCCGGCTTGATCACGATCGTGTTGCCGCAGGCGAGCGCCGGCCCGATCTTCCACGACGCGATGTTGAGCGGGAAGTTCCACGGCGTGATCAGCCCGACGACGCCGAGCGGCTCGCGGAACGTCATGTCGACGCCGCCCGCGACGGGGATCGTCTCGCCGTAGTGCTTGTCGACCGCGCCCGCGTAGAAGTAAAAGACCTGCGCGACCATGCCGACCTCGCCGCGCGCGCCGCTGATCGGCTTGCCGACGTTGCGCGACTCGATGCGCGAGAGCTCCTCGTGGTGCTCCTCGACGAGCGTCGCCAACCGGCGCAGCAGGCGCGCGCGATCCGCGGGCGCGACCGCGCGCCAGGCCGGGTACGCCGCTTTCGCCCGCGCAACTGCCGCATCGGTTTCCTCGACACCGGCGGCCTCGAGCTCCGCGAGCGGCTCCTCCGTCGCCGGGTTCAGCACCGTGCTCATCGGCGCTCCGCTCGATACGCAGCGGCCTCGGCGACGAGCGCCTCGAAGAGCTTCATGTCCTCCCCGGCCTCCGGGTGCCAGAGCACCCCGACGGTGAAGCGCTTCTCGGGATCCTCGAGCGCTTCGATCGTGCCGTCGTCGGCCCAGGCCGTCTCGCGTAACCCCTCACCGACGCGGCCGACGCCCTGGTGATGGTGCGACTTGACGGGCGCGCGCTCGCCGAGCACCGAGCCGAGCCGCGACGCGTCGTCGATCTTCACGCCGTGCTCCGAGAAGACGCCCTTCACCTCGCGGTGCTGCTCGTGCCCAACCGCGTCAGGCAGGTGCTGCACGAGGTCGCCGCCGCGCGCGACGTTCAGAACCTGGAAGCCGCGGCAGACCGCGAGCATCGGCATGTCGCGCGCGAGCGCGCCTTCGAGCAACGCGAGCTCACCGCGGTCGCGCGCCGGCTTCGTGCCGCTCGTCTCCGCGTGCGCCTCTGCGCCGTAGCTCTTCGGATCGAGATCGTTGCCGCCGGAGAACAGGAGCCCGTCGAGCGCGTCGAGCGTCTCCTCCACCCCGTCGGCGTCCGGCGGCACGAGCAGCGCACGCCCCCCGGCGCGCTCGATCGCACGCACGTAGTCGTAAGGAATGAGCGCTGCCTCGAGCTGCCAGTGCCCCCACGCCGCGTCCTCGACGTAGGTCGTGATGCCGACGAGTGGCTTAGCCACGCTCGAACATCCGCTCCCGCTCGTAACTCGTGACCACCTCGTCGAACAACCGCTGCTCGGTGCGCGCGTAGTTCAAATAGTGGTCGACGACCTCGTCGCCGAGCAGACGGCGCGCGAGCGTGCCCCGCTCGAGCCGGTCGATCGCGTCGCGCATCGTGCTCGGGAAGCGCTCGACATCGGACTCGTATGCGTTCCCTTCGAACGCAGGCCCGAGCTCGAGCTTCTCCTCGATCCCGTACAGCCCGGCGGCGAGCAGCGCTGCGAACGCGAGGTACGGGTTCGCGTCGGCGCCCGGGATGCGCGTCTCGGGCCGAAGCGACGAGCCGTGCCCGACGACGCGGTAGCCGCACGTCCGGTTGTCGTAGGCCCACGCGAGTGTCGTCGGCGCCCAGCTCCGGGCCGCGAAGCGCTTGTACGAGTTGATGGTCGGCGCGAAGAAGATCGCCAGCTCCGACGCGCACGCGATCTGCCCGGCGAGGTAGTGCTTGAAGACGTCGCTCTCGCCGGCGAACGCGGACTCGCTGCCGCGCCAGAGCGACGAATGGATGTGGCACGACGACCCGACCCACGTGTGATCGGGCTTCGCCATGAACGTGACCGACATCCCGCACTGGTGCGCGAGCGTCTTCAGCCCCGTCTTGTAGACGACGTGGTCGTCAGCAGTCTTGAGCGCGTCGGCGTAGCGGAAGTTGATCTCGTGCTGGCCGGGCCACGCCTCGCCCTTCGACGACTCGACCTTCAGCCCCGCCGCCTTCATCGCCGTGCGTACGGCGCGCATGAACGGCTCGTCGTAGCCGGCGGCAAGGATGTGGTAGTCGAGGATGTAGCCGACCGACGGCGTCAGGTCGTGGTAGCGCTTCGCCCGGGCTTCCTCGAACGTCTCGCGGAAGAGATAGAACTCGAGCTCGGAGCCGAACATCGCGTCGTAGCCCATGCCGCTCGCCTTCTCGAGCTGCGCCTTCAAGACCTGCCGCGGCGAGGGCGCGACCGGCGAGCCGTCGTGCCACTGCACGTCGCAGAGCACGAGCACCGTCGCGTCGTGCCAGGGCACCCGGCGGAGCGAGCCGAGATCCGGCTGGAGCCCGAAGTCGCCGTAGCCCCGCTCCCAGCTCGCCATCGCGTAGCCGGGAACCGGATCCATATCCATCTCGAGCGCGAGGAGGTAGTTGCAGCCCTCGACCGTGTGGCCCGCGTCGAGCTCCTCGAGGAAGAACTCCGCGTCGAGGCGCTTGCCCATCAGGCGGCCCTGCATATCCGTGAAGGCGGCGATGACCGTGTCGACCGCCCCCGACTCCACGTCCGCCCGCAGTTCCTCGACTTTCAGCACAAAAGTGAACCTATCTCATTGAAACCGTCCGACCGAAGGGGTTAGCTTCACGTGCGGCTTCACACGATCAAGGAGGGTGGATGAGCTCCGAAGCACCAGGGACGCATGCCCACGACGACGACGCGCGCATGCTCCACAAGCTCGGCTACGCGCAGGTGCTCTACCGCGAGATGGGCGGCTTCGCGAACTTCGCGATCTCGTTCACCATCATCTCGATCCTCGCGGGCTGCCTGACGTCGTACTACATCGCGTTCCAGTGGGGCGGCCCGGTGGCGATCACCTGGGGCTGGCTCATCGTCGGCACCTTCTGCATCATCGTCGCGCTCGCCATGGGCGAGATCGCGTCGACCTACCCCACGGCCGGCGGCCTCTATTTCTGGGCGTCGAAGCTCGGCAGCCCTGCCTGGGGTTGGTTCACCGGCTGGTTCAACCTGATCGGGCAGATCGCGGTCACTGCGGCCATCGACTACGGCGCTGCGATCTTCACGACCTCGCTCCTGAACCTCTGGTTCCCGGGGACGATTCCGTTCTCACGCCACGCGATCTTCGTGACGTTCACGGTGATCATCGCCCTGCACCTGCTCGTGAACCTGCTCGGGGTCAAGCTCCTCGCGGGGCTGAACTCGATCTCGGCGTGGTGGCACATGGCTGGCGTCGCGGTGATCGTGCTCGTCCTGATCATCGTCCCGGATCATCACCAGTCCGCGAGCTACGTCTTCACGAAGACGATCAACAACTCGGGCTTCTCCGGAAGCGGCTGGTCGAGTCCTGTGTTCTGGTTCGTGTTCGGCCTCGGCTTGCTGATGGCGCAGTACACGATCACGGGCTACGACGCCTCGGCGCACATGTCCGAGGAGACCCGTGGCGCGGCACGCGCAGCGGCCTGGGGCATCGTCATGTCGGTCGTGGTGTCGGTGATCTTCGGCTTCGCGCTGCTCGTCGCGGTGACGTTCGCGATCCCGAGCACGCAGGGCGGCCTCGATGCGGGTGCGAACATCGTCACCTACATCTGGCAATCGTCGATGAGCACGAAGTGGGCGGAGTTCCTGCTCGTGATCGCGGTCGTGGCGCAGTTCTTCTGCGGCACGGCGTCGGTCACGTCAGCGTCGCGGATGATGTTCGCGTTCTCGCGTGACGGCGCGATTCCAGGGCACCGGTACTGGCGGCGCGTAAACGCGAACACCCGCGTGCCGACGTATGCCGTCGCCGCGATCGTCGTGCTCTCCTGGGCGCTGATGATCCCGACGTACTGGAACAACGTCGTCGGCTACCTCGTCGGCACGTCGATCGCCGTCATCGGGCTCTACATCGCGTTCGTGCTCCCGATCATCCTCCGCTGGCGGAAGGGTGAGAGCTTCGAACGCGGAGCCTGGCACCTCGGCAAGCACTACAAGTGGATCGACCCACTCGCGATCGTGTGGATCGGGTTCATCTGCGTGCTGTTCCTGATGCCGATCACGCCTACGGGGATCCCGTGGAAGACCGGCTTCAACTGGAACGTCGTCAACTACGCGCCGATCACCGTCGGCGGCGCGCTCCTCCTGTTCGGTGGCTGGTACGTCGTCTCGGCCCACAAGTGGTTCAAGGGGCCGGTGCGGCAGGGCACCGAGGAAGAGCTAGGCCGGATCGAGTCCGGCTACGACGCGTCCGCCGCCACCGGGCAGCCGGCCGGGGCGTAGCGAGCATCCGCAGTGGGTCGGGGGGCGCGCCCC
>JANMQZ010000325.1:0-6006 GCA_031370755.1 Actinomycetes bacterium
TCTCTCCTCGTCGGGTATCGCGGTCCGCGAAGGGTCTATCAGTACCGGGTCGGCCGTGACCAGCGGGCGTGTGCTTCAGTGGCCTTCGCAGCGACGACGACCGAAGGAGACACATGCGCGCAACTGTCATGTACGGCGCCGGCGACGTCCGGGTGGAGACGCTTCCGGACCCCCGGATCGTCGAGCCCACCGACGCGCTCGTCCGGGTCACCCGTGCCTGCATCTGCGGGAGCGACCTGTGGCCGTACAACCAGATGGAGCACGAGGACGCGGGCCGGCCGATGGGCCACGAGTTCATCGGCATCGTCGAGGAAGCGGGCACCGATGTCCGCACGGTGAAGCCGGGCGACGTCGTCGTCGCGCCGTTCGCGTACTCCGACGGCACCTGCGTCTTCTGCCAGGAAGGGCTGCAGACCTCGTGCATCCACGGCGGCTTCTGGGGCAGAGACGGCGTCGACGGTGCTCAGGGCGAAGCGGTGCGCGTCCCGCTCGCGGACGGCACGCTCGTCGTGTTGCCCGTCGGTGAGGACGATGCACTCATGCCGTCCCTGCTGACGCTCTCCGACGTGATGGGAACGGGTCACCATGCGGCTCTCGCCGCACGGGTGACGCCGGGCACGACGGCTGCGGTCGTCGGCGACGGCGCTGTCGGGCTCTGCGGCGTCATCGCCGCGAAGCGCCTCGGCGCCGAGCGGATCATCCTGCTCGGGCGGCACCCCGACCGGATCGCGCTCGGACGAGCGTTCGGCGCGACCGACATCGTCAGCGAGCGGGGCGACGAAGCCGTCGAGCGTGTGCGTGAGCTGACCGGCGGCGTAGGCGCCCACTCCGTGCTCGAGTGCGTCGGCCATACGGAGTCGATGGTCACTGCTCTCGGCATCGCGCGACCGGGTGGCGCCGTCGGCCGCGTCGGTGTGCCGCAGCACGAGCAGATCCCGACGACGTTTGCGACGTTCTTCAACAACGTCGCCGTCGCCGGCGGCCCCGCACCTGCGCGCGCCTACATCGAGGAGCTCCTGCCGGACGTGGTCGAGGGCACGATCGAGCCGGGCCGCGTCTTCGACCGCACGATCGGGCTCGAGGACGTCCCCGGCGGCTACCGCGCGATGAACGACCGCGAGGCGATCAAGGTGATGATCGCGCTCTGACACTCATCGGGCTCGTCCCGCGTGAGCTCGGCCACGCACGGCCTAGCAGGACACGAGCACCACGGCCATTCTGTCGTGCTCTGCCTGGGTGAGCCAGAGGGTGTACTTCTTCTTGATCGCGAGCTGTTGCGCGACGTAGCGGCACGAGTACTTCGGTGCCACCCACTCGGAGGCGTCGCTGTCACTCTTCGCGTTGTTGGCCGGGCCGTCGACGGCGAGAAGGACGTCCGGGTCGTTCGCGTAGGCGAGACGGCGGTGCGCCCTCCATTTCGCAGCGCCGGTGCGCCACGCGGCGGCGAGCGCAACGACATGGTCGATCTGCACCGCCGACGACGTGGCGACCCCGCGCGCGAAATGGATGATCTTGCCGGTGTAGGGGTCGTCGAGGTCGCCGCTGAGGACGATGCACTTCGATCCCGGCTTGAGCGTGAAGGGCTTCAGGTCGCGATGGAGGATGTCGTCGCGCGTGTCGCAGCCGTTGTGGTCGACGTCTTGCCAAGCGGGCCCGAACTTCGCGCGCGAATAGCCGGTCATCGGCCCGGCAGGCTCCACCGGGAGCTTGGCAAGACGGTTGACGGCCGTCCTCACCCAGCGCGGGACCGACGAGCTGGACATCGGCGCAGAGCGCGATGGTGCCGTCGCGGCACCGAGAGCAACGGCGGCGACAACTGCAAGCACCAGCACACGCTTCACGGCGTCACCTCGTGACTCACCTGCGCCATGCGGGCACCTCAAGGGTCGCGTCGCTTTCGGTGAGGAGCTCGCAGCCGTCAGCGGTGATGACGAGGTCGTCTTCGAGCTTCATGTTTCCGATCCCTGGTGCGTAGACGCCCGGCTCGATGCAGATGGTGATGCCCGGCTCGAGTGGCGCGTCCTCGGTGTCGAGGCTTGGCCATTCGTAGGAGGTGGCAAGGCCGATGCCGTGTCCGATCCGCTGTGCGACCGAGAAGCCGGCGCCCTCGATTATTTCGCTGCTGACTCGGTGGAGTTCGTTGCAGGGAACGCCGGGGCGTGCGAGGCTGAGCGCGGCGTCGTAAGCGCGACAAACGACGTCCCAGGCTTCACGCTGCGCGCTGCTCGGCGTCCCGAGCACGAAGGTGCGCGTAGCGTCGCCTTGGTAGCCCTGGACGGCTGCTCCCACGTCGACCATGACGGTGTCGCCGATCTCCAGCGTTCGCGAAGTCGATCGCCGGATCGGCACTGGATCGTTGACGCCGCTGATCACCGTCGGCTCGAAGGAGCACTCCCCGCCGACCGCGAGGGGGATCGCTGCCAGCGCTGCGGCGATCTCCGTCTCTCGGGCGCCGACTCGCATCTGCGCCCGCGCCGCGTCAAGCATCTCGTCGGTGAGTCGCGCCGCCTGGCGCAGGAGCCCAACCTCGAACGCGCTCTTGCGGCGCCGCAACAACGCGTAAGCGGCGTCCAAGTCGACAAGCTCGAGATGCGGGATGCCCTTGAGTGCCTGATACGCGGGCATCGGCATGCGGTCGAGGCCAACCACGCCGACTCGCTGCGCACCGCTCTCTCGCAGCGCTCCGACAACGAGCGGTACGGGATCGAACCGCCCCTGCCACTCGTCGATCCCCGACAGCGCCTGCGCTTCGATGATCTGCCACTGGAAGGTGAGGAAGCAGCGGATGTCGTCGCCGATCAGCAGCCACATGTCACCCAGTAGTGGCTCGAAGTTGGTCAGGTAACGGAACGCTTGGCCGTGCCGGTCGGAGCCAAAGATCAGGCCAAGGTCGCAACTCGCCTCGCTCAGCAGACGGCGCATCCGCCGCCGCCGTCCTGCCAACTCTTCTCGCCATGTCTCAGCGGTGTACGTACTCATCGTGCCTCCGCCGCGCGCGTCTGGTCGTCCCTACCGCTCTACCCCTCTTGAGAGATCCTGGCCTTCTCGACAGTGTGGTTCTTCGCTGACACGTCGTAGCATGGTGGTCGTCACCGGGCCGCCGGTGACGACTGCGTGGGCACTCCCGGGGTACGTTGGGGCGTCCGCGCAGCCAACGCAAGACCCCGGCGCCCTCTCCCCGAAACCGGGGGCGTTGGGGCGGGCCGCTTAAGGCTCACGCGATGGTCAGACGTTACGCCGCAGCCGTATAGGCCGTGGCATCCGAACCGTCGGAGAACCCGTCGGGCGCGTCCACTGTGCGATCCGTCCCGTCGGAGAACCCGTCAGGCGCGTCCACCATGCGATCCGTCCCGTCGGAGAACCCGTCAAGCGCCGCAACCGCATAGACGACCGCCGTGTCCTGACCAGCGACGGCGGCGCGGGCGGCACCCGCCGACACACTCGCGACGGCGAGCGTCAACAGGAGCAGTACGGCCACATGTCTCATGGTCGTCATCTTAGAAGCGAAAGTCCTGCAGGGTCTCGGCGACGAGGCGGTAGAGCCTCAACGCGTTGGCTTCGTCGCCGCGGCGAATGCTCAGCTCGGCCTGCGCGGTCCAAGCGGCCGCCCGGTGGCTCGCCGAGGAAAGCTGCTCGAAGGTCGCTTCGCTTACGGCCATCGCCTGCTCGGCCTCGTCGAGCCTTCCCTGCTCGAGCAAGGCGCGTCCGAGCACGAGCTGGGCGTTACCTTGTTCGTCCAGAAAGTCGATCCTCCCGTCCAGCAGCCTCAGCGCGTGCCGCGCTTGTTGTTCGGCGAGCTCCGGCTGGCCGGTACGCAAATGCACCTGTGCAAGCGAGGAAACGGCTTGCGCGGCGTCCGGTTCGCTTCCGACCTCCAGCGCGACCGAGAACGCGGCCTTCAGGAGACGCTCGGCCTCTTCGGGATCGCCGAGTAGGAAGCTCAGACCGCCAAGGTTGTTGAGAAGCCTCCCGACACTGAGACGGTCGTCCTGTTCCTCGTAGAGCTCCTTCGCTCGCTCGGCGTGCGAGCGCGCGAGCACCCACTGTCCATTCCGTTCCGCGATGATCGACGCCTGGAAGTAGCCGTGAGCGAGGGCATCGTGGTCGCCGAGCCGTTCGGAGAGCTCGAGCGCCGCCTCGATATCCTCGCGCGCTGCCTCCAAGTCGTTCTGACGCCGGTAGCAGCGAGACCGCCAGCGGAGAATCCTTGAGCGCAGGCGATCGTCGATGCGGTCGGAGCGGTGCATGAGCTCGAATGCTTCCGTGAAGAGCGCGACGGCGGTCGGGATCGAGGACAGCTTGTACCGGCAGCGGCCCATGTGGAAGAGAACGTTTGCGCGGTCGACGCCGGTGAAGGAGTCACCCTCGACGAGATCGCGCGCTTGTTCGACGAAGGTGAGCGCCTCTTTTACGCCGCCGAGTTCCGACCGGGCGTTAGCGGCCGTCAGCAACGCGCGCAGCGCCACGCCCGGCTCCCATCCCTGTGACAGTGGCCCGGCCTGCTCGAGACATTCGAGCGCCTGTTCGTATTCGCGCGCTGCAACCGCCGCCTCTGCGCGTGCGACCAAGCCGGCAGTGCGCTCCTGCTCCGGCGAGGAGATGCCCGTCTCGAGAAACGGCCGATCGACTCCCAGCCGATCGGCCAGCCACTCCAGCGTCGCCTCTGCCGGACGCGCGCGTCCGCACTCGATCTGGCTGATGTACTCCTTGGTGAACCTGTCCAGGCCGAGCTTGCTTTGGGTCAAGCCGCGCGCGATACGGAGCTGCCGGACCCGCTCTCCAATCGCGGAGGGCGAAGGCCGACGGCTCGGATCTGCTCGAAGCTCGCTGGCGATTGCTCCACCGTAAGCCTCTCGCGCCGAAAAGTGAAGCTCCGAAGGGATCCCCCAAAAGGGGTATAGGTCAATCGCAGGGCCGCCTGTTTGGGTCCAAGGTCGGGGAAACGTGGCGAACCATCGGCCACGGGCGACGGAAAAGATCGAAGCGAACTCGTTGGAGGGCGGCCCCTCCCGCGAGCTTCGCTTCGACGTGCCGAATGAGGAGAGCCGCTCGGCTTCGGCGCCCGAGGGGAGTGACCCGGAGCCGGACGGACAACCCTGCCTATTCGCCCGCAGCAGCGGGCGTTATCTCGCGTGCGACTCTTGGCCCCCTGGCGCGACCCAGCACTCCGCGGTTAACGCCCCTGTCCAGCATCGAACAGTGCACGCGGGGTCGGAAACCGGTGGAGGGAGCGAGTGGCTGCGCCGCGAGGGACGACGACTCGACGCGCGCGAGCAGCTTCGCATCGCCCACGAGATGTTCACCGTGATGGGAACGGACGCATTCGCCGAGCGCGCACGCCGCGATCTGCTGGCAACGGGACACCGCGCGCGCAAACGGATCGACGAAACCCGTGCAGACTTCACCCCGCAGGAGGCCAGATCGCCGGCCTCGCCCGCGACGGCCTCTCCAATCCCGGGATCGGTGCTCGGCTCTTCCTCAGTGCCCGCACTGTCGAATGGCATCTTCGCAAGGTGTTCGCCAAACTCGGTATCAGCTCTCGCAAGCAGCTTCGGGTAGCTCTACCCGAGAGCGTCCTGCCCGTCGCGAGCGCGTAGCGGTTTGTTGCGAGCCGGCGAACACTTTGGGCGGCGCCGCCAACGCTCACCGCGCCACCGGCGCACGAAGTAGCACGCTACTCGACCCAACAACGGCTGAACGACTGCTCGGGCGCCTGGCCCGTGAAGCGAGCCGCTAGCTGAGAGGTCGAGGGAAACTTTCGGTCGTCAACCGCGTCTATTAGGCAGAGCGCTAGGGGCGGTCAAGCGTGGCGGCCCACGCTTCCCTCCGCCCCTAGCCTTTGCAGTTTCGACCGTTGGCAGAAGCCAGGTACCCACTCGATGGTTGGGGCTTTCCCAATCCCGACATGGCGCTTCCGCTGAGCCGCCAGCGCTACACGAAAGGTCGGCAGCAACCGTGGGAGCGATGTTCAGTACCGAGTGGCCCAATACCGCGACGTTCATGCCG
>JANMQZ010000329.1:0-33350 GCA_031370755.1 Actinomycetes bacterium
CGGGCTTCGTGCCGCTTGCGCGGCTCGTCGGCCAGATAGCGATCGCGATCGTCGTCGTGATCGGCCTCGTCTTCTGGGTCGGCTCGTGCCAGGGCAAGAGCAAGCACGACGAGTACCAGTCGTACGCGGACAAGGTGAAGGCGATCGCGGCGGCCGACAACAAGCTCGGCGCGGACTTCGCCGACGAGCTCCTCTCGCCGACCCTGAAGCAATCCGAGCTCGAGACGAAGCTGCAGCAGTTCGCGCAGCAGGAACAGCTCGCCTACACGCAGGCGCAGCAAATCCGCGCGCCCGGGCCGCTGCGCGCGCTGCACCTGAACCTCGTCAACGCGATCGAGCTGCGCGCCAAGGCGCTCTCCGGCCTCGGCGACACGCTCGCAGGCGCGGCAGCACTGAAGAACAAGACGGCCACCGGCGTGAAGCTGACGTCGCAAGGCCAGCTGCTGACGGCGAGCGACGTCGTGTGGGAGCAGCTCTACCGCGCGCCCGCAACGCTCCAGCTCGAGAACCAGGCCGTGAAGGGCGTCGTCATCCCCTCGTCGAAGTTCGTCACGAACTCCGACATCGTCAGCTCGCGTGCGTTCTCGATCCTGCTGGACCGCCTCGGCGGCGCCTCGACGGGCGGCACGCCGAGCGGCAAGCACGGTGACGGCCTCATTTCGGTGCGCGTGACGCCGCAGGGCACGGATCTCTCGACGGACACCGCGACGACCGTCAAGGTCTCGACCGACCTCGCGTTCGTCGTGACGGTGGAGAACTCCGGCGACTTCCAGGAGGTCAGCGTGCCGGTGACTCTGACGATCGACGCCGGCGGCACGCCGATCAAGAAGCAGCAGACGATCGCGTTCATCACCGCAGGGCAGCGACAGACGCTCAACTTCACGGGTTTCGACGTGCCGCCGGCAGCATTCGGCAACCCGGCCAAGGTCAAGGTCGAGGTGGCCCCCGTCGCGGGCGAGGTCAACACCGCGAACAACTCGGCGACGTACACCGTCTTCTTCACGCTGAGCTGATGCAGCCGCGCCGATGGACCTGAGCACCACGGTGGTCGGCTGGATCGCCGTCTGCGCCGCCGTCGCAGCGGCGGCCGCGCTCCTCGTCGTGCTCGTCCACTACCTCACGCTCCGCCGCGTGCGCCGGGCGCAGCTCGTGCTCCTCGCGGGCGGCAAGTCGGATCTCGTCGACTTCGCCGTCTCCCTCCAGAGCCGGCTCGACGAGCTGCGCCGCGCGGTCGACGAGGTGGCAGCCTCACTCGGCAAGGTCGACCGCCGCGTCGACGAGACCGTCTCGAAGACGGCGATCGTCCGCTACGACGCGTACGAGAACTCGGGCGGGCACCAGTCGGCCTCGGTTGCCTTCCTCGACTCGGCCCGCTCGGGCGTCGTCCTGAGCGCGATCCAGGGCCGCGACTACGCGCGGATCTACGTGAAGGAGATCGACCGCGGCCACGCCTCCGTCGCCCTCTCGCCGGAAGAGCTCGAGGCGGTCGAACGCGCGATGGCCTCATAGGACCTGGCCAAGAAGGCCGGAAATCAGGGGCGGCTGGTACCTTTGGGCGCAGGGTGCAGCAAGTTCTGGTCCTCAACGCCAGTTACGAGCCGCTGAATGTGTGCACGGTTCGGCGCGCCCACGTCCTCCTCTACAAGGGCAAGGCCGAGGTGATCGAGCACCTCGACCAGCCGCTCCGCTCGGCGACCGGCAGCTTCATCTGGCCGCACGTGATCCGGCTGATCCACTACGTCCGCGTCCCGCGGGCGATCCAGCGGAAGATCTCCCGCCGGGCCCTCTTCGCCCGCGACGGCTGGCGCTGCGTCTACTGCGGCACCTCGGGCGGCCGGCTCACCCTCGACCACGTCGTCCCCCGGTCGAAGGGCGGCGAGTCCGTGTGGGAGAACGTCGTCACCGCCTGCGCCCCGTGCAACCTCCGCAAGGGCGACCGCTCGCTCGCGCAGGTCGGCATGGAGCTGAAGGCGACTCCGCGGCCACCGCAACCGGTGCTCTTCATCAAGCTCGCCGCGCCGCGGATCCCGCAGCGCTGGACGCCGTACCTCGGCGAGCTCGGCACCAGCACCGCCGCCTCCTAGAAACGGCGATGTGACAGTCCGGCCGGTCGACGCCGTATTACTCATGTGATGCGACTCCGCTGGGCCCTCTTCATCGCCGCCGTGCTCCTCATCGCCGCGGCGATCGCAGGCGTGGCGCAGCCGCGTCTCGGCCACTCGGCGGACACGCCGGCGCCTTCGAAGACGATCACCGTCTCCGGTCACGGAACGGTGACGACCGTGCCCGATCGCGCCTCGTTCGACTTCACCGTCGAAACGCGATTCCAGACGGCGACGGGCGCGATCGCGCGCAACGGCGATGCGGCCGCAGCAGTCGCCGAAGCCGTCAAGAACGCCGGCGTGGCCGCGGCCGACGTGCAGACGAGCCAGATCTCGCTCTCGCCGCAGACGACACAGGACGGCACGACGATCATCGGCTACGCCGCCTCGACCACGATCAGCGCGAAGACGACGATCGCCAAGGCCGGCGCCGTCGTCGACGCGGCCGTGAAGGCGGGCGCGGACGGCATCTCCGGGCCGAACCTCTCGCGCTCCGACGAGGCCGGGCTCTACAAGGACGCCCTGAAGAACGCCGTCACCGACGCGAAGGACAAGGCGGGCGCGCTCGCCGCGGCGGCCGGCCTCACGCTAGGCGGCGTCCAGTCGATCGCCGAAGGCGGCGGCCAGACCCCGATTCCCTTCGCAGCCGGCAAGGCGGACTTCTCGACCGCGATCGAGCCGGGCACGCAGACGATCACGGCAGACGTGACCGTCACGTACTCCGCGACTTAGGAGGGTCTGGCGAGATGGTGCTCGTTGCAGGGGTGCGATGCGCGGCGTCCAGCGCGGCCCTGCGGCACAGCCACTATCTCGCCAGACCCTCCTAGCTCCGCTCGACCGGCAGCCCCCGCTGCGACCACTCGCTCCACGAGCCGGGATAGAGCCGCCCCTCGCGACCCTCCAGCCAGGCGCGATGCAACGGGACGCACGCCGTCACGCCGGAGCCGCAATACGCGACGAGCTCGCCGTCCGGCAGCTCGGGGAGAGGCTCCGCCCACGGTGCGTTCACCGCGCCGGGGATGCGGCCCGCAGGGTCGTCGACCGGATTCGCCTCACCCCGCCAGCGGTTCGGGGTGCGCGCATCGACGAGCAGAAGCGACCGGTCGGCGAGCCGTCGCGCGATCTCGGCGGCGTCGATCGTGTCGCCCTGACGCTCGCGCGGCACGAACGCCGCCGGCTCGATCTCCTCGTCGCCGCCGCGCAGCGGTCCGCCCCACGCGGCGAGCCCGCCCACGAGCACGGCGCAGTCGTCATGGCCGAAGTGCCGGAGCAGCCACCAGAGCCGCTCGGCACCGCCGAGCGAGCCGTACGCGACGACGAACGCGTCGGGGCCGATGCCGGCGCGCGAGGCCGCCGCGGCGAAGCGATCCGCCGAGGGCAGCGGATGCCGGCCGGCATCCGGCACCGACAGGTCGGAGAGGTCGGCCTCGACGTCGAGAAACGCGGCCCCGGGAACGTGCGCGTCGAGGTAGAGCTCGCGGCCCTTACCGGGCGCGCCGAGCTCCCAGCGGCAGTCGACGACCACGTACCGCACCCGCCCGAGCCTATCGGGGGATTGCGTTCCATCGCACGCGGGGAGTAAAACGCTCAGCATGCGGGGTCGTTTCCTTGTCGCCGGTGGCCACGTGCTCACCGTGGGTGGGCTGGCCGTGTCGGCGGGCGGCGCCTCGGCGTACCTCTGGGACCACGCGCGCGCCGACCGGATCGCGAACGGCGTCGTCGTCGGCGGGATCGACATCGGCGGCCTCGACGCCCCGGAGGCCGAAGCGCGGCTCCAGGAGGAGCTGCCGGTGCGGCTGTCGCGACCGGTGCACCTGGTCTACGGAGACCACACGTTCACGGTCGACCCGGCGAACGCCCGCGTGCAGGTGGACATCCCGCGCATGGTCGAGAGCGCCGTTCGCCTGAGCCGGAGTGGCGGCCTCGCGCATCGCCTCCTGCGCGACGTGCGGGGCGAGCGGCTCAACGAGTCCGTGCCGCTCGAAGCCGACCTGTCGACGACGCAGGTCGAGACCGTCGTCGCCCACGTCGCGAGCGTGCTCAACCGGCCGGCGCACAACGCGCGCATCGTGCCGAAGCCGCTCGCGACCGGCCTTCGCATCGTCCCGTCGGAGCCGGGCCTCGCCGTCAAGCGGCCGCAACTCGAGCGGGCCCTCACCGCGGCGCTGCTGCGCACCGACGACTCGCGCACCATCACCGTCCCGACCCGTGCCGTCCTCCCGCGCTGGTGGACGTCGTCGCTCGAGCGGCGCTATCGCACGATGATCCTCGTCAGCCGCGAGACGTTCACGCTGCGCCTGTTCAAGCGGCTGAAGCTCGTGAAGACGTACCGCATCGCGGTCGGCCGCGCCGGGCTCGAGACGCCGGCCGGCTTCTACGAGATCAACAACAAGCAGGTGAACCCGTCGTGGCACGTGCCCATGAGCGCGTGGGCGGGCTCGCTCGCCGGCCAGATCATCCCGCCCGGCCCCGCCGACCCGATCAAGTCGCGCTGGCTCGGCTTCTACAACGGCGCCGGCATCCACGGCACTGTCGACACCTGGTCGCTCGGCTCGGCCGCCTCGCACGGCTGCGTGCGGATGGCGATCCCCGACGTCGAGCAGCTCTACGACCTCGTACCGCTGCACACGCCGATCTACGTCGGCTAGGGGCTGAGGGCTGCGGCGCACGACGCGCCGCAGCCCTCGCCGCGATTCACTCAGGCCGCGCGACGCCTCGACGCGAGCCGCGGCGCGATCGGCAAGCCGCAGCGCGCGCACGCCGTGCTCGCAGCGCCCTTGCGCGTCGCACGCTCGACCGGGACCGGCGTTGCGCACGTGCACGTCGGCGTCACGCGGGCACCTCCGTCGCAACAGGCGTCGGCGCGGGACGGTGACTGTGTGTGACGTCCAGATGACCGTGCGACTCGGTGCCGTAGCCGCCCGGAACCGGGATGTAGAACTCGGGATAGCCCCACATGCCGTGCTCGTGCACGTCGAGACCCTGCGTCTCGGCGACGGGATCGACGCGGATGCCCCAGATCTTGTTCAGCACCCAGAGGCAGCCGAACGAGGACCCGAACGTGAACGCGCCGACCGCGACGAGGCCGAGAGCCTGTACGCCGAGCTGGTGGAAGCCGCCGCCGTACACGAGACCCTTGTGACCGGTCGCGAGATTCGACGAGAGAATCGGCACGGCAAAGAGGCCGCACGCGAGCGTGCCCCAGACGCCTGACATGCCGTGCACCGCCACCGCGCCGATCGGATCGTCGATACCGATCCGCTCGACGAAGATGACGCCGAACACGGCGATCGCGCCGGAGCCGGCGCCGATGACGATCGCCGCCCACGGCGCGACGAACCCGGACGCTGCGGTGATCGCGACGAGTGCGCCGAGTGCGCCGTTCAGCATCATCGAGATGTCCGGCTTGCCCAGCTTGAGCCACGCGATGACCATGCCGGTGACCGCGCCGGTCGCGGCGGCGACGTTCGTCGTCAGCGCGACGTACGCGAAGTAGCCGAAGCCGCCGAAGTCGACCGAGAGCGTCGAGCCCGGGTTGAAGCCGAACCAGCCGAACCAGAGAATCAGCGTGCCGAGGACCGCGAACGGAATGTTGTGACCTGGAATCGGGTTGGCGCGTCCATCCTTTCCGAACTTGCCGATGCGCGGCCCGAGGATGAGCGCACCGGCGAGACCGGCGAGCGCGCCCTGGTAGTGCACGACCGTCGAGCCCGCGAAGTCCTGCATGCCCTTGGCGAAGAGCCAGCCGTGCGGGCTCCAGATCCAGTGCGAGACGATCGAGTACGTGATCGTGAAGTAGATGCCGAAGACGAAGTAGACCCACAACTTCGCGCGCTCCGCCATCGCGCCCCAGACGATCGCGAGGGACACGCCGGCGAAGACGACCTCGAAGAGGTAGCCGGCCGCGCCGGGGATCTCCGTGAAGAAGTCGAACGGCGCCTGGCCGACGGCGATCATCGAGTTCACGGACGGGAAGAAGCCCGCGCTGCCGCTGAACCAGCCGCCGTCGCCGAACGCGAGGCCGAAGCCAACCGCCCAGTAGACGATCGAGCACAAGCCGAAGATCAGGACGTTCTTGCCGGCGATGTGACCGGCGTTCTTCATCCGGGTCAGGCCTGCCTCGAGGAACGCGAAGCCCGCCTGCATGAACATCACGAGGACCGCGGTGACGACCACCCAGATCGTGCTCGCCGCGATCAGAAGATCGTGATTCTTGATCGCAGCAGCGATCATCCGACTTCCACCTCCCCCAGGGTCAGGCCCGTTCGATTGTGTGTGGCGTTCTCGATGCGCGTCGACCACACGAGGCCGTCGCCCGACTCATTGCCGCTGTGCGCCGCCGCAGCGATCGCACGCACGACTGCGTGCACCTTCTCGTCGTCGACGACGAAGATCAGGAGCGCTTTCGGAAGGAAGCGCGATTCGAACACGCGACCGCGGTACTCGTGCGTGACGCCCCGCTCGCGCCCGTGCCCAACCGCTTCGATCACGGTGACGCCGACGTGGCCCGTCTCTTCCTCCACGGCGTCGATCACCGTCTCGATGCGTTCGCGGATCACCACTGCCTCGACCTTCGTCATCCGGTCACCTCCGATCGTCGTTCGAGCAACAACACGTCACGCCACACGCCGTTCAGCTCGCCGATGCGCTCGCGCGCGCCGATGAGCCGAAAGCCGCAACCGAGATGGAGCCGAAGGCTCGCCTTGTTCTCGGGGAAGATCCCGGCCTGCAACGTCCAGATCCCTGCCGCCTCCGAGCGCGCGATCAGCTCGTCGAGCAGGCCGCGCCCGATGCCGCGCCCCTGCGCCCACGACGCGACGTAGACGCTGTCCTCGGCGACGCCGCTGTAGCAGCAGCGGTCCGAGGTCGCGGAAAGCGCCGCCCAGCCGGCGGTGCGGCCGTCGAGCTGTGCCACGAGCCGCATGTCGGTGTGCGCTGCGTCCCAGTCCGCCCACGACGGCACGCCGGTCTCGAACGTCGCGTTGCCCGTCCGGATGCCGTCCTCGTAGATCGCGGCGACCTCCGGCCAGTCCAGTGACCGGAGGTCGCGGATCTCCATGCGCGTGAGGGTCGAATCCAACGCGCTCGGCTCAGCAGTCGTAGTAGAGGGAGAATTCCATGGGATGCGGGCGGAGCCGCACGGGGTCGACCTCGTGCTCGCGCTTCCAGTCGATCCAGGTGCGGATCAGGTCCTCGCTGAAGACGCCGCCCTTCGTCAGGAACGCATGGTCGGCCTCGAGCGCGTCGAGCGCCTCCGAGAGCGAGCCCGGCACCTGCGCGACGCCGTGATCGTCCTCGAAGAGGTCGAAGTCGCTCGGCTCGCCGGGGTCGAGACCGCGCTCGATCCATCGAGGCCGGCCATCAGCATCGCCGAGAACGCGAGGTACGGGTTCGCGGTCGGGTCCGGGCAGCGGAACTCGATGCGCTTCGCCTTCGGCGACTCGCTGTACGTCGGGATGCGAATGCACGCACTGCGGTTGCGCGACGAGTACGCGAGGTTCACCGGCGCCTCGTAGCCCGGCACGAGCCGGCGGTACGAGTTCGTCGTCGGCGCGCAGAGCGCCAGGAGCGCCGGCGCGTGCTCGAGCAGGCCCGCGACGTACGCACGCGCGAGCTGCGACAGCCCCGCCGGGCCCGACTTGTCGGCGAAGAGCGGGGTTCCCTCCATCCACAGCGACTGGTGGCAGTGCATGCCCGAGCCGTTGTCGCCGAAGATCGGCTTCGGCATGAACGTCGCCGACTTGCCGGCGGCGAGCGCCGTGTTCTTGATCACGTACTTGTAGAGCAGCACCTGATCGGCCATTCGCGTCAGGCTCTCGAAGCGCAAGTCGATCTCGCACTGGCCGGAAGAAGCGACCTCTTGATGGTGGAACTCGCACTGCACGCCGAGCCGCTCGAGCGTCAGCACCATGCGCGTGCGCAGGTCGTGCAGCGTGTCGTGTGGCGCGGGCGGGAAGTAGCCCTGCTTCTCGCGGATCGTGTAGCCGAGACCGGGGTCGCCGGAGTTCCAGTGCCCCTCGGCCGAGTCGACCTTGTAGCGCGCCTCGTTTGCGGTGCTCGTGTACGAGACCTCGTCGAAGACGAAGAACTCGCACTCGGGGCCCACGTAACACGTGTCGGCGATGCCGGTCGAGCGCAGGTACTCCTCCGCCCGCTTCGCGACGCGGCGCGGATCCTTGGCGTACGGCTCGAGCGTCACCGGCTCCGCGATCTCGCAGAGGAGCGAGAGCGTCGGCACCTCGGTGAAGGGATCGAGGATCGCCGTCGACGCGTCGGGCATCAGGATCATGTCGCTCTCCTCGATCCCCTGCCAGCCGCGGATCGAGGAGCCGTCGAAGCCGAGCCCCTCGTCGAACGCCGACTCGTCGAACGAGCCGATCGGCAGGGTCACGTGCTGCCACGTGCCGAGCAGGTCGCAGAACTTCAGGTCGACCATGGCAGCGCGGGTCTCGCGCGACCACTCGAGCGCCGCGCGCGGCTCGACCGCACCCTCGAGATAGTGCCGAAGTTCTTTCTCAATCTCTGCCAATGCAATCGCCTCCCGGTTCTCGACAAACACTGGTTCTGGACAAACACTGTGCTGGACCACAAAAAAAGACCCCACGACTCGAAGTCGTGAGGCCCCATTGCCTCGGCGCCCACCTGCAGCGGCGGACGTCCTGTGGATGACCGTAGCAGACCGCGCGGATGCTTTGTCAATATCCGGCATGAGCAATTACACGGTTAAGAACGTCAAGGAGCTCGACAACGCGGCCGAGCGCTTCGGCATCGAGGGCATGGAGGCGCGGTTCGGCCGCAAGGCACTCGAGCTCGAGAACTTCGGGTTCAGCTTCCAGGCACTGACGCCGAACTACCGGCAGCCGTTCGGCCACCGTCATGCGACACAGGAGGAGGTCTACGTCGTCCTGCGCGGCAGCGGGCGGATCAAGGTCGAAGACGACATCGTCGACCTGAAGGAGTGGGACGCGATCCGCGTGCCGGCGGGCCGAGCGCGGCAGCTCGAGTCGGGAGCCGACGGCATGGACTTCATCGCGATCGGCGCGCCGGAAGGCGGGGACGCCGAGATACTCGAAGGGTGGTGGCAGGATTAGTTCGAGCGGTGCGGAGCGACCAGCGCTGAAGCGAGGCCGAGCCCCACGAGGACGGTGCCGCCGAGCCAGCGCTCGACGCGCGCGATCACCGGCGTGTCGCGCAGCCGGTCGGCGACGGAGCCCGCGACGACGGCGTAGAGGCTGTCGCTCATCAGGCCGAGGAAGGCGAACGTGAAGCCGAGCAGCATGATCTGGAGCCACACGTGCCCGGCACCGATGTCGACGAACTGCGGGATGAACGCGAAGATGAAGACGATCGTCTTCGGGTTCAACAGGTTGACGACGAGCCCCTGCGTGTAGAGGTCGCGGCGCGTCCGCGGCGCCCGGCTCTCGACGCCGTCGTCGGTCTTGCGCGTCAGGAGGCGGCGCACGCCGAGGAAGATGAGGTACGCGGCGCCGACGTAGCGAACCGTGTCGAATGCGAGCCTTGACGCGAGGACGAGCGACGAGAGGCCGACAGCCGCGAGGGTGACGTGCACGACGGTGCCGGTCGTGATCCCGAGCACGGACGAGAGGCCGGCGCTCCGGCCCTGGTCGATGCTGCGGCTGACGACGTAGAGCACGGCGGGGCCGGGAATCACGAGCAGCGCGAGCGCTGTGAGGACGAACAGGCCGTACGTCGTGAGCGAGGGCACCTAAGAGTGTCCCCTCAGGTGATGCGGCCACGCTTCTGGGGCGCGAGCACCGAGCGGTGCAAGGGCGCAGGTCGCGTCGCTAGCGGTGCTAGCGGCGCGACCGAGGACGCGGCAACGCGCCGCGTGGTCGCGTTCCAGAAGCATGGAGGGCATTGCCTGAGGGGACACTATCGAGCGTACAACGCCGCCAGCTCGCGACTCGTCTCCGCGATGCGGGTGCGCAGCTCCTCCGGCTCGAGCACCTCGAGCTGCGACCCGAAGCGCAGCAGCTCGCGGTACGCGTCGCCGAGATGCGCGAATGCGAGCACCGTCCGGCCGGCGTCGTCGACCCGCGGCTCGCCCGGAAGCCAGCGCTTCACCTCCTCGTCGACCCGCACCGTCACCTCGACGCGGGCGCGACCCTGCTCGAAGTCGCGTGACCAGCGGTCCCAGAACTCGCGCAGATCGAAGCCGGGCGCACGCTCGAAGACGTCGGAGAGCGGCCGCACGGACGCGACCCGGGAGACGCGATAGACGCGCATGCCGGCCGACCGACGCGCGACGAGGTACCAGGCGCCGCCTTTCAGCACGAGCCCGAGCGGGTCGACCGTGCGCTGCACGAGCCGGCCGCCCTCGCGGTAGCGCAGCCGCACGCGGCATCCGCTCCAGACGGCGGCCGCGAGTGCGGGAAGGTGCGGCACGGTGTCCTCGGCCCGGAACCAGCCGCGGGTGTCGAGGTGGAAGAGGCGCGAGGAGCGGCTCGCTCGCTCCTGCAGCTCCTGTGGGAGCGCCGCGAGGACCTTGAGCCGCGCGGCCGCGAGCTCGCCGCCGAGCCCGAGCTCGGCCGCGGGGCCGGGGATGCCCGCCGCGAAGAGCGCCTCCGCCTCGTCGCCCGTGAGCCCGGTCAGGCGAGTGCGGTAGCCGCCTGCGAGCCGGTAGCCGCCGGCGGGGCCGCGCACCGCCTCGACCGGCACCCCCGCAGCCGCGAGCGACTCGACGTCGCGGTGCACCGTCCGCACCGACACCTCGAGCCGCTCGGCGAGCTCGGTCGCGGTCAGCTGCCCGCGCGTCTGGAGCAGGAGGAGCAGCGAGACGAGCCGCGTTGCCCGCATTCCGTAAAGATGACAGAAGATGTCCTCTTTGTCTGCCAGAGTCTCGCTCATGGACGCGAACATCTGGGACGACGAGTGGGGCGAGCAGGACGAGGACTGGTCGGGCGGCGGCGGCCGCCACAAGCGGCTACCGCGCGCGACGGAGCGGCCGGGCCTCGGGGTCACGGTCGGCGAGCTCGATCCGGGCAATTTCGTCGTCTACCACTTCCACCACGCCTGGGAGGAGCTGCTGATCGTCCTGCGCGGCACGCCGACGCTCCGAACGCCTGCGGGCGAGCGGCAGCTCGCCGAAGGCGAGTCGGTCTACTTCCCGCTCGGCGCCGACGGGGCGCACGGGCTGCGAAACGACAGTGACGAGCCGGTGCGCTACCTCATGGCCTCGACGATCTCGTCGCCCGAGGTCTGCGAGTACCCCGATTTGCGGCAGGTCACGGCCCAGGCGCGCACACCGTCCATGACGGGCGATCGCCTGTGGCTGATCCACGACGTGAAGGAGGACGCATGAGCGAAGAAGACGAGGAGAGGGGCGGGACGGTCATCGAGCTGCTCCTGCGCGAGCCGGAGATCGTCGCCTGGCTCGAGCCGGCCAACGATGACGACGACGAGCCGCCGCGGGCCGCGTGAGCAGGCTCAGCATCTACGGCGACGAGCCGTGGGACCGCGTCGCCGAAAAGATGCGCATCCGGACGCGCTTCTTCGGCGGCGCGCTCGGGGCGAAGGAGCTCGGAGCATCGCTCCACGAGCTCCTGCCCGGCTCGACGGGCTTCAACCTGCACGCGCACTACGGCATGGAGGAGATGTTCTTCGTCCTGAGCGGGACGCCGACGCTCCGCCGCGCCGCTGACGACGAGGAACGCCTTTCGCCGGGCGACGTCGTCTTCTGCCCGCGCGGGCTCGCAGGCCTGCACACGTTCACGAACCCGACGGACGAGCCCGCGCGGATTCTCGCGGTGTCGACCGCCCCGATCCCCGAGGTCGTGGTGTACCCCGAGCTCAACAAGGTGTTCGTCGTCACGCGCGATCCGTTCGAGACGCCGGCCGAGGGCGACGACCCGGGCATCGTGGCGTCGTTCGACTGGCCCCCGAAAGATGATTTGACGTAGCGCGCGCGGACGCGTATCGTTCGGCGGCCATGTTGCGCTGGAACGTGATGAACGTTGTGCCGGTCGGCGGCCTTCTCGCCGGCCCGCGCGGACGCTAGGTCCGCGCGCCGCCTCGCGCGAGCCACCCGTTCTCCGTTTCCCTTTTCATTTCTAAGGAGCAGCATGTCCACTCTCGCAGCACCCGCATCATCAAACTCGTCCGTCCGTCATGACGTCCCGGCCGTCGAGGTCGTGAACCTGACGAAGGAGTTCCGCCGCCGTGACAGGCGTGCGGGCCGTTTCGCGCGGCGGCGGATGCCCGCGCTCAAGAACGTGACCTTCACAATCGACCGCGGCGAGTGCGTCGCGATTCTCGGCCAGAACGGCTCGGGGAAGTCGACGCTCGTCCGCCTGCTCTCGACGCTCTTGATCAACGACGGCGGCGAGGCACGCATCTTCGGGCACGACGCGTTCCACGACACGCGTGCGATCCGGCAGCTCGTAAACCGCGTCTCCGTCGAGGCGAGCTTCTTCAAGAAGATGTCCGCGTCCGAGAATCTCTCGTACGCGGCGCGTTTCTACGGAATGCCGCCGTCGGAGACAAGGAACAAGATCCCCGAGATCCTGACGAAGGTCGGCTTCCCGCCGGACCGCCGTCGCGAGGCGATGGAGAACTTGTCCCGCGGCATGCAGCAGAAGGTGGCGCTCGCACGCGCGCTCCTGACCTCACCCGTGCTGCTGCTGCTCGACGAGCCGACCACGGGTCTCGACCCGCGCTCGAAGCTCGAGGTGCAAGAGTTCATCCGCGACGTGCGCGTCACGCACGACGCGACGATCCTCCTCTGCACGCACGACATGGCCGAGGCGGAGGCACTGGCGGACCGCGTCGGCCTGCTCGACCGTGGCGAGCTCCTGTTCCTCGAGCCGGTCGAAGACGTGAAGCGGCGCTACGACGTCGAGACGCTCGAGCAGGCGTTCTTCGCCGCGACCGGTCGTGTCTTCGAGGAGGAGCACGACGACGAAGATGACGAGTACAGGGAGGTGTTCGGATGACCGCCATCGGTGCAAGCGCCGGAGCGAGACGGCGCGCGACGGTGCGGCAAGAGCTCATCGGGCTCAGCGGCATCGTCGAACGGAACATCTATCTCGTCAAGCGCTACATCCTGTGGGACCTCGCGTTCATGGTCTGGACGATCGCGAACACGCTCACGATCGTGTTCATCGCGCGTGCGGTGCACCTGTCGCCCGCGCGCGAGAACGAGCTCGCGACGAAGCTGCTCGTCGGCGCCGTCATCTGGGCGTTCCTCGGGATCATCTTCGAGTTCGTGACGGAGACCGTGGCGTGGGAACGCTGGGAAGGAACGATCGAGTACACGTTCATGGCGCCGCTCTCGCGGTCCATGCACCTGTTCGGCCAGGGGGCGTTCGCCGTGCTCTACGGACTTGTCCGGGCGACGATCCTGTTCTTCGTCGTCGCGGCGTTCATCGGCATCCACATGCCGAACGCGAACTTCCTGGCAGCGTTCGGGCTGCTTGCGATCGCGTCGATCTCGTTCATGGGGATCGGGATGATGACGTCGGTGCTACCGCTCATCTCGCCGGAGAAGGGCGCGCAGCTCGGCTTCGTCGCGCAGGGGATGATGCTCGCCGTCTCGGGCGTGTACTACCCCGTGTCCGTGATGCCGGGCTGGATGCAGGCGATCGCGAAGGTCTCGCCCGCGACATACGCGCTGCGCGGCGACCGCGCCGCCGTCGTCGAAGGTGCCGGCATCGCGTGGGCCGACGTCTGGCCCCTGCTGATCATCGCCGTCGTGGCAATACCGCTCGGTCTCGTCATCTTCAAGAAGGGCGAGCGGTACGCGAAAAAGCACGGGAAGCTGAAGCGGTCGGGCTAGCGCACCCGACCGCTTCAACCGTGCCTGTTTTGGGTATCCAGGGGTGATGGCGATTCGCGTCCTGCTCGTCGACGACGAGCCAATGTTCCTCCAGGCGCTCTGCGCGCTCCTCGACCACGACGAGCGCGTCGAGATCGTCGGCGCCGCCGACAGCTCGCTCCGCGCGATCGAGCTTGCCAACGCCGAGCATCCCGACGTCGCTCTCGTCGATCTCGCGATGCCCGGGATGAACGGCTTCGAGCTGACGAAAAAGCTGCTCGCGAACGAGCCGGCGCTGCGCGTGCTCGCGGTGAGCGGCCTGTCGCACGAAGGCGACGCCGCGCAGGCACTCGAAGCGGGCGCGACCGCGTTCCTCCTGAAGGGCGGCTTGCACGACGAGGTCGGCGACGCGATTGTCGCGGCCGCCGGCCCGCACCACTAAAGACGGTCGAGGCAGGCGCGCAATCCGTCGCGCCACGGCGGCAGCACCGGGACAGCCGTGCGCTCGCTGCGCAGGACGGAGTACGCCGGCCGAGGCGCTTGGCGCCCGAGCTCGGCGCTAGTGATCCGGCGTACGCGGCAGTCGAGCACTGCCTCCTCGAAGATTGCCTCCGCGAACTCCGCCCACGTGCAGTCACCGCCGGCGGCGAGATGCCAGAGCCCGGGCGGAAGCGCGACGAGCTCGTGCACCGCTTCCGCGAGATGCCCGACGAAGGTCGGCGAGCCTCGCTGGTCATCGACCACCGAGACCTCGTCGCGCTCCGCACCGAGCCGCAGCATCGTGCGCACAAAGTTGTTGCCGGTCCAGCCGAAGAGCCACGATGTCCGCACGACCCACGCGTCTTCGCCCGCGGCGGCTTCGCCGTTCAGCTTCGTGCGCCCGTACACCGATTGCGGGCTCGGCGCATCGGACTCGACGTACGGCGTTCGCTTCGTCCCGTCGAAGACGTAGTCGGACGAGAAGTACACGAGCGGCGCGCCGAGCTCCCGCGCATGCTGCGTGCCGCCGACGTTCACGGCGGCCGCGCCTTGCGGATCGGCCTCCGCTCCGTCCACGTCCGTCCACGCGGCGGCGTGCAGGACGAGATCGAGCTCGCCGAGCGCGGGCGGCGGCATCGTCACGTCCCAGTCCGCGTGCGTCAGGCCGCGCGCGCCGGGGAACGCCTCAAGCAGCGCCGCGCCGAGCTGGCCGCCCGCGCCGGTTACGACGATGCGTCGCGAGCCGAGAGAATCGGCGATGACGTGCTCCAGATGTGCCGGACGCGCTCGTCGTCCCACGGGATGCTGTGCTCGTCCGGCGCCGACGCGTCGTACTCCTCCGTCACGAGGTACATGAACAGGCAGTCGGTCAGCGCCTCGTAGCCGTGCGCGTGCGCGCCGGGCACGTAGACGGCGACCGGATTCTCGTCGCCGATGTCCTCAGTGAAGACCTCGCCGCTCTCGCGGTCGAGCACGACGACGCGCACCATGCCCTCGAGGCAGACGAAGAGATCGTCCTGGCCGCGCTCGTGATAGTGGAGCCCGCGGATCACGCCCTTGCGCGAGCGCGAGAGGTTCGCCTGCTTCATCGGCTTCGGCAACGCCGACGCGCGGATCAACTCGGCGAACCAGCCGCGCTCGTCCTCGTGCAGCGTCAGCGGGAACGTCCGGATGTTCACGCGTGAGTGCGCCGGACGAAGTCGTTGACCTCGTAGTACGCCTCGATCGACTCGCCCGCGTCGCCCCAGAAGCCGTCGACGACGTCGGCCGCCATCTCGCCGCGCGCGACGTACCAGTTGTTCACGTCCGTGATCTCGAGCTCGCCGCGCCCGGACGGCTCGAGTGTGGGCAAGACATCCCACACCTGTTCGTCGTAGAAGTAGATGCCGGTGACGGCGTACTTCGACGGCGGCGACTCCGGCTTCTCGACGATCTCGGTGACACGGTTGCCGTCCATCACGGCGACGCCGAGGTGACGCAGGTGCTCGTCCTCCTCGACGTGCGAGAGCACGATCCGCCCGCCGCGCTCCTGCTGCTCGAAGTTCTGCGCAATCGGTTGCAGCGACCGCTCGAAGATGTTGTCGGCGAGCATTACGCACACCTTGTCGCGGGCGACGAAGTGCTCCGCAAGCCCGAGGGCTTCGGCGATCCCGCCCGCCTGCTCCTGGTAGCCGTACGTGAGCAGGTCGAGGCCGTACTCGCGGCCATTGCCAAGGAGACGGAAGAACTCGCCGGCATGCGTCCCGCCCGTGACGAGCATCAGCTCGACGATCCCCGCCTGAACGAGCGCCTCGACGGCGTAGTTGACCATCGGCCGGTCGAAGAGCGGCAGCAGGTGCTTGTTCGTGATCCGCGTGAGCGGGTGGAGGCGCGTGCCCGAGCCGCCTGCGAGGATGACGCCCTTCACGCGGGCGATGCTAACTCCTATGGATGCAGGGGCAGCACGAGGAAGAGCACGGTGAGGGCACCAGTGAGTGCGACGATGATCCGCATGCTCAAACGATAGAAAGCAGGCGTCAACGATCCGTGACCGGTCTGCAAGGAAACGGTTAGGTTCGGCCGATGGCTCCGAGGCCCCGCCGCGCCTGCCTCACCGTTCCTGCCTCGAGCGTCCGCATGCTCGAGAAGGCAGCGGCGCTCGAGGTGGACGAAGTCGTCGTCGACCTCGAGGACGGCACGGCGGCGGCCGACAAGGAAGCGGCGCGCGAGAATCTCGCTGTCGCACGCGCCCGCGGCACGCTCGCCGTCCGGATCAACGGCGTCGGCACCCCGTGGTGGCGCGACGATCTCGCCGCGATCCGGGCGCAGCCGCCCGACGTCGTCGTCCTCCCGAAGGCCGGCTCGCCCGAGGAGGTCGCGGCCGTCGTCGAGCTCCTGCCGGCGGGCATCGGGCTCGAGGTGCAGATCGAGAGCGCGCGCGGCCTCGTCGAGGTCGAGCGGGTCGCGGCGCTCGGCGCGCCGCTCGAGGCGCTCGTCTTCGGGCCGGGCGACTTCGCCGCGTCGATCGGCGTCCCCGTGCTCACGATCGGAGACGCGCCGTCCGACTACGCGCTCGCCCGCATCGTCGTCGCGGCGAGGGCGTTCGGCCTCCAGGCGGTCGACGGCCCATACGCGACGCTCGGCGACCACGCCGGGCTGCGCTCCTCGGCGGAGCGTGCGCTCGCGCTCGGCTGCGACGGCAAGTGGGTGATCCACCCCGCGCAGATCGCGCCCGTGAGCGACGTCTTCACCCCGTCGCCGGCCGAGCTCGAGCGTGCCCGGCGCATCCTCGACGCGGCCGACGGAGCCAGCTCGGTGGACGGCGCGATGGTCGATGCCGCCTCGAAACGGCTCGCCGCAGGCGTCATCGCGCGCGCCGGGCTTTAGCGCCCGCCCGTTGCGGGTATGGCTAAGCCATGACCGGGCATAGGCGAAACATCGAGGATCTCCAGGGCGAGATCCAGGAGCTCTTCGCGGACCTCTGGCAGGTGCCACGCTTCTCCGGGCTCCACCCCGGCTTTCGGCCGCAGTGCGACTGCTATCGCACGGACGATCCGCCCACGCTCCACGTCGTCGTCGAGCTCCCCGGGGTCGATCTGGCGACGCTCGAGGTCGTCGCGGCGGGGCAGTCGGTCGTGATCTCCGGCAATCGAGAGCGACCGACGGCGCCCGCGGCGCGTTATCTCGCCATGGAGATCGACTACGGAGCGTTCAAGCGCCGCCTCGAGCTCGGCGAGGAGGTCGACCCGTCGCGCTCGACCGCGACCTTCGACCGGGGGATGCTCAAGGTGACGCTTCCCATCGCCGGGCGCCCGCCCGCCTCGGGAACGGTGCCGATCGAGGTGATCCGGCCTTGACCGACGAGGAGTACCAGGTGGTCGTCAGCGCGGAGGAGCAGCAGCGGGCCGAGGAGCTCGGCGACGAGCTGCCCGCATCCCTTCCCGTCCTGCCGCTGAAGGAGACCGTCGTCTTCCCCGAGTCGATGACGCCGCTCGCGATCGGGCAGGAGCGATCCATCCGCCTGATCGACCACATCATCGGCGGCGACCGGCTGCTCGCGCTCGTGACGGTGCAGGACGAGGATGCCGACCCGCCGGGCTTCGACGACCTCTACGAGATCGGCACCGCGGCGGTCGTGCACAAGATGATCCGCGTCCCCGACGGCACGCTGCGCGTCCTCGTGCAGGGCATCCGCCGCGTGCGGCTCGTGCGCCAGGCCGGCGAGGATCCGTATCTCGTCGGCGAGTTCGTCGAGCTTCCGGACGAGATCGAAGAGACGAAAGAGCTCGAGGCGCTGACGCGGAACGTGCAGGGCCTCTTTGCGCGAATCATCGGCCTCGTCCCGTATCTCCCCGAGGAGCTCCAGCTCGCCGCGGCCAACGTCGATGACCCGAGCGCGCTCTGCCATCTGGTCGCGTCGACGCTGAGGCTGAAGACCGCGGAGAAGCAGCAGCTGCTCGAGGAATCGTCGGTCGAGCAGCGGCTGCGCGCGGTGTCGCTGATCCTGAACCGCGAGCTCGAGGTCTTCGAGCTCGGCACGCGCATCCAGTCACAGGTCCAGGCCGAGCTCGAGAAGGGCCAGCGCGAGTTCTTCCTCCGCCAGCAGCTGAAGACGATCCAGGAGGAGCTCGGGGAGGGCGATCCCGAGCAGGCGGAGGTGGCCGAGCTGCGCGAGCGGCTCGAGAAGCTCGAGTTGCCGGCGGAGGCCGAGAAGGCGGCGATGCGCGAGCTCGGACGCCTCGAGCGCCTCCCGGCAGCGGCCGCGGAGTACGGCGTCATCCGTACGTACCTCGACTGGATCGCGACGCTTCCGTGGGGCGTCACAACGACGGACAACCTCGACCTCACGCACGCGCGCGAGGTGCTCGACGAGGACCACTACGACCTCGAGAAGGTGAAGGACCGGATCATCGAGCACCTCGCGGTGTCGAAGCTCCGCAACGATCCGTCGGGGCAGATCCTGTGTTTCGTCGGGCCGCCCGGTGTCGGCAAGACGTCGGTCGGCGAGTCGATCGCGCGCACGCTCGGGCGCCGCTTCTCGCGGTTGTCCGTCGGCGGCGTTCGCGACGAGGCGGAGGTGCGCGGCCACCGGCGCACCTATATCGGCGCGATGCCCGGCTCGATCATTCGCGCGCTGCGCGACGCGGAGTCGATGAACCCTCTGCTCCTGATCGACGAGATCGACAAGCTCGGTTCCGACGTCCGCGGCGATCCCGCGTCGGCGATGCTCGAGGTGCTCGACCCCGAGCAGAACGGAACCTTCCGCGACCATTACCTCGACGTGCCGTTCGACCTGTCAAAGGTCCTGTTCATCTGCACCGCGAACACGGTCGACACCATTCCGGGCCCGCTGCTCGACCGCATGGAGGTGATTGCGCTCTCGGGGTACACCGAGGACGAGAAGCTCGGGATCGCACGGCGGTATCTCGTGCCAAAGCAGATCGCGGAGCACGGGCTCACGCCCGAACGATTGACGATCGGCGACGACGCGCTACGACAGGTGATTCGCGACTACACGCGCGAAGCGGGCGTGCGCGGTCTCGAGCGCCGCATCGCCGACCTCTGCCGCAAGACCGCGCGCAAGGTCGCCGAAGGCTTCGACGGCGCGATCGACATGGACGAGGCCAGCGTCCGTGCCGACCTCGGCAAGCGCACGTACTCGAGTGAAGTGCGCCGCCGCACGATCGACCCCGGCGTCGCGACGGGCCTCGCGTACACCGCCGCGGGCGGTGACGTGCTCTTCATCGAGGCGGCGGCGTATGCGGGAACGGGCAAGCTCACGATCACGGGCCAGCTCGGCGACGTGATGCGCGAGTCCGCGCAGGCGGCACTCTCGTGGGTGCGCTCGCACGCCGACCGGCTCGCGCTGCCCGAGGATTGGTTCGCGAAGCACGACGTGCATCTGCACGTGCCGGCGGGCGCGATCCCGAAGGACGGCCCATCGGCCGGAATCACGATGGCAACGGCGATCGCGTCGCTCGTGCGCGGCCTGCCGGTCTCGAACGAGGTGGGGATGACCGGCGAGATCACGCTGACGGGCCAGGTGCTTCCCGTAGGGGGCGTCCGCGAGAAGATCCTGGCCGCGCAGCGCGCCGGGCTGAAGCGCGTGATCTTGCCGAGCGAGAACGAGGTCGATCTGGACGACCTGCCGCCGGAGACGCGGCGCGACCTCGAGTTCACCCTCGTCGACTCGATCGAGCAGGTCTTCGAGGTCGCGTTCGGCGGCGCCGTCGCGAGCGTCGTCAAGCGGCCGCGGCGGGTGGAAAGGCAAGCCGCTAGAGGACGGTGAAGCTCGAGAAGAGCAGGTCGCACGGGCTGCCCGTGTTGCCGGAGCAGACGAGCTGGTACTCGCTCTTCCCGAAGAGGACGAAGCCGATCCGGGTCGGCACGCCCTTGCTCTCGAAGCGATAGGAGCGGATCTTGCGTCCCGCGACGACCGAGGTGGTGCTCTCGGTCAGCTTGCCGCCGGCCTGGACTGCGAGCCGGGCGGCGACGCCGTCGAGCTCGTTCGCGGCCGCCGCGAAGCGCGCCGGATCGTACGACTTCAAAAGCCTGAATGTGGTCACGGAGAGACGCGAGCTACCCTGCTGTGCGACGACCGAACGTGCGGATCGGGACACACGCCAGCCTTCGGGCACGGCGATGCTGAAGCCCTCACCGCGAACCCCCTGGGTCAGTTGGGTCGTTGCAGTCTTAGAACCTCCGCAGGCTGCGAGAATGACAACGAGCGCGAGGGGTAGAGACACCCTCGCCAGCAACCGAAAGGAACTACCGGCTATGGCCAAGACGAAAGACAAGGTCTCGGACGCGGCGAGCAATGCCAAACCGTACCTCGATCGCGCGCTCCACGACGAGGAGCTGCGCGCGAACGTCCGCAGCGCGTATGCGTCTGCACGGAACATCTATGACGAGCTGGTCGGCAAGCGCGGCGTGTCGGGTGTGGCAACGCGTGTCGCGACCGACAAGGACATCCAGGACGAGCTCCGCTCGACGATCAACGAGCTGCGGAAGGCCGCAGATCGCGTCCAGGGCAAGAAGGAGCGCAAGGGCCACTCCGGTGGCTTCCTCCTGTTCGTCGGCATCGTGCTCGGCGTGCTCTTCAATCCGTTCACCGGTCCTCAGACGCGCAAGTGGCTCTCCGACCGCCTCTTCGGCGGCGGCGACGACTTCACGTACGAGGGCGGCAGCGGCAACGGCTCGGCGACGAGCTAGGGACTAATTGGCTTGGAGGCGGGTTGCTGCGTCGTCGGGAGCAGCAGCCCGCCTTCCCCTTCTGTCGCGGTCGGAGCGATCGCGCGCTGCAACGACGCGGGATCGAGCCCGCTCGCTGACGAGATGTCGCTGCTCTGCAACAGGATCGCGCCGGCTTTCGGCGTCACCGCGCTCGTCGACGGCGTCCAGCCCGTGACCGTATCGAAGCGGACATCCTGGAGCCGCCGCCAGGCGTCGAGATAGTTCGTCGGGTCGACTGCGCCGTCGTAGCCGAGGCCGAGCAGTGGCGCCGGATGCACCTCGAAGTGAAGGTGGAACGGCGTCCCTAGCGCATCGCCGGTGTTGCCGACGAAACCGAGCACGTCGCCGGCGTTCACGATCGCTCCGTTCACCGCCAGCGGCGAGTACGCCGAGAGATGCGCGTAGTAGTAGAGCCAGCCGCTGTCGTCGCGCAGCCAGAGCCGCCAGCCGCCGACCTTGTTCCAGCCGACGGAGAACACCGTGCCGTGTGCGACTGCGAGCAGCGGCGCGCCGAGCGGCGCGAAGATGTCGTCGCCGTGATGCCAGCCGCCTGAGACGTCGCCGCGCAGCGTGCCGTACGTGTCGATGTACGACGACGGCCCGTAGACGGGGAAGACATAGCCCTGGCCGTTCTGCTTCGGCGTCAGGCCGAGCGGGCGCGAGAGGATCGGCGGGAAGCCGTCGGTGCGCGGCTCGCGCGGCGTCTTGACAGTCGTGGTCGGCACGGACGGCGGCGTCGGCAGCGGTGCCGCTTCGCTCGCCTGCGCGTTGGCCTCCGCGTATCCGACCTGAATCTCGCTCTGGGCCGGCAGACCGCCGTGGTCGGCGGTCAGCGTGATGTCGAGCGCGGTGACGAAATCGTGATGGCCGGGCGTCGGCTTGTCGATGCGCTGGCTCTTCTGTTCGAGCGCGATCGCGTAGCCCCAGTCGGCGAGCGGAATCGTCTGATTGGCGGTCGGCGACACCGGCTGCCCGAGGATGACGAGCCCGGCAAAGCCCGTGACGCCGGTGTCCCCGGACGCGCTCGACGTCCCGGCACTCGCGTGCGTCTCGCCCGTGACGCTCTGCGCGACGATCTCGCCCTTGAAGAGCGAAAGCGACGTGAGCTGCGACGTCGCGCCGGCGCTGGCCTGGACGCCGCTCGTCGCGGAGACGCTCGTCGTGACGGAGCTTGCGGCGACGATCGAGCCGTCGGCCGGATACGCGAACGCACCGTCGAAGGCGACGGCGTCGTCCGGCGCGGTCAGGACGCGGCTCACCGCGCCGGGCTGGCCGGGGACGATCACCTTGATCGCCCAGGCGCGGGCGGTGGCGCCCGCCGAGCGGTCACCGGCGTTGCCGGCGGCACCCGCGGCGAGGCAGAGCATGCATGCAGCGGCGAAGGCCGGGATGAGGACGACGCGAGACACGGGGCGATTCATTATGGGCGACGCCGCGGGACGGTGAACATCGGCTCCACCTGAGAATGATTCTCAGCTAGGATCGGGACATGCCCGACCTGATCCTGCCGCCGCGCACCCGGATGACCGCTTCGCGCCGCGCGGTCGTCGACGCCATCGCCACCCACGAGGGCGCGTTCACCGTCGTCGAGATCTTCGACGTCGCGCGCGAGGCCCACCCTGCGCTCGGCCTCGCGACGGCGTATCGCACCGTCGAGCTCCTCCGGCGCTCGGGCTCGGTGCATCCGCTCGGCGGCGCGGCGTATGTCCGGTGCCGCCCCGATCACCATCACCATCTCGTCTGTGTCAGCTGCGGCGGCGTCGAGGAGACGGCGCTCTGCGCAGCCCCCTCCGACGCGGAGCTGCGGAAGCGGCACGGCTTCCGTGCGCAGGGTCACGAGCTCGACATCTACGGCGTCTGCAAGAGGTGCGCGTGACCTGGATCGCGATCCCGCTTGCGGGCGGGACGGTGATCTCCACCGTCCTCGGCGGCCTGCTCGCGATCCGGCTGCGCGGGCAGATCGGCACCTTGATCGCCGCCTCGGGCGGCATCGTCGTCGGCGTCGCGCTCTTCGACGTCCTGCCGGAGGCGTTCGACACTCTCGGCAATGCCCAGCACGTCGCCTGGCTCGTCGGCGTCGGGTTCCTCGTCTTCTTCGTCGCCGCACGAGGCCTCGTCCTCCATCACCGCGACGACGACGAGCACGTGCACGCCCACGCGCGCGTCGGCGCGATGGGCGCCGCGGCTCTGTCGGTGCACAGCTTCCTCGACGGGCTCGCGATCGGCTTCGCGTTCCATGTGTCGAACGCGACCGGTTTCATCGTCTTTCTCGCCGTCGTCAGCCACGACTTCGCCGACGGGCTGAACACGGTCAGCTTCGTGTTGCGCCAGTCCGGCGACCGTCGCGCTGCGCTGCGCTGGCTCGCCGTGGACGCGACGACGCCACTCCTCGGTGCCATCGTCGGATCGCTGATCGCGATCGGGGGCACCGGTCTCGGCGTGATGCTCTCGCTCTACGCCGGCTTCTTCCTCTCGATGGGTGCGACGGATCTGCTGCCGGAGGCGCACGCGCACCCGTCGTGGCGCCGGATCGGGCTGACCGTTCTCGGGGTCGCCGGCACCGGCGGCATCGTCTACCTCGCCGGGAGCGTGTAGCTAAGAGGCTTCGCCGAGCTGCGACCGTGCGAAGGCGCGGAAGCGCTCACGCACCGCGTCGTCCGGGCCGAGCGGCTCGTCGTCGCCGTACTTCGGGTCGGCGGCGATCTCCTCAGCCACCGCGCGCACCTCGGCCGCGAGCGCGGCGTGATGCGTTGGGTCCTTCAGGAGCGCGTCGACCCAGCTCTCGGAGCCATCGTAGTCGGGGACGTCGTGGTCGAAGAGCAGCTGCCCGAGCACGAGGCCGCAGCGGATGTAGGCAAACGTGCGGAAGGCGAGGACGCGATGGGGCGACTCGACGAGCGTCCCGATCTCCGGGTTCTCGTCCACGATCGCCTGGACGATCGAGCCGATCGGCTCGTCGACCAGCGGAATCCAGAGCTCGTCGGGTGTCTCGTCGGCCATCGTCGGAATTATGGCTGCTTTCGCCGGGCTCGCCACGCGATCTGTGCAGCGGTCGCGATCATCAGCACCGCGAAGAGCTTTCGGAGCACGTGTTCCGGCAGCGATTCGGCGAGTTGCACCCCTCCAACGGCGGCCCCGATCGACGCGACGCCGATGATGATCGCGGGCCGAACCCGGAGGTGCCCGTACCGCTGCTGGCGCCAGACGCCGACGAGGACGGTCGGGATGATCGCGAGCAGCGAGGTCGCCTCGGCGTGGAGTTGTGTCAGCCCGAGCCAGGTGAGCGTCGGCACGAAGAGGATGCCGCCGCCGACGCCGAACATGCCGGCGAGGACGCCGGCGGTAAGGCCGAGCAGGATTGCGAGGGCGTAGGTCACTGCAGGAGCATCCGGATCGCGATCGCGGTCAGGAGGCCCGCGAAGAGATACGAGAGCGTGCGGACCGGCACGCGTTGCTGCAGGACACTGCCGCCGGCGGCGCCGAACGCGGCGGGCACGCCGACGAGCAGCGCGTATGCGGGCTCGACCTCGCCGTGCACGACGTACGTGATGACGCCGGCGGTGGCGGTGATGCCGATCGCCGCAAGCGAGGTCGCGGCAGCGGGGCGGAGATCCCAGTGCACGACCAGCAGAAGCAGCGGCACGATCACGATGCCGCCGCCGACCCCGAAGAGCGCACTGAAGAAGCCGGCGACGAGACCGATCAGCACCAGGCGCACGCGCCCTATGCTACGAGGGTGGCCGTTGCGACGGACGCGCTGCTCGCCCGTCTGACGGCGGCGCCCGGGGAAGCAGCCATCTTTCTCGACTTCGACGGCGTCCTTGCGCCGATCGTCGAGCGCCCCGAGGACGCGTACCCGCCCGCCGAGACGCGGACGGAGCTCGCGCGGCTCGTCGGCCGCTACGCGCTCGTCGCCGTCGTCAGCGGGCGGGCCGGTGACGACGTGCGCGAGCGGCTCGCCGTCGACGGCGTCGTCATCGTCGGTTCCCACGGCCTCGAGCTCGACCGTCAGGCGGATCGCTGGCGGCAGCAGATCGCCGACTTCGCGGGCGCCGCCGCATGGCCGCCGTCGGAGATCGAGCTGAAGGGGCTGTCGGTCGCGTTCCACTTCCGCGGGCGAGAGGACGAGGCTGCCGCTGTCGTCGAGCTGGAGGCGATAGCCGAGGCTGCACGCGACGAAGGGCTCGTCGCCCGCTTCGGCCGCAAGGTGCTCGAGGTCCTGCCGCCCATTGGCTCGAACAAGGGCACGGCGGTCCAGCACCTGCTCGAGGGAGCCGGGCTCACCCGCGTGCTCGTCGCGGGGGACGACACGACCGACCTCGATGCGTTCCGCGCCGTCGAGAACATGGAGCACCGCGTGCGCATCGCAGTGCTCGCCCCGGAGTCGCCGACGGAGCTCGCCGAGCATGCGGAGCTCGTGCTCGGCTCGACCGGTGAGTTCCTCGAGCTGCTGCGCAGGCTCTAGTGCACGTCGGTGACGAGGTGCTCGCGCCGCTGCGCGAGCGGTTCGGCGAACCGGTCGAGCTGCCGTGGGACGGTGAGATCAGCGAGCTCGAGTGGTCGATCGCGACGTACAACGCCGCGCGCACGCACGACGTGACGCTCTTCATCCTCGACCCGTCGCAGCGCATCGCGCTGATCCGCAAGCCGCACTTCGCCGCCGACGTCTGGCGGCCGCCAGGCGGCGGCGTCAAGCCCGGCGAGGACTTCGTCGAGGGCGCCGTGCGCGAGGCACTCGAGGAGACCGGCCTGCACGTCGAGCTGCGCCGCTACCTCGTCGCCTCGCGCGCCGTCTTCCGGAACGCCGGCCGCGAGCTTCCGTGGCGCACCCATGTCTTCCTCGCGGAGACGACCGACGAGACGCTCGCGCCGAACGACCCCGCCGAGATTGCGGAGGCCCGCTGGGGGACACTCCCCGAGCTCGGCGGGAGCCTCCGCCGGACGCTCCTCGCAACCGGGCGCGCGTTCTGGCGCTACCGCGTGGCCCTGCACGACGCGGCTCTGCGCGCCATGGCCTGAGGCGTGACGGTTCCGTGATGGGGACACACCCCAAAACGGCTTCGTGCCGACTTGTTCAAGCCTTGTGCACCCGAACGGCCGTGCCGTACGCGCAGATCTCCGTCCAGTTCGAGCCCATCTCCGAGGTGTCGAAGCGCATCGCGATGATCGCATTCGCCCCCTTCGCCTCCGCCTCGGCGATCATGCGGTCCATCACCTCGTGACGGCTGTCGACGAGCGCCTTCGTCATGCCCTTCAGCTCGCCGCCGAAGATCGACTTGAGGCCGGCGCCGACCTGCGAGCCGATGTTGCGCGAGCGCACCGTCAGGCCCATCACCTCGCCGTACACCTCGTCGACCGCGTAGCCGGGGATGTCGTTCATCGTCGTGACGATCATCGGTTCAATACCTCCCATGCGGCGCGCACGTCCGCTTCGGTCGTGCGCGCGTTGCCGATTGCCAGCCGCAGCACGTAGCGGCCGTCGAGCTTCGTGTGCGAGAGAAACATCTCACCGCTACGGTTCGCCCGCTCGAGGATCGCCTCGTTCTCCTCGTCGCTCCCCTTGCGGCGGAAGACGACGAGCGAGAACCGCTGCGGCGCCGCGAGCTCCCACGCGGGATCCGCCTCGACGAGCTCCGCGAAGAGCTGCGCGAGCCGGATGTGCTCGCGCTGGATCGCGCGCAGGCCCTCGGCGCCGTAACAGCGGAGGACGGCCCACAACTTCAACGAGCGGAAGCGGCGCCCGAGCGCCGGCCCGTACTCCGACAGCGCGTACACGTCTTCCGGCGTGCGCAAGAACTCGGGCACGAGCGAGAACGCCTGCCGAAACTCTTCCGGCCGCGACGTCCAGAGGAGCGAGCAGTCCATCGGCAGCATCAGCCACTTGTGCGGATTGACGACGAGCGAGTCCGCGAGCTCGACCCCGTCCTGCGACCAGCGCTCCTCGTCGCAGATCCACGACGAGCCGGCGTACGCGGCGTCGACGTGTAGCCACGCACCCGCCGCGTGCGCGCGCTCGGCGAGCTCGCGCACGGGATCGACCGATGCGAACGACGTCGTGCCCACCGTCGCGACGACCGCGGCGACGCCGTCGAGCGGAATGTTCGCAGCCATGCCGAGATCCGCGCCCACCGGAACCTTGCGGAGCTCCATCCCGAGCATCCGCGCGCCTTTCTCCACCGACGAGTGCGCGTGCTCGGAGCAGACGACGACGTCACGCCCCGTGACGTGCCGTGCGGCGATGAGGGCCGCGAGCGTCGAGGTCGACGCGGTGTCCTCGATGTGGCCGTGCCAGCCCTCGGGAAGGCCGAGCAGCTGCCGCACCCAGTCGACGACGCGCAGCTCGAGCTCGGTCGAAGCAGGCGACGCGCGCCAGAGGAGGGCAACCTGGTTCATCGTCGCGGAGAGCAGCTCGGCGAGGATGCCCGGCTCCGACGCGGTCACGGCGAAGTACGCGAAGAAGCGCGGGTGCTGCCAGTTCGTGAGCGCTGGGACGATCAGCTCGTCGAGATCCGCGAGCACGTTCGCGAACGGCTCACCCGTCTCCGGCGCCGACAGCGGCAGCTGCGCCGACAGCTCGCCCGGCTCGACCTGTGCGAGCACCGGCAGCTCACCGACGCGCTCGAGATACCGCGCCGCCCAATCGACGGCCGCGTAGCCGTCGTCACGAAAGCTCAAGGCCGCTTCCGCAGCAGCTTCTCGAGCTGCTTCCACGTGCGTGTGTTCGCGACGTCGTCCTTCGTCAGCCAGCCGCGCCGCGCCTGCCCGATCCCGAGCTCGACGTAGTTCTGCGCGAGAATCTGATGCGCGTCGGAGTCGACGACGAGCTTCAGTCCCGCCTCCTTCGCAGCGCGCGCGTGGACGTCCTGCAGGTCGAGGCGATCGGGCTGGCCGTTGATCTCGAGGAAGCAGCCGACCTCGAGCGCCTTCTCGATCACGCGCGCGACGTCGACGTCGCGCGGCCCACGCGTGCCGATGCGCCGGCCGGTCAAGTGCCCGATGCAGTGCACGTACGGGTTGTCCATCGCCTCGAGCACCCGCTCGGTCGGCCGGTTGTGCGGCGCGTTGTGCACCGACGCGACGACCCAATCGA
Source organism: Actinomycetes bacterium (assembly GCA_031370755.1). GTDB lineage: Bacteria > Actinomycetota > Thermoleophilia > Gaiellales > Gaiellaceae > Palsa-739. Next base: position 28,157 of record JANMQZ010000329.1, read on the forward strand.
GCGCGGCGAGCTCGTCCTCCGGCACGTCGACCTCGCCGTTCGAGCGGATGTTCGCCTCGACGCCGGCGAGGATGCGGAGCTTCGGGTACTTCGCGCGCATGGCCTCGATCTCCTCGAGTTGCTGCGCGAGCCGCCCGTCGCGGAGGTAGTGCGAATGATCGGTGATCGCGTAGTACTCGTAGCCGCGCGCGAGCGCTGCCGCGACCATCTCCTCGAGCGTGTTCTTCCCGTCGGCCGACCAGTGCGTGTGCGTGTGGAGGTCGCCGCGCAGATCCGTCAACTCCACGAGCTCGGGCAGCTCGCCTTTGCGCGCGGCGTCGAGCTCGCCGCTCGACTCGCGCAGCTCGGGCGGAATCGGCTGGTAGCCGAGGTACTCGTAGAGCGCGTCCTCGTCCTCGGTCTTGAACACCTCGCCGGTCTCGACCGTCGTGACGCCGTACTCCGAGATCGAGAGCCCGCGCCGCACCGCGTCCTCGCGCAGGGCGACGTTGTGGTCCTTCGAGCCGGTGAAGTGCTGGAGCAGGTTCCCGTACGACTCGGGCGGCACGACGCGCAGGTCAAAGCGCAACCCTTCGTTCGAGAGCACCGTCGCCTTCGTGTCGCCGTGCGCGATCACCTCGACGACCCAGGGCAGCTGTGTGAAGAACGCCGTCAGCTCGGCGGGGTCGGTCGCGGTCGCGATGATGTCGAGGTCGCGGAACGTCTCCTTCCGCCGCCGCACGGAGCCGGCCTCGGAGACGTGCACCGCCGCCGGGTGGTCGCGGAGCACCGCCACGACGGCCTGCACCGCCGGCAGGCCGACGCCGAGCAGGCGCCGCCCCTCGTCCGGGTTCTCCGCCTTGAACGCGAGCGCCTTCAGAATCTTCTCCTCGCTCTTCGCGCCGAGGCCGGTCAGGCCACGCAGCCGCTCGCCCTCCGCGGCCGCCTTCAGCTCGTCGAGCGTCGTGATGTCGAGCTCCTTCCAGATCCGCGCTGCAGTCTTCGGGCCGAGACCGGGCAGGCGCATGAACGCGACCACGTCCGGCGGCACCGTCCCTTTGCGCTTCGCGAGCGCTTCGATCTCGCCCTGCTCGACGATCTGCACGATCTTCTCCTCGATCGTCTTGCCGATCCCCTGGAGCTCCTTTGCGCGCCCGTCGAGCGCGAGCTGCGCGACCGAGCCCGACGTCTCGCGCATCCGCGTCGCCGCGCGGCGGTAGGCGAGGACGCGGAACGACTCGGCACCTTCGAGCTCGAGCAGGTCCGCGAGCAGGTCGAACTGGTCTGCCACCTCTGCGTTCCGAGGAAGAGCGGCCATGAGGTCAATCCTATGTAGCCTCCTGCTTCGTGCCGAACACGACGGTGTGCCTGCCGACGTACAACGAGCGCGGGAACCTCGAGCCGATGCTGCGGGCGCTCGCCCCGCTCGGCGTTCGCGTCCTCGTCATCGACGACAACTCGCCCGACGGCACGGGCGAGCTCGCCGACCGCCTGGCCGCAGAGCTCGACTTCGTCTCGGTCCTCCACCGGGAGCGGAAGGAGGGCCTCGGGCCGGCGTATCTTGCGGGCTTCCGCCGGGCGCTCGCCGAAGGCGCCGACTACGTCCTCGAGGTGGACTGCGACTTCTCGCACGATCCGGCGGACATCCCGCGCCTTATCGCGGCGTGCGACGAGGGCGCCGACCTCGCGCTCGGCTCGCGCTACGTCCCCGGCGGCGGCACCGAGAACTGGGGGGTCGCCCGCCGCATGGTCTCCTGGGGCGGCTCGTTCTACGCGCGGACGATGCTCGGCGTCCCGATCCGCGACCTGACCGGCGGCTTCAAGTGCTTCCGCCGCGTCGTGCTCGAGACCGTCGACCTCGACGCAATCGAGTCGAAGGGCTACGCGTTCCAGATCGAGACGACGTACCGGACCCTCCGCAAGGGCTTTCGCGTGGTCGAGGTGCCGATCCGCTTCGTCGACCGCACCGAGGGCCAGTCGAAGATGAGCCGGGCGATCTTCCTCGAGGCCGTCTGGAAGGTGCCCCTGCTTCGGCTTCGCGCCCTGGCCGGGAAGGTGTAGCGGCGCTACGCTGCGCGCCGTGGACGAGCTCGACCAGACGACCTTCGACGACGCGATCGCGGGCGGGCCGCTCATCGTCGACTTCTGGGCGCCGTGGTGCAAGCCGTGCAAGGCGATCGAGCCGGTGCTCGAGGAGCTCGAGTCGCGCGTGCCGGTCGCCCGGCTGAACATCGACGAGCATCCGGAGATCGCGTCGCGTTTCGAGGTGCTCGCGATCCCGACGGTCATGCTCTTCGCCGACGGCGAGCCTCGCGGCATCGTGCACGGTGCGCGGCCCCTCGCGCACTTCGAGCGCTGGCTAGCGGAAGTGCTCCCAGCCGCCGAGCTCGACGGCGTCGCCGTGCAGCGTCAGCACGACGCCTGAGCCCTCTTCGCAGCGACCGATCACCGTGAAGTCGAGCGGATCGGGCGTCACCGCGAGCAGCTCGTAGTCCTCGCCGAAGCCGGCATCCTCGAGCAGCGCGCCGGGCGCGAGCGGCACGCGTTCGAGCTCGATCACGACGCGGCATCCGGAACGCCGCGCGATGTGCGCCGCGTCGACTGCAAGCCCGTCGGAGACGTCGAGCATCGCTGTCGCCACCCGAGCGAGTCGCTTGCCCTCTTCGATGCGAATCGGCGGCCGGGCGAGCCGCCCCTCGCGGAACGCTGCACCGGCCGCGCCCAGTGGCCCCGTGACGACGATCGCGTCGCCCGGACGTGCTCCGGCTCGTCCCGGCACCCGCTCGGCGCGCCCGAGCGCGGTGACCGACAGCAACACGGACTGCGCGCGCGTCGTGTCGCCGCCCCGCACCGGCACGCCGGGCTCGTTCAGCCCTTCGTAGAGCTCGACGACGTCCTCGAGCTGCGTCTCCCCCGGCGCTCCGAAAGCGACGAGGAGCGCGAGCGGCTCCGCACCGGACGCGGCAAGGTCGCTGATGTTCGACGCCGCCGCGCGAAAGCCGAGGTCGCGCCACGACAGGAGGTCGAAGCGGAAGTGCACGCCTTCGACGAGCGCGTCCTGCGTGACGACGAGACCGCCGACCTCGGCGGCGTCGTGCTCGATCCCCCGCGCGAGCCCGCGCCGCTCCAACTCGGCGAGCAGCCCGAGCTCTCCGGCCTCGTCGAGTCTCACAGCTCCTCGATGCGGGTCCGCCGGTCGAGCGAGTCCGGGTCGAGCGCGTAGAGCGCGTCGTAGAGGCGTGCGTGGAACGTGCCCGGCCCGCCGGCGCCGTCGGCCGCGTCCTCCGCTGCGACGCCGAATGCTGCGAGCGCCTCGGCCGCCGCTTCGAGCGGCGCGTCCGGCTTCGCTGCGAGGAAGCAGCCGGTCAGCGCCGACGACATGCAGCCCGTGCCCGTCACGGTCGCGAGCAGCGGGTGCCCGTTCGCGATCGCGAGCACGCGCTCGCCGTCGCTGACGTGGTCGACGGGGCCTGTGACCGACGCGATCACGCCGAGCTGCTGCGCCGCGGTGCGCGCAAGCTCTGCGGCGTCGATGCCCGCCGCGATCGACTCGACGCCGCGCACCTCGGCTGCCGCACCGACCAGCGTCGCGACCTCGCCTGCGTTCCCGCGCAGCACAGTGACGTCGACGAGCTCGAGGATGCGACGGGACGTCGCGGTGCGGAATTCGGTGGCGCCGGCGCCGACGGGATCGAGCACGACGGGAATCCCGCGCGCGGTCGCGACGCCGCCGGCGAGGAGCATCGCCTCGATCCAGTGGGCCGACAGCGTGCCGATGTTGAGCACGAGCGACGACGCGAGCCGCGCCATCTCCTCGACCTCCTCGCCCGCGTGCGCCATCACCGGCAGCGCGCCGAGCGCGAGCGTCGCGTTCGCCGTCTCGTTCATGACGACGTAGTTCGTGATCTGATGGACGAGCGGCTTCTGCTCACGCATCGTGCGGAGCGTCGCTCCCGCGGCGATCATCGTGTCTTCACCCCCAGCACGTCGACGGGACCTTCACCTGCACCGAGGTCGACGAGGCCCTGCTCGACGGCCCGGGCTGCTGCTATCGCCGCGCCGCGCGCGGCGTCGACGAGACTGTCGCCGCGCGCGAGCAGAGCGGCAAGCGTCGCCGAGTGCGTGCAGCCTGCGCCGTGCGTCGCCGCGACAGCGTGGCGCTCGACCGGAATCTCCGTGTGCGTAACGCCGTCGAAGAGATGGTCGACGGCCGTGTCGCCGTGCCCGCCGGTCACGAGCGCCGCGGGCGCGCCGAGCTCGTGGAGCCGTTCGGCCAGCTCGGCTCGTGAGACATCGCCGAGCCCGGTGAGCGCCTTCGCCTCCATCAGGTTCGGCGTCACGACGGTCGCGAGCGGAAAGAGCCGCCCGACGAGCGCGCCGACGGCATCGTCCTCGAGCAGCGAAGCGCCGGAGCTCGCGACCATCACGGGGTCGACGACGAGCGGCGGCCGCGTCGTCCCGAGGTAGTCGGCGACGGTCTCGATCAGCACGCGCGAGAAGAGCATCCCCGTCTTCGCGGCATCGACGCCGAGGTCTGAGAAGACAGCATCGAGCTGCTCGCGCACGAACGCCGGCGGCAGCTCGTGAATCGCCGTCACCCCGACCGTGTTCTGCGCAGTGAGCGCGACGAGCACCGACATGCCGTGCGCGCCCGCGGCCGCGAACGCCTTGAGGTCGGCCTGGATGCCGGCGCCGCCGCCGGAGTCGGAGGTCGCGATCGTGAGCGCGCGCGGAACGGGCAAAAACACTCCCTTCGCCGGAATGACCCGGAGCAGGTTCGGCGGGTACGCGCTACGAAGCGCACTCTCAGCCCCTGAGACAGAGGCTCCCCGGTTCAGCGACCATCCTACGCCCTTGTTCCGGCGCCTGATGCTGCCGCGGCTCGATCGTGGGCGTGGCTATCGACTCTGTTACGACTGCGGATACGACCACAGCCAACAGCTCATCGTGGTCGCCGCTACGAAGAGCCGTCGTCGCCACTCGTAAGCGCGTAGCCGGGACCGGTAGCCATGACGACGACCACAAGCCCGAACGCTTCATGCGCACAACCCGGGCAGCTACCCCGACGGATAGAACTTTGGGCTTCCGCCGTACTTACGACAGAAGAAGCATTCCCGGTACGGTTCTCCGCTGTCCTTCTTGACGCCAACCCACCGGTGGAGACCTAGGTGACAGCGAAGCGTCTTTTCCCCGAGTGTTCGCGACTCCCGGCAGT
>JANMQZ010000036.1:0-14567 GCA_031370755.1 Actinomycetes bacterium
GCGCCGGCAGGCGATGGGCGTCGCCGGCCGCCGGCTCGCAGAAGATCGCTACGCCTGGGGCGCGATCGCGCGGCGGCTCGCCGGGATCTACGAGTCGCTCATCGCATGAAGCTGCGCCGTCCGCCGTTACCGCGGTCGAACGTCGTGCGGGTCGCCGTCTCGCTCGTCTTCATGGCCGGCGTCGTCGCGCTCCTCTGGTGGCGCGGGCCGAGCCTCACAGGGATCGCCGACGCATTCACGACCGTCAAGTGGGAGTGGGTCGTGGCCGCGATCGCGCTCAACCTCGCGTCCGTCGTCGTGCGCGCGCTCGCCTGGCGAACCGTGATCAATCAAGCGCTCGCCGAGCCGCATCCGGGGAACCTGCTCGTCTTCTCGGCGTTCTCGGTCGGGCTCTTCGCGAACGCGGTGCTCCCAGGCCGCATCGGCGAGCTCGCGCGGGTCGCCGTGCTCACGCGCAAGCTGCCGCGGCGGCGCGGAACGTGGGCGACCCTCGTCGGCACGGTCTTCGCGCACCGCGTGTTCGACCTCGTGCCCGTGGTCCTGCTCATCCTCTACGTCGTCCGCACCGCCAAGATCCCCGCCTGGGCGATCACGAGCCTGCTCGTGTTCGTCGGCGTTGGCACTGCGCTCTTCACGTTCGCCTTCGCGAGTGCGCGCCGGCCGAACCACTCGGCTCTCGACGGCGTGGGCGCAGCGCGGAGGATCGTGGCGATGGCGCAACAGGGCCTCGGCGTCATGCGCTCGCCGCTCGGCGCGACGTTCGCGATCCTTCTTCAAGTCGCCGGCTGGGCCTGCCAGCTCTTCGCCGTGTGGGCCGCGATGCGCGCGTTCCACATCCACGCGCCGATCCCCGCGGCTGCGGTCGTGCTGCTGCTGATGAACGTCGCAACGGTGTTCCCGCTCTGGCCCGGGAACGTCGGGCTCGTGCAGGTCGCGATCGCGACGCCGCTCGCCGCGAGCTACGGCGTCGCGTACGCACACGGCGTCGCGTACGGCTTCGGGCTGCAGGCGATCGAGGCCTCGGTCGGGATCGGCGTCGGGCTGATGTTCCTCGCGCGCGAAGGATTGTCGTTCGCGATGCTGCGCGTGATGCCGTCCGCTGCCCAGGCGGAGATGTCGGTCGAAAACGACGAGGAGCCTGCCGATGCCCGCCCCCAGCGCGCTCGCGTGCCCGGCTAGCCTCAAAGGCGTCCTTTCGGCGCGCGAGGCTGCGGCCGCCCTCGAGGACGGCTTCGCCGACGCGGGCGTCGAGTGCGTGCCGCTGCCGCTCGCCGACGGCGGGGAGGGAACGGTCGACGCGCTGTGCGACCTCGTCGGGTACGTCGAGGCCGAGGACGCGTACGGGCGCGCCCGCAACGCCCGCGTCGGCAGGCGCGACGGGGCGACGTTCGTCGAGGCAGCCGAGGTGATCCCGTTCGACGCGCAGCGCCTCGACGTGATGCGCGCGTCGAGCCGCGGCTTCGGCGAGCTGATCGAGCGGCTACATCCGGAGCGGCTCGTCATCGCGCTCGGCGGCACCGCGAACATGGACGCAGGCGTTGGCCTGCTCGACGTGCTCGACGTGCTGCCCGCACCGACAACGGTTCTCTGCGACGTGCAGACGACGCTGTACGACGCGCCGCGGCTCTTCGGGCCGCAGAAGGGCGCGACGCCCGAGCAGGTGGCGGAGCTCGAGGAGCGATTCCGCTCGCTCTCGGCGCTCGCTGTGTACGCCGAGCTTCCCGGTTCCGGCGCCGCAGGCGGGCTCGGCGCAGCACTCGCCTCGCTCGGCGCGGAGCTCGTCGCCGGCGCGGCAGCCGTGCTCGACTTCGTCGGCTTCGACCCGGCGCCCTACGACCTCGTCGTCACGGGCGAAGGACGCGTCGACGCGACGACGGCCGAGGGCAAGGCGCCCGCGGAGGTCGCGCGCCGCTGTGCGGAGGCCGGCGTCGCGTGCGTCGTCTTCGGCGGCATCGTCACTAAGCCGCTTCCCAGCGTCGAGACGGTCGCTCTCTCCGGCGAGCCCGATCTCGCAGCGGACGACCTGCTCGAGCTAGGGCTTCGGCTCGGGACGCGCCTGCTCGACGCGCCGGGCTAGCTCCTCGACCTTGCCCTGCGCGGTGTCGAGCCGCGCGCGGCAGAAGGCGTACAGCTGCTCGCCCCGCTCCCACAGGGCGATCGCCTCGTCGAGCGAGGCCTGGCCCTGCTCGAGCCGGGACACGATCTGCTCGAGCTCTGCTTGGGCCTGCTCGAACGTCTGCTCCTGCTCGCTCATTGCTCGACGTCCTCGACCCGCGCGCCGAAGGCGCCGATCGCCAGGCGCACGTCGACGCGGTCCCCGGGGGACACGTCGGCACTCGCCGTGACGAGCTTCGAGTCCGTCCGGACGATGGCGTACCCTCGCTGGAGTGTTTTCAACGGTGACAACACCTGCAGTCTACCGGCGGTCGACTCGAGCGCCGCCCGCTTCCGCTCGACCGCGAGCGCAGGCGCCTGCCTGAGACGTTCGTGAGCGCGCTCGACGCGCTGTCCCTGGCGCTCGAGCATGAGGTGCGGCGCAGCCCGCAGCCGCTCCGCCGAGCGCTCGAGCTTCTGCGCGTCGCGCTCGAGCGTGCGCCGGACGCAGAGAGCCAGCGCTGCGCGCGAGCGGTCGAGCTTGCCCGACAATTGAGAGAGCTCGGGAACGACGAGCTTGCCGGCCATCGTCGGCGTCGACGCCCGCACGTCGGCGGCGAGGTCGCAGAGCGGCGTGTCCTGCTCATGCCCGACGGCCGAGACGATCGGCACCGTGCAGGCGGCGACCGCGCGGACGAGCCGCTCGTCGCTGAACGGGAGCAGATCCTCGAAGCTGCCGCCGCCGCGCGCGAGCACGATCACGTCGACGCCGGGCTGCGCGCACAGTGCGTCGAGTGCATCGATCACGCCTTGCGCGGCGCGTGGGCCCTGGACGTACGTCTCGGCGACGAGCACGTTCGCCCCGGGGAAGCGGGACTGGATCGTCGTGATCACGTCGCGCTTCGCGGCGGCGTCGTTGCCCGTCACGAGGCCGATCCGGCGCGGCAGCAATGGGAGCGCGCGCTTGCGCTCGGCGGCGAAGAGGCCTTCGGCGGCAAGCGCCGTCTTCAGCCGTTCGAGTGCGACGAGGTGCGCGCCGACCCCGAAGCGCTCGATCGTCAGCGCGCGCATGCGGTAGTCGCCGCGCTGCTCGAAGAGGTCGGGCCTGCCGAAGACGTGGACGCGCTCGCCGTCGGCGAGGTCGAGCCGCAGGCCGTCGAACTTGCCGCGCTGCATCGTCACGCCGACGCAGGAGCCGTCGCTCGGGTCCTTGAGCGTGAAGAAGACGCTCGCCCAGCGGTCGTGACGCTTCAGCTCGGTGATCTCGCCCTCGACCCAGAGCGTCGGCAGCTTGCTGAGCCACTGCGCGACTCCGCGGTTGAAGCTCGCGACCGAGTAGACGGTGCGGTCGTCGTAGGGGAGCGGCGCGACCTTGCTCACGACCGCCAATGTACTCGGCGGCGCGTCGCGGACGAGCGCGGGGCTAGAGCAGGATCTCGGCGGCGGTGGCGTGCTCGCAGCCGTTGCCGACGAGCTCTACCGCGAGGTGCAGGTCGGCCTCGCTCACGGCGAGGCTCTCGGCGACCGACAGGGGGTAGCCCGCTTCGATCAGCACATGGAGGCGCCAGCTCTCGACTTTCGAGCGCTCGCTCGTCTCAGGCTCCGCGATTTCGGTCATCTCGCTCATGGCTCCGTAGCTTCGTGTTCCCTACGACGAACCCTGCTCGGGTTTGTTGGGGAAAGAACGTTCGGAGACTGTGATCAGGTGCTCTGGATCGCGTCGAGCGATCCGACGCGGCGCACGAGCTCTTGGAGCCGGGCCTCGATCACGGCGCGCTCGGCGTCGGCATCGGCGCCGAGATCCTCGAGGCGCCGGCGAATGTCGACCTCGAGCTCCGCGATGTGCCCGTCGAGCGCCGCGAGCCGCTCGTCGCGGCGCTGCTCGAGTGCCACGGTGGCCTCGGCGAGGCGACGTTCGAGGCGCTGCGCACCTGCATCGCCGACGTGCGCGAGTCTCTCGGCGAGCACCGCCTCGGCCTCGCGCGCGAACACCTCCACTGCACGGTCGAGCTCGCGCGACAAACGGCGTGCCGCATCCTCGCGGCTCGACTTCACGAGACCGGCGAACTGCTGCGCAGCGTCGTCCGAGTACGTCGAGGCGGCGCGCTCGACGATCCGCTCCATCTGTTCGATCTGCTTGCGCTGCACGTCCTCGAAGCCGGCGCGGATGCGCGCAGCGGCCTCGACCTCTTCGCGCTCGATCCGTTCGAGCAGCTCGCGCTCGCGGCGGCGCATGCGCTCGTCGAGCTCGTGCAGCGCGCGCCGGCGCTCCACGGCGTGCGTCTCGACCTCCGCGCGCGCGGTGGCGAGCGTGTCCTCGATCGCCTTGTCGAGCTCCGCCCGCATCCGCTGCACTGCGGCTCGCTGCTCGTCGCTGTCCGAGCCGAGCCGGTCTGCATCCGCGGCGAGCCTCCCGTGCACGTCGGAGATCAGCTGCTTCTGGCGCTGGGCGAGGTCGCCGATCGCGGTTTTCGTCGTCTCCGCGGTGCGGTCGAGATCCTGCGCCCAGCCGGCGAGCCGCTGCTCGACCTGCGCCTGCGTCGCCGTCAGCGACTCCGTCAGCGACGCCGCGAACTGCTGCTCGCGTTGCGCGAACTCGCGGCGGTGGTCGTCGACGATCTTTCGCTCCTCGTCGATGAGCAGCGACACCGACTCGGCGCGTGCGCGCGCGAGCGTCCGCTCGAGCTCGGCCGCGCGCTCCTCCGCCTCGCGGTCGATGAGAGCACGCAGGTTGTCGCGCGCCGCGGCGAGTCGCGAATCGACCGCCTCCGAGCGCGCGAGCGCGCGTCGAAGCAGCAGAGCCGCGGCGGCGGCGAGCATGCACACGGTGATGCCCGCCGCGCTGATCGCGAGCTCGCGCTCGCGGCTCTGCTCGAGCGCAAGGGCGACCCAGGCGGCAACGGCGCCGCACAGCTCGAGCGCGACGAGCGCGAGCAACACGACCCGCGGCAGGAATCGAAGCGCAGCCCCGGCGAGCGCGAGGACGGCGACTGCGATCCCGGCGACGAAAACGACGTCGAAGGCGGTGGCCAGCAGCATCGGCACATGGTAGGCGGTCAGCCGGAGCGGCTCAGCAGGAGCGCTCCCGCGAGCAGCGGCATTGCCGCTGCGAGCAGCTGCAAGGCGGCCTCGGCCGGCCTGGCCAGAGCCGGATCGCCCGCGTCTCGCCGCGCGGCGCGTACGACGGTCGAAAGCGTGCGCTGCGCGAGGCTCACAAAGACGGCGAAGAGCGCGGCGGCGACGGCCTCCGCGTACAGCCGCTCGGCCGATGCGAAGTACGCCGTCAGCACGGGAAACGCGCCCCACATCGTGGCGAACCAGAAGTCCGAATGGAGCACACCGCCGAAGAGCTCGAGGTTGTAGGCCACGACGAGGAAGGCTCCGACGGCGACGAAGAGAACGAGCCACCACGTCGTGTCGGCCGCGACAATCAGCCCGATCGCGCAGGCCGCCGCGATCGAGACGACCGCGAGCGTGACGAGAACGGCCCCGGGGATACGTGTGCTGAGCGGCCGTCCGTTCAGCTCGTCGAGCGCGTGCGCGCCGACGCCCATCGCGAGCAGGAACGCGAGCGTCGTCCACCCGAGCAGGCCCCACTTCATCTGCGGTGCGAGCGCCGCTCCGATCGCGACATAGGAAAGGTGCCAGAGCGTGTACGGCGGGTGGAGCAGCGTCACGTAGTCGCGCCAGCCGCCGGGCGCGAGCGCGTAGAACGCGGGACGCGCGTCACCGCTCATTCGCGCCGCCCCCACACGACGACGCCGCCGCCGAGGCTGAGCCGCCGCGCCTGCACGTCGCGCAGGCCGGCGTCGCGCCAGAGCGCGAGCACCGCCTCGAGCGGGTAGCGCTCGTAGAAGCCGCGGATGCTCGGCCCGAGGAAGCGGCCGACGTCGCGCCATGCAGGCGAGACGAGCGCGCCGGCACCGGGCAGGCCGACCCGCATATAGAGCTCCCAGAGCGGCGCCAGATCCTGCGCGGCATGCCGAATTCGAGCATCGCGACGACGCCGCCCGGGCGCACCACGCGCGCGAGCTCGCGCATCGTCGCACCGGGTTCGTCGACGTAGCGCAAGAGATAGGTGAAGGTGAGCGCGTCCATCTCGCCGTCAGCGAACGGGAGCGCCTCCGCGCGGCCCTCGCGCAGCTCGATCCGTGCGGCGAGCCCGGCGCCGTCGACGCGCGCACGCCCGGCCGCGAGCATCTCGGTGCTCTGGTCGACACCGGTCACCGTGCGCTCCGGCACGGCACGCGCCAGCTCGATCGCCACGGCCGCCGTCCCGCTTGCGACGTCGGCGACGCGCAGCGCGTCCGGGGGCACACGCGAGACGAGAAAACGGCGCCAGCGCGGGTCCTGCCCGAAGGACAGCACGTTCGCGTAGCGGTCGTATGTCGGCCCGAGCGGCGCGAAGAGCTCGCGCGCGTGCCGGGTCCTCGCGGAGGCCTCGGTCAAGGCACCGAGTCTACGATCAGGCCGTGGCGCTGAGCGACGACCTCGGGGGAATCACAGGCGTCGCGGCGACGTTCGCCGCCCCGGGCGAGCGCGTCACCGGGATCCTCGTCGCCGAGCCGCTCGGCATCGGCCGCATCTACCTCTGCGCGTACGAGTCGGACACCGGCCATGCGTGGCTCGCCTTCGACGCTGCGGGCAAGACTGTGACGGACCGGGCGGCCGTGCAGGGTGCCGCCTCGCTCTCGGGCCTGTGCGAGATCGCCGAGGAGAGCGCGGGCGGCGGTGACCTCCCCGAGCTGATCGCGCGCCTCGCCGAGATCCGCGAGCGGGAGGCGCCCGAGGGAATCGAAGAAGCCGAGGAGGCGGCGAAGGCGCTCGCGGCGACGCTCGAGCCGCCGCCGCGGCTCGCGACGACCGACTACCTCGACCGGCTCGGCGCCGCGTCGCGCCGGCTCGAGCAGGCGCTCGGCGACGGCACCGGCTCGCCGTTCGCGGCCGCGATGCAGCAGGCGCTTCCCGCCGTCGAGGAGCTGGCGGCAAGGATCGAGCGCGCCTACAAGGGACCGCTAGCCTGAGAGCGATGGAAGGCAGCGGCGGTTTTGGATTCCCGTTCGGGGGTGACCCCGAGGAGCTGATGCGCGCGTTCCAGGAGATGATGCAGCAGCAGGGTGAGCAGGCCCAGGAAGTGCAGACGAAGCACTTCGCCCAGGAGACGCTCGACACCGCCGTCGAGCTCACGTCGGCCGCGCTCGGCCAGGTGCAGGCGCAAGGGACGGTCGACGAGCAGGCACTTGCCCTGCGCGATGCGATGCGCGTGCTCTTCCCCGAGGCGGTCGCACTCGTCAGTGCAGCCCGCCAGGGCTTGATGCGCGACTCGTAGACTCCCGCGGCCGTGACGCTGCTCGACAAGACGATCGTCCGCCTGCTTCCGGCCGTGCCGAAGCAGGTCGTGCAGCTCTTCTCGGGGCGGTACATCGCCGGGACGACGCTCGCGGACGCCGTCGACACCGTCCGCCGGCTGAACCGCATCGGTCAGCTCGCGACGATCGACGTGCTCGGCGAGGAGATCACGCACGAGGACGAAGCGCGGACGATTGCAAGGGCGTACCGCGACGCTCTTGCCGCGATCGACCGCGAGAGCCTCGAGTCGAACGTGAGCGTGAAGCCGACGGCGCTCGGCCTCGGTCTCTCGTACGAGCTCTGCCGCGCGAATCTCGAGTCGATCCTGCACGCGGCCGGCGGCAACTTCGTGCGCATCGACATGGAGGACTCGTCGACGACCTCCGACACGCTGCGCATGTACCGGGAGCTACGCGAGGCCGGGTTCGACAACGTCGGCGTCGTGCTGCAGGCGTACCTGCGGCGCACGCTCGACGACGTCGCCGCGCTCGCCGACCTCAACGCAAATGTCCGTCTCTGCAAGGGGATCTACGTCGAGCCGGCGTCGATTGCTTTCACCGACCCCGATGAGATACGCGCGAACTACGTCAGCGGGCTCGACGCGCTGCTCGACTCGGGCGCGTACGTCGGCATCGCGACCCACGACGAGTGGCTCATCCGCGAGGCTCTCACGCGCGTCGACGGCATGGACGAGCGCGAGTACGAGTTCCAGATGCTGCTCGGCGTGCGGGAGCGGCGAGCGCAGGAGCTCGTCCGGGACGGCCACCGTCTGCGCGTGTACGTGCCGTTCGGCGAGCAGTGGTACGAGTACTCGCTGCGTCGCCTGCAGGAGAATCCGGCGATGGCCGGCACGATCGCAAAGGCAACCGTGGATCGCGTGCTCGGCCGGTCGTGATCTGGGCGAAGGCCGAGGGCTGCCGTGTCACGCTCACGGACGGGCGCGAGCTGCTCGATCTCTCCGGCGGCTTCGGCGTCTCGGCGCTCGGCCACCGCAACCCGCGCATCCTCGAGGCCTGGCGCGCCCAGGAGGTCGTGCATGCGCTCGGCGACCTCGCCGACGCCGAGGTGACGGTTCGATTCCGCGCCGCGCTGCCGTGGCCGGCGAAGCTCGGCGTCACGGGCGAGGACGCGGTCGAGATCGCTCTGCGCACGGCGCATCTGGCCACCGGCCGGCCGGGCATCGTCGCCTTCGACGGTGCGTATCACGGCACCGGCCTGCTCGCCCTCGCGGCGACGGGTTTCGAGCAGTTCCGCGCGCCGTGGCAGCAGTGGCTTCCCGGACCCGTGCATCGCCGCACGTACGGGGAGGACCCGGGCCGCCTGCCCGCCGACACGGCGTGCGTGATCGTCGAGCCGGTGCAGGGACGCGCGGGCTCGCGCGTGCCGCCCGACGATTTCCTCGAGACGCTGCGCGAGCGCTGCGACGAGGCCGGGGCGCTTTTGATCGTCGACTCGATCTACGCCGGGCTCGGACGCGTCGGCGAGCTCTGGCCCGGCGCCGAGGTCGCCGACGTTCTCTGCATCGGGAAGGCGCTCGGCGGCGGGCTGCCGCTCTCAGCCGCGCTCTTCGTGAACGACAGCCTCGAGCCGCTCTGGCAGCTCGGCGAGGCGGACGTGTACACGCACACGCATGTCGGCAACCCGCTCGCGTGCGCAGCCGCGCTCGTCGTGCTCGACGAGGTGCCGGCACTGCTCGACCACGTCACGGCGATGGGCGAGCGCTTCGAGCGCGCCGGCTGGGTGGGCCGCGGCCTCCTGCGCGCCCGCACCGGCAGCGCGGACGAGGCGCTCGAGCGTGGCGTGCTCGTCGTTCCGGCGGGTCTCGACGGCTCGCTGATCCAGGCGACGCCGCCGCTTACGATCACGGCCGCGGAGGTCGACGAAGCGCTCGCGCGCCTCGCGGCTTAGCGTCGCGCGTACAAGAGAAAGGTGCCGGGCACGCGCCGCTCGCCGGGGTACTCCTCGAGCGCCTCCATGCGGAAGCCGGCGCGCACGAGCGTCGTCACGATGCGGCCGAGCCGCCAGAAGCCTTCCTCGAAGTAGTCGTCGCGCCAGTGCTGCAGGCCGTCGACGCAGAGCGCGACCGGATGGTCGTCGAAGACGAGCAGCTCGCCGCGCGGCTGGAGCGCGCCTGCGAGCCCGCGGGCCCATGCGTCGAGGTCGGCGAGATTGCCGATCACGCCTTCGGGCGAGTACACGAGGTCGAAGCGACCGCGCCGCAGCTCGGCCGGCAGCGCGGCTGCGTCCGCCTGGATCCAGAGGATCTTCGGCCAGCGCTCGCGCCCCTCGTCGAGGAACTGCTCCGACGGGTCGACCGCCGTGACGACGGCGCCCTGCTCCGCAAGCTCTGCGCTCGCCTCGCCGGTGCCGCACTGGAGGTGCAGCACGCGCTTGCCCGCGAGGTCGCCGAGCGTCGCCTTCACGATCGCCGGCAGCCCCGGCCGCGCGAGCTGCCGGTTGCGATGCAGGTCGTCGAACGCGCGCCGGTTGATGTCGGTCGGTTCCATCAGGCAGGGAGTGAGAAGCCGCCGTCGACGATGAGCGTCTGGCCGCACACCATCGCGGCGTCCGCGGAGCAGAGGAAGGACACGGCACCTGCGATGTCGTCCGCCTCGACGAGCCGGCCGGCGGGGGTGCGCTCGGCGGAGCGGAGCATCTCCTCCTTGTTCGGGAAATGCTCGAGCGCGCCCGTGTCGACGACGCCTCCGGACACCGCGTTGACGCGGATGCGCGGCGCGAGCTCGACCGCGAGGTACCGGACGACCGACTCGAGCGCCGCCTTCGACGTCCCGACGAGCACGTAGTTCTCGAGCACGCGCTGCGAGCCGAGGCTCGAGATCGCGACGATCGACGAGCCTTCGGTCATTTGCGGCGCAGTCACGCGCGCGAGCGCGAGCAGGGCCCGCGCATTCGCGTTGAGCGTCCAGTCCCAGTGCTTGTCCTCGGTCTCGAGCGCGGGCCGGATGACACCGGTTGCCGCGTTGTGCACGACGACGCGATACGGCCCGTGTGACGCGAGCTCCTCGACGACGTGGGGCTTCGACACCTCGCCGCGCACGAGCACGACCTCGGCGCCGGCCGCGTGGATCTCCGCGGCCGCCGTCTCGGCGGCGCTGTCGTTGCGCATGTAGCCGAGCACGGCGCGCGCGGCGCCGTCCCGCACGAGCCGGTGCGCGATCGCCAGGCCGATCCCCCGCGTGCCGCCGGTCACGAGGACCGACGAGCCTTCCAAGCTCATCGCCGGGTTGGGAGCGGCTCGTCGGCGGGCGCGGCGCTCGGGAGCCCCGACCAGCCGGGGCGCGACCGCGGCTCGCGGCCGCCGTCCTCGGCCTTCGTGGAGGCGTGGCCGAGGCGGTCGAGGAGCTCCATCTGCTCCTCCGCGTAGCGCCGGACCGCGTGGTCGCCGGGCAGGCCGGCCACGAGCTCGCGCACCCGCGCGCGCAGCTGGTAGGCGAAGTGCGGCGTCGCGGGGCCGACGAGGGCGTCGATGTCGGCTCTGGTGGGCTCGGTCATCGGGCAAAGCCTAATCGGTAGGTTCAGGCGGTGCGCAGAGCCTCTCTCGTCGACGTGATGCTCTTCGGCACCGTCCTGCTCTGGGCGCTCAACATCACGGTCACGAAGTACATGTTCGAGCACGGCTGGAAGCCGCTCGCCTACGGGACGATCCGCTACTTCTTCGCCATTGTCCTCTTCTGGATCTTCACGTACTCCCGCGAGCGCTCCTTCCGGGTCGCCCGAAAGGACCTGCGGCTCGTCCTGCTCGCCGCGGCGCTGATCTTCCTGAACCAGCTCACCTTCGTCTACGGGCTGAAGCTTGCGCACGCTTCGACGGTCGGGCTCCTGCTCGGCACGACGCCGATCTTCATCGGGCTGATCTCACTCGCGCTTCGACTCGAGCATCTGGCAAGCGCGTTCTGGATCGGCGCCGGGATCACATTCGGCGGCGTCGCGCTGATCGCCGTCGCGAACGGCGGTGTCGGCTCGAGCCTGAACGGGACGCTCATTGCGATCGCGACCGCGCTCACGTGGGGTTGCTACACCGTGACGATCGCGCCGCTCATGCGCCGGTACTCGCCGTACCGCATCAGCGCGCTCGTGCTCGCGATCGGCTGGGTGCCGCTCGCACTGGTCAGCATCCCGCAGCTGAGCGAGGAACAGTTCTCGTTCGGGTGGAAGGTGTGGCTCGGTTTCGGCTATGCGGTGATCGGGCCGCTCTTCCTGACGAACATCCTCTGGTTCACGGCGATCGACCGTGTCGGCGCGTCGCGCGCATCGCTCTTCGCGAACCTGCAGCCGTTCTTCGCGGTGTTCTTCGCGCTCATCCTGCTGTCGGAGTCGCTGCACACGATGGAGATCGCCGGCGGCCTGCTCATCTTCGCCGGAATCGCGTTCGAGCGGTTGTCGCGGCGGCCGTTACCGCCGCAGGTGAGCGGCCGACGCGACGAGGCGAGCGAGGCCGACGTTCGCGAAGCGGTTGGGCGCGAGTGACGTGGCGGCGGTGATCTTCACGCCGTTCACGCACCGCCACGCCTGTTGCTGCGCCGACGCGCTCGACCAGTAGGTCTTCACGCCGGCCATCTGGAACGACTTGTCCATGTCGAAGCTGCAGTCGCCCTTGTAGCGGCTGACGAGAAAGTCGATCTCCTGGTTGGCCCGGTTCCGGAAGAAGATGACGAGCGTCTTGCCCGTGGTCGCCCAGGTCCGGTATGTCCAGCCCGGAGACAGGCGGGACGGCGCGTAGGCGATCAGCGCGGGCGTCTGCTTGGCGATTTCCTGCTGGACCGGGGCCGGGACGAGCATGCTCCTCCGAGGGTAGTTGCGCCCTGTTAATAGAATCGGAGCGATGGCTGAAGATTTCATGCCCCTTCTGGGGTGGGACTCGATCGAGCTCTGGGTCGGGAACGCGAAGCAGTCGGCGTATTTCTACGAGCGCGCGATGGGCTTCACCCGCACGGCGTATGCAGGCCCCGAGACGGGGGTCCGCGATCGCGCCTCGTACGTGCTCGAGCAGGGCGACGTCCGGCTCGTCGTCACGTCGGCGCTCCGCGAGGAGAGCGAGATCACGAAGCACCACGCGAAGCACGGCGACGGCGTCAAGGACATCGCGCTCACCGTGCCGAACGCAACCGAGGCCTACCGGCAGGCGGTGCAGCGCGGCGCGCGCGGCGTCGCCGAGCCGCAGCGCGTCGAGGACGAGCTCGGTTCGATCGAGACGTCGGCGATCGCGACGTACGGCGACACGATCCACACGTTCGTCAACCGCGCCGACTACGCGGGGCCGTTCAAGCCCGGCTACGTGTCGGTGGCGTCGAACGGCAGCACCGGCGGCGGTGTCGGCCTCACGAACATCGACCACGTCGTCGGCAACGTGGAGCTCGGCCGCATGAACCACTGGGTCGAGTACTACGAGCGCGTCTTCGGGATGACCGAGATGATCCACTTCTCCGACGAAGACATCTCGACCGAGTACTCGGCGCTGATGTCGAAGGTGATGGCGGACGGCGAAGGCAAGATCAAGTTCCCGATCAACGAGCCGGCCGAAGGGAAGCGCAAGAGCCAGATCGAGGAGTACATCGAGTTCTACGGCGGCGCGGGCGCGCAGCACATCGCGCTCGCCTCGACGAACATCGTCGAGACCGTCGAGTCGCTGAAGGAACGCGGCATGATCTTTCTCGACACGCCCGACTCGTACTACGAGGACGTGCCGGATCGCGTCGGTGAGATCGCCGAGTCGTACGAGGACCTGCGCAAGCACAAGATCCTCGCCGACCGCGACGACGACGGCTACCTCCTCCAGATCTTCACGAAGACCGCGCAGGACCGGCCGACCGTCTTCTTCGAGGTGATCGAGCGCCACGGTGCGCGCGGCTTCGGCGACGGCAACTTCAAGGCCCTCTTCGAGGCGATCGAGCGCGAGCAGGCGCTCCGCGGCAACCTCTAGTCCGGTTTCCTGAATACGCTTCAGCCATGACGCCGCAGCGGCGGACTGCGCTCTTCTCGGTGCTCGCGGCGATCGCCCTGATCGGGCTGAAGCTCGGCACCGGCATCGCCACCCACAGCCTCGGGCTGCTCTCGGAGGCGGCGCACTCGGGCACCGACCTGATCGCGGCGCTCTTGACGCTCTTCGCCGTCGGTGTTGCCGCGCGCCCGGCCGACACCGGGCACCAGTACGGCCATGGGAAGGCCGAGCATCTCTCGGCGCTCGGCGAGGGCGCGATCCTCGTCGTCGCCAGCCTCCTGATCGTCTGGCGCGCGATCGAGCGGCTGGCCGGCAGCTCGCATCCGCAGGTGCAGGCGCCCTGGTACGCGCTCGTCGTGATCGGCGTCGTGATCGTGATCGACGTCAGCCGAACGATCGCGTCCGTGCAGGCGGCGCACCGCTACCACAGCGCAGCGTTCTCGTCGAATGCGCTGCATTTCGGGAGCGATCTAGGTGGCTCGGCCGCCGTGCTCGTCGGCCTTCTGTTCGTGCGCGCGGGCTACATGCAGGCCGACTCGATCGCCGCGCTCTTCGTCGCGTGCATCGTGCTGTTGGCGGCGGTCCGGCTGATGCGCCGCAACGTCGACGTCCTGATGGACATCGTCCCCGAGGATGCGGAGGAAGCTGCACGCCGAGCCATCGTCGGTATCGAGCCTGCGGTCGAGCTACGACGGCTGCGCATGCGCCAGGCCGCGGGACGTCACTTTGCCGACGTCGTGATCGGCGTCGACTTCGACGCCGCAGTCGGACAGGGTCACGCGGCCGCCGACGCGGTCGAGCGGGCCGTGCAGTCGGCGCTGCCCGAGGCGGACGTCGTTGTGCACGTGGAGCCGCGTGAGAACGACAGTGCGATCCGTGAGCGTGCGCACGCCGCCGCCCTCGGCGTGCCGCGCGTGCGGGAGGTGCACAACGTCAGCGTCCTCTCGGTGGGGTCGAGTACCGAGGTCTCGCTGCACCTGAAGCTCCCCGGCGACCTGTCGCTCGAGGAGGCGCACGAGATCGCCGAAGAGGTGGAGCACGCGATTCACGCGGCGGTGCCCGACCTCGACTCGGTGCAGACCCACCTCGAGCCGCTCGCCGAGGAGACCGCCGGCACGCGCCCGCGGGAGCGGGAGGTCGCGGAGAACTACGAGATCATCGAGCG
>JANMQZ010000040.1:0-2158 GCA_031370755.1 Actinomycetes bacterium
CAGCTTGTCCCACTGCGCCTCCGGGAAGTCCCGCACGGAAGCGACGTGCTGGAACCCCGCGTTCGCGACGACCGCGTCGAGCCGGCCGCCGAAGCGCTCGAGCGCGGCATCGACGACGGCGCGGTTGCCCTCGCGCGTCGCAAGGTCGCCGTCCTCGAGGTCGACGCCGTGCACCTGCCAGCCGTCCGTCTCGAGGCGCTCGGCGATCGCGGCGCCGATGCCGCGCGCCGCGCCGGTGACGAGAACGCAACGTGTCACTTCTCGACCTTGTAACGCACCCGGCGAAGGCGTACAACCCACGAGGTTCTGTGGCGAAGGCATACATGACTGCGGCAGTCGTGGCGTTGGTGTGCGGTACTGCCGCACCCGCTGCTGCGGCCGAACCGAACCCGATCACGATCGAGAACGCGCGCGCGGGCGATACAGGATGGAGCGGCGACGGAGGCGGTGATATCCAGGTCTACGCCTCGCAGACAAGCGTCGAGCCAGGCGAGCCGATCGACGTTCATGTGAGCACGGCAAACGCCTACCGCGTCGAGGTCTACCGCCTCGGGTGGTACGGCGGAGCGGGTGGGCGCCTCGTCGTGCAGACGCCCTCCAAGCAGGGGGCGGTGCGCGCTGTCCCGCCGCAACCTGCCTTGACCGGCCCGCCGCTCCGCGCGGCCTGGCCGACGATGGACATCGTCTCGACGGACTCGAGCTGGGTGAGCGGGTACTACGAGATCCGCGCCGTGGTGACGTCCGGGCGCGACGCCGGCGCGGCCGGAACGACGTTCGTCATCGTCCGCGAGTCGGTTCACAGCCCGGCATCGCAGATCCTCGTCCAAGTTCCGGTGAACACGTGGCAGGCCTACAACCAGTGGGGCGGCAAGAGCCTCTACCCGTTCGACGGTCCGCAGGCATACCGCGTGTCGTTCGACCGTCCGTTCGGGAAGTACACACAGTCTCCGTTCTTCGCCGAGATCCAACTCGTGCGCTTTCTCGAGCGCGAGGGCTACGACGTCTCGTACCAGGCCGACGTCGACACCGACACCCGCCCGGACTCGCTGCTCGCACACAGGCTCGTGATGACGGCCGGGCACGACGAGTACTGGTCTCGCGCCATGCGAGACGGTTTCGACGCCGCGCTTGCGGCCGGTACCAACCTCGCGTTCATGGGCTCGAACACCGGCTACTGGCAGATCCGCTACGAGGACGACCATCGCACAATCGTCGAGTACCGCGATCCCGCCCTCGATCCGGAAGCCGACCCGCTCGCGAAGACCGTCCTCTTCCGCGACCTCGGCCGGCCGGAGTGCATGCTGGAAGGCGTCGAGCACCGCTGGTTGCCGGCCCATCAGGAAGGGGAGCACGACTTCACGGTCGCGGCGCCCGAGACCGACCCGTGGCTCACGGGCACGGGCCTCCATCCGGGCGACCAGATCGGCGGTGTCGTCGGGGACGAGTGGGACGGGCTCAACCCGGTCTCGGGGCTGTGCGTCCACCCAGGCCTCACGGTGCTCTTCCAGCACGCCGAGAACTCGCCGCTCGGCGACGCTCAGGCTGTCCGCTTCACGGCTCCGAGCGGCGCCCGGGTCTTCGCGAGCGGTGCGCAGCGGTTCACGTGGGGGCTCGACACCTGGGGAGCCCGATACTGGGGCCACGCGGGCGGCCCCAACCCCGGCTTGCAGCAGTTCACGCGAAACATGCTCGACGACCTGACGCGGCCGGCACCGCCCGCGATCGTGCGGGTCTCGCGCTGGCGCGAAAGCGTGCGCGTCCGAGTCGGACGACCGATCGACCCTCGCGTCGTCGACCGGCTCGTGTTCCGGCAGCACGACGGCGATGCGCCCGTCCTCGTGTGCAGCGGGCTCCACCGGTGTCTCGTCCCGCGCGCAACGGAACCGGGCGTCTACCGGTTCGCAGCCGAGTATGTCGACGTGTGGGGACGCACGTCGGCTCCCGCATACGGGCGGCCGTGGTCGGCCGCTCACCGGTAGTAGCGGAAGAGCACCTCGGCGACGCAGACCGGCTTCGCGCCGCCTTCGAGCTCGACCGTCGCCGTCATCTGCGCCTGGAAGCCCCAGTCGGCCTCCTCGACGCTGTCGACGTGGAAGCTCCCGCGCACACGCGAGCCGACCGGCACCGGCGCCGGGAACCGGACCTTGTTCAGGCCGTA
>JANMQZ010000045.1:0-8141 GCA_031370755.1 Actinomycetes bacterium
CGAAGCGGACAGCCGGCTCGTCATCGGCAAGCACGTCGACCGCCTGCGCGACGAGCCTCCGCGCCGTTACGGCGTCTGCGCGATGCTGCAACACGGCCTCCGCAAGCGCAGTCAACGCTCGGCCCT
This sequence comes from Actinomycetes bacterium, assembly GCA_031370755.1. Lineage (GTDB taxonomy): Bacteria > Actinomycetota > Thermoleophilia > Gaiellales > Gaiellaceae > Palsa-739. The sequence continues at coordinate 127 of JANMQZ010000045.1, forward strand.
GCACACGGGTCTCACCCGCTTGCTCCGCTTCCGACGCGACTTCGCCCATCTCGACGAGAACCGCTGGGAAGTCTGCGAGCCGCCACGCTGCGCGCCCCGCGAGATACCGGCGCTCGAGGGTCGGGGCGAGCTCGACCGCCCTCAGCAGCAGCTTGCGCGCACTGCGGTACGACTCGCGCGAGAGCGCACGGCGACCGGCGTTTGTCAGGGCCTCTGCAGCCTCCTCGCGCAACTCTGCGGGAGCGGCACCGTCGAGCTCTGCGAGGAGACGCGCGGCCTGGTCGAGATGGAACGCACGGATCTCGAGCAGCTCGTCGCCCGCGCGGTCGTGCAGCCACTCGGCGAAGGCGTGGTGCAGATCTGCGCGAGCGCTCTTCGCGAGCGCTGAGTAGGCGACCTCGCGGATGAGCACGTGCTTGAACTTGTACGCCTGCTCGCCGTGAATCGTCGCGCGTGTCTCGCGCACGATCAGATCGCGCAGCAGCAGCTCCTCGATGCAGTGATCGACGTCGTCGATCTCCGGCGAGATGTGCGCGAGCGCGCCGGCCATGAAGATCCGGCCCATCACCGACGCGCGCTGAAGCGCGAGCCGCGGCGCGGCGGGCAGACGGTCGATGCGCGCCGCGATGAGGGCCTGCAGCGTGTCGGGGATGCGCTCGCTGCCGGCCCGCGGCCGCTCCGCGAGCATGCGCACGGTCTCCTCGACGAAGAGCGGGTTGCCTTCCGTCTTCGCGAGCACGGCCTCGACGTCGAGCGGCATGTCGAGCTGTGCGGTGAGCGCCGCGACGAGCTCGGCGCTCTCGTCGGCCTGGAGCGGCTCGAGCTCGAGCGTCGTCGAGCGGACGCGGCCTCCGCCCCAGGTCGGGCGTAGGTCGAGCAGCTCGGGCCGCGCGAGCGCGATCAGCAGGAGCGGCGCCTCGCGCACGGACGCGGCGAGCTGCTCGACGAGCTCAAGCAGGGGCTCCTCGCCCCAGTGGACGTCCTCGAAGACGAGGACGAGCGGCTGTGCCTGTGCGAGCTGCTCGGCCCAGGCGCGGGCGGCCCAGGAGATGTCCTGCTGCGAGCGCTCGCCTTCGACCGCCTCGAGCACGCCGACCGCGAGGCCGAGCAGGTCGGCGACGGCTTCGTCCTCGCAGCACGCGCGCAGCTTCTGCTGCGCGTCGTCGAGCGGATCGTCGTCGCTGATGCCGGACGATGCCTTCACCATCTCGGCGAGCGGCCAGTAGGTGACGCCTTCACCGTAGGGCAGGCAGCGTCCGACGAGCACGGTCGCGCCTTCGAGGCCCGCGATGAACTCGCGGGCGAGCCGGCTCTTGCCGACGCCGGGGTCGCCGTAGATCGTGACGAGCGCTGCGCGGCCGGCGCGCACGACGCGCTCGTAGGAGTTCTCGAGCAGCTCGAGCTCCGACTCGCGGCCGACGAGCGGCGCGGAGAGCCCGGTGACCGGCTCGCCGGGCTCGTTGACGCAGATGACGCGCTGCGCGGCGACGGGCTCGCGCCAGCCGCGGAGCTCGAGCGGGTGGATCGCCTCGAGGTCGACGCGCCCGCGGAGCAGGCGCGCCGCGGCGGGGCCGACGAGGATCTGGTTCGGCTCGGCGTTGCTCTGGAGTCGCGCGGCGAGATTGACGGCCTCGCCCGTCGCGAAGGTCGAGTCGCTGTCGTCGGCGACGACCTCGCCGGACTCGATGCCGACGCGGGCTTCGAGGCCGAGCTCCTTGACGCGGTCGAGCGTCGCGATCGCGGCGCGGACGGCGCGCTCGGCATCGTCCTCGTGTGCGAGCGGGACGCCGAACGCGGCCATGACGGCGTCGCCGGCGAACTTCTCGACCGTCCCGCCGTGGGTGATGATGCAGTGCGAGACCTGGTCGAAGAAGCGGCTCACGCGCCGGCGCACGACCTCGGGGTCGGCGTCGTTCAGGAGCTCCGTGGAGGAGACGAGGTCGACGAACAGCACGGTGGCGAGCTTGCGCTCCATGCCTCAATGGTAGTTGCGGCGACGGGGCCTACGAGAGGCGCCGCCCCCGCAGTACGAGGGTTATGGCGTTGCGATGCGTGCGACGCTCTGCTGCTGGTAGAAGCTCGGATTCGAGCCGTCGTTCGCGGTCGAGATCGAGGTGGTGACCGTGGTACCGCCGCCGGAGTCGACCCCGAAGTAGTCGCCGAGGAACGTGCCGCCGCAGAGGATGCAGCCCGTGTGCGGTGCGTTCAGCTGCGGATCCCAGGTGCGGGGCGAGAGGCGAATGTTCTGGCCGAGCGGCTGGAGCGTCGGCGAGTAGAACTGAATCGCCGAGTTGACGCAGTAGTCCGCGCGTCCGTAGGGCGCGTTCGGGTCGAACTGCAGGCCGGCGGCGAGCGCGTCGGGGCTTCCCTGCGACGGGCAGGCGAGCCGGCGGTCGTAGAACGCGACCGTGACGGTGCCGTTCGGCGCGACGTTGACGTTCGGCTGGAGCGCCTCGCCGCCGCCGTCGTTCACCAGTGCCGGCGTGAAGCTCCAGAGCTTGCCGTCGTCGAGCGACGCGACGATGTACACGCGCGAGAGCCCGTCCGCGTCACCGTTCTCGTAGGTGAGGTAGAGGGGATAGTGGCCGTTCACCTTCTTCGGGCCGACCGCGAAGCTGTCGATGATGCCCTCGCGGAAGGTCGTGTTCTGGTACGTCGGCGTCGTGATGCCGCCGCGGATCAGCGTCGGCCCCTGCCAGGTGGCGCCGCCGTCGCTCGACGAGTCGAGATAGATGTCGTTGTTCGCGTATTGCTGCTGCTGCTGGTTGTGCGTGACCGGCGTGTAGACGGTGCCGTCCGGCGCGACATGCGGCAGCAGATACTGGTCGAAGCGGTTGCCGTTGATCGTCGGCAGCTCGCGTGCGGGCGACCAGTCGCTGTGCGTGCCGTCGGGGCGTGCCTGCGCTGTCGAGTAGAGCGGAATCGACGGGTTGAAGACGTAGTCGACCCACATCGCGTAGACGCGTCCGTAGAACGGGCTCGCCGGGTTCGTGTCGATAGCGAGCCACTGCTTGTCGGGCGCACCGGTGTTCGCGTTCTTCGACGGCCAGACGATGTCGGGCCCGCCGTTGTGCGTCGTGATCCAGTTCCGCGCGGTCTGCCGTGCCTGCGCGGCAGCTGGATGCACGGAGAGTGCGATCGCCTCGGCGGGCAGCAGCGGGTTGATCTGGTTCGAGCCGTTGTCGTATTTGTGCGTGCCGTTCTTCGCGTAATAGAACTGGTACGGAAGCACGAGCGAGTAGAAGTTCCCCCACGGGTCGAACGCGCCGACGGGATCCGTGTTGTCCGTCCAGCCTTCGTAGCCCGGCACGTGGCCCTGCACCGGGAACGTCTTGCCGCCGTCCCACGACTCGTAGAAGCCGAGCAGGTGGTTGTAGCCCTCGGCGCTCACGAACCACTTGCTCTGCCCGATCACGTGCAGCGGGTTCGCCGGGTCGACGCGGATGTCGGACTCGCTGTGATCCTTGACGAGCATCGGCGGGTTGGCGACGTCCTGCGTCGCGAAGCCCTGCGTCTGCTCGCCGGTCGTGGCGCCCGGGCAGGGCGTCATGCCGCCGCCGGGGTAGCCGGCCGTGAGGAAATCGAAGTACGTGACCTCTGGCGCGTAGCAACTGACGCGCTGCGTCGTCGCCAGGACGCTCGACACGTGGTTCGCGGCGTAGCTCTGCGCGAACGACGCGTCGGTCTGCGGCGCCGCGGCCGCGGCTCCGGCAAACGCGAGGGCGGCCGTCGCGGCGGCGGCTGCAAGCACTCTCATGGCATTCCCCTTCCCCGGTGAATACTTGAATACGGTCCTATCACAGCCGCCGGTGCGGTTTCCATAGCATCGGGGCGTGCTCGATCCGAAGGTCTTCAAGGCATACGACGTGCGCGGCATCTACCCGGGTGAGCTCGACGAGCGCGGCGCGTATGCGATCGGCCGTGCGTACGTGCAGCAGTTCGAGCCGCGGCGGATCGCGGTCGGGCGGGACATGCGGCTCTCGAGCCCGGTGATGGCTGCGGAGTTGATGCGGGGCGCGGCCGCGGAGGGTGCGGACGTGCTCGACCTCGGGCTGGTCGGCACGGAGATGGTCTATTTCGCTGTCGGTGAGCTCGGCCTCGACGGGGGCGTGATGGTGACCGCATCGCACAATCCGAAGGAGTACACCGGGATGAAAATCGTGCGGCGCGGCGCGCTGCCGGTCGGCGGCGAGTCGGGGCTCCTCGATGTTCGCGATCGGGCGGTTGCGCTAACGGAGTTGCCGGGCGGCGGCGCCGTGGGGACGATTTCGGAGCACGACATCTGGCCGGCGTATGTCGATCGGGTGCTGTCGTTCGTCGATGTGGCGGAGCTGCAGCAGCTGAAGGTGGTGATCGACGCGGCGAACGGCATGGCTGGGACGATGCTGCCGCGCGTCCTCGAGCGGCTGCCGATCGAGACGGTGCAGTGCTATTTCGAGCCGGACGGTTCGTTCCCGAATCACGAGCCGAATCCGCTGCTGCCGGGGAACCGCGAGTTCATCGTGGGCAAGACGCTCGAAGAGGGCGCCGATCTCGGCGTTGCGTTCGACGGCGACGCCGACCGTTGCTTCTTCGTCGACGACAGCGGTGAGTTCGTTCCGGGCGACTTTGCGACGGCGCTGCAGGCGGAGTCCGTGCTCGAGAAGGAGCCGGGGGCGAAGATCATCTACGACGTGCGGGCGAGCTGGGCGGTGCCGGAGACGATCGAGCGCGCCGGGGGCACGGCGCTCGTCAATCGGGTCGGGCATGCGTACATCAAGCACCGCATGCGGAAGGAGGACGCCGCGTTCGGAGGCGAGGTGTCGGGGCATTACTACTTCCGCGACTTTTCGCAGGCGGACTCCGGTGTCGTGCCGTTCCTGCTGATGCTGGAGGTGATCTCGAAGAAGGGCCGGAAGCTCTCGGAGATCCTCGAGCCGTTCCGCTCGACGTATTTCCTGACGGGCGAGCTCAACACGCCGGTGCCCGACGTCGCGTTGAAGCTGCAGGAGCTGAAGGAGCGGTACACGGGCGAGGCGGAAATCTCGCATCTCGACGGGATCTCGGTCGACGCGGAGGACTGGCACTTCAACGTCCGCCCGTCGAACACGGAGCCCCTACTCCGCCTGAACCTAGAAGCGCGCTCGCAAGAGCTGATGGAACAAAAGCGCGGTGAGGTGCTCGCGCTCATTCAGTCGTAGCGGTTCCGGTTGTGTCTGACACCAAGAGATGTCCTGTGTGAACTAGCTCCGCGTACGAGGTCCGCGCTTGCTCAGGCGATGGCCCGAAGAGCGGAAGCACCTCGTCGACGGCGAGCCAGTCTGGCGCGCGCTCGAGCCCGAGGGTGGCGCGATAGCTGCTGAACCTCCAGGCCTCAGCCCGCTCGCACAGCTCGGCTGCGACGGGATTCCGCGCGACGTAGAGGATCGCGCCGACCAGGTGGGCGGTGCTCTCGATCGGCACGCTGAACGGCCTGTTCTTGAATAGGTGATCCGACCTCCCATGCCGGCGGTTCGTGCGGCGTGAATGGGTGCCGTTGATCTGCTGGAAACCGGCGGAGAACCCGTCCTCGGGCGTACGAACGACCAAGTGATAGTGGTTCGTCATCAGACACCACGCAAGGACACGCCAGCGGTAGCGCGCGGCTCCTCGCGCGAGCTCACGAACGAACGAGCGTCGGTCGTGGTCGTCCCAGACCAGTGGGCCGCCATTGTTCCCCTTGGACACGACGTGGTACGGCAGATGAGGATCGATCACGCGAAGGTCGCGGCCCATGCCCTCATGCTGCCCCGACAAGTGTCACGCGTGTGTCACGAGAGTGTCACAGCCTCCTAAGAGTCTCTGACACCAGGACAGGGCTCCGTTCGCCCTGCTGCGTAGGATCACCGGCGTGACGAGGACAAAGGCGCCGTTCAAGTTCAGTGCTCGGACTCGGGTCGGATTTTCCGACACGGATGCGCAGGGGATCGTCTACTACGGGCGCTACAACCCGTACTTCGACCTCGCGCGCGTCGAGTACCACCGGCTGCTCGGGCTGCTGCACCGGGAGCCCGAGGGGGACTTCGTCATGCGGGCCAACGACGTCGAGTACTTCGCCCCCGCCCGCTTCGACGACGAGCTCGAGATCTACGTCCGGGTCTCGCGGATCGGAAAGACGAGCGTCACCTTCGAGTTCGCCGCCTACAAGATTCCGGAAGACACCCTCCTCGTCACCGCGCACCAGACGCTCGTGCACATCGACCTCCAGAAGCGCACAGCGACGCCCGTACCCGACCCGTACCGCGCGACTATCGCATCGCTCGAGGGAGACGATGTCGAGCACTAGCGGCGCACTCGACGCGATCGAGCGCATCATCGAGGCCGGCGGCGACGCCGACGACATCCTCCGCCAGGTCGTCGCCGCGCTGCACGACGAGGCGCATTACACGTGGGCCGGCATCTTCTTCGTCGAGGAAGGCAACCTCGTCCTCGGCCCCCACACCGGCACGCCCAACGACACTCGCCGCACGAGCGTCCCCGTGACCTGGCAGGGCAACCGCATCGCCGAGCTCGTCATCGACGACGCGCCCGAGGATGACCGCACCTTCCTCGAGCGCGTCGCCGTCCTCGTCTCCGGTCACTGCCTCGTTGGCTGGGACACCGGCGGCGAGTCCTGGGACCCCTGAGACTCTGAGATGCGAGCCGCGCGCCCGGTCGTGTCCTCGTGGCGACCGGGCGCCGCAGCCTTCGTGCCCTCTCCCCTTTCACGTTGTAATCGGCTCCGCCCAAGTGTCGATCCCTCGATCAAGGGTTAGCCCGCTTTCCGCCCCCAATCCCTCGTTCGAGGGAAAGGCTTGGCTCCAGCAGCGGCCCCACAACGGGTATCCCCCAATCGGGGTACCCCGCCGTGGGTGATGGAGTGACACTCGATCGAGGGACTAGCTCGGCGTGACGCGGTACGCGTCGAAGACCGCATCCACGTTCCGCAGGGCGGTCAGCAGCGCACGCAGCGACTTCACGTCACCGACCTGCGCGACGTACCAGTTCTTCGCCATCTGATCCTCGACCGAGCCGCCGTACGAGACGATGTTCGCGCCGTGCTCGGCGAACGTCCGTGCAACATCCTCGAGCAGGCGTGCGCGATCCCACGAGTCGACGGCGATCTGCACGCGGAAGCTTTGCGACGTGCCGCCGTCCCACTCGACCGGCGTGAACCGCTCCGGGTTCCGCATCAGCGCGCGCACGTTTGGACAGTCACCGCGATGAACGGTGATGCCCTTGCCGAGCGAGATGTAGCCGACGATCTCGTCGCCGGGCACCGGCGTGCAGCACTTCGCCAGCCGCACGAGCACGTCCTCGACGCCGACGACGTTGATCCCATACGTGTCGCTCGCGAGCGCGTCGCGCGCCTTCGGCTTCTTGCGGGGCGTGACCGTCTCTTCCTCGGCCACCTGCTCGGTCTTGAGCCGCTGCAGAACCTTGTTGACGATCGTGCCGGCCGTCAGCTTCCCGGAGCCGAGCGCAAGGTAGAAGTCCTCCGCCTTCTTGAAGCCGGACTCGCGGATCACCCCGGCCAGCACCGCGGAGCCCGCGAGCTTGCGATACGGCAGGTTCTGCGCCTTCAGCCCGCTCTCGAGGAGTTCACGGCCCTTCGCCTCGAGATCCTCCTTCTGCTTGCTCGAGAAGAACTGGCGGATCTTGTTCCGGGCCCGCGACGACGCGACGAGCGACAGCCAGTCGCGGGAAGGCCCGCGACCGGTCTTCGCCGTCAGCACCTCGACGCGGTCGCCGCTCTGGAGCTTGTAGTGCAGCGGCACGATGCGCCCGTTCACCTTCGCGCCAACGGTTCGGTGGCCGACGTCGGTATGCACCGCGTACGCAAAGTCGATCGGCGTCGCGCCCGCGGGCAGCGTCTTGACCTCGCCCTTCGGCGTGAAGACGAACACCTCCTCGTCGAAGAGGTCGGTGCGGAACGTCTTCACGAACTCGCGCGCGTCCGGCTCCTCGTCGTGCGCGTCCATCAACTGCTTGACCCAGTCGAGCCACTCCTCGCCGGG
>JANMQZ010000061.1:0-6309 GCA_031370755.1 Actinomycetes bacterium
AGATCCGCGCGTTCCACCTCGACCAGGCGTCGACGCTCCTCACCGAGCTCGATGGCTCTGCCCCGGCCGAGCTGCGCGAGGAGACGGCGGTCGCGCTGACGCACGCCGGTAAGCGCGCGCTCTCGCGTGAGGCCTTCCGCAGCGCACGCAAGCTGCTCCTGCGTGCGGTCGAGCTCGCGCCGACGCTCGACCGCCGCTATCTCGCAGGTCGCGCGGCGTGGCGGCTCGCCGATTTCCCCGCCGTGCTCGTCGAGATGGGCGAGGTCTCGCATGCAGCCGGCGCGGCCGGCGAGACCCGCCTCCAGGGCCGCGCGCTAACGGCGCTCGCCGAGGCGGTGCTCCAGCATCGCGCCGATGCTGTCACGGCGCGCCGCATCGTCGCCGAGGCGCTCGACGTGCTCGAGGGCGAGCCGCCCGACATCCGCTTCGAGCCGCTCTGGGTCGCGTCACAGGTCGCGGCGTGGTTCGGCGACTCCGACGAGTTCGAGCGCTTCGCGAAAGACGCGCTCGCCGCCGCACGCGAGGCGGAGCGGAAAGATCTCGAGGCGAACGTCATCCACGGGCTCGTCACGGCATACGTGCTGCGGCTCGAGCTCGTCGAGGCGGCGCCGCTCGTCCTGCGCGCGCTCGAGCTCGCCGACGCGAGCGGTAGCCTCTTCAGCCGCGCCTCCGCACTCGGCGTGCGCGGTTGGCTGCAGCTCGTGAGTGAGCGCCCCGTCGAGGCGGAAGCCGACTTCGTCGCCGGACGTGAGCTCATGGCCGAGCTCGGCAACACGAATCGCGAGGCCTACATGATCATGATGACCGGCCGCGCTGCATTCGCGCAGGGCGCGGTCGAGCGCGCCGAGAAGTTGCTCCGCGACGCCGTGCGGATGCTGAAAGGCATCGGCGACCGCGGCTCGCTTTGCGAGGCGCAGCGCGCGCTCTCGATGGTGCTCTCCGCGCAGGGCCGGTTCGAAGAAGCCGAGCGGCTCGCGCTCGAGGCGCGTGAGACGGTAGGCCCCGACGACCGCGTCTCGCTCTCGACGACGACGCTCGCCCTCGGCATCGTCCGCGAGGGCCAGCGGCGCGACGCCGAGGCGGAAGCGCTCATGCGCGAGGCCGTCGACGGGTTCGCGATGTACGGCATCCGTGCGCTCGAGCACTGGGCTCTCCGCTACCTCGCCGAGTTCCTCCGCTCGCGGGGCCGCGACGACGAAGCAGTCGTCTACGAGGAGCGCCGTGCAGAGCTTGCGCCGACGAGCACCGCTTCGATCGTCTGAGTCGACGCGTCGTCCGGCGACTCGCTGATCACCGTCGCGGGGCGCTCGAAGCCCTCGAGTGCGTCGCGCAGCGGCTCCGCGCGCAGCGTGCCTTCGCCGTAGGGGAGATGCTTCGTCTCGTTGCGGTTCGCGTATGCGATGTCGCTGAAGTGGATGTGGAACGGTGCGCCGGGCTCGAGCGCCTCGTCCGTCGCCTCGAGCGCCGAAGCGAACGCGTCAACGTCCGTGTACGCGCCGTCGCTCGTCGCGTGCATGTGCGCGAAGTCGAGCACGGGCCGCACGAAGTCGACCTGCGAGGCGATCGCGAGCACGTCGTCGAGCGTTCCGAGCTCGCGCACGCGGCCCATCACCTCGACGCCGAAGGGCACGAGACGGTCCTTCGCCTCGAGCCGCTCGCGCACGTCGCCGAGCTGGTCGACGACGTCGGCGATCGCGCGCTCGCGCTCGCGGCCGAGGAGAAAGCCAGGGTGGAAGACGATTACCGAAGCGCCGACCGCCTTCGCAAGGCCGGCGGTGTGATCGAGCATCCCGAGCGCCATCTTGAACTTCTTCTCCCGGGCGACATGGCCCATGAACGCGGCCAGCGGCGCATGCACCGAGAGGGCGATGTCGGCCGCGCGCATCGCCTCGCCGAGCACCGGCGCGCTCTCGTAGTCGAGCCAGAAGCCACCCGCGAACCCGATCTCGACGGCCCGGTAGCCGCGCCCCGAGAGCCACGCCGCGGCGTCCTCGAACGAGGTGGCATCCGGCAGCCCCGACGGCCCCACGCGCACGTCTCCCACGCAGAAACACTAGTCCGTCCGACGCGCTTTCTACCGTTTCGCCCATGCTCAAGAAGCCGTCGCGGATCGATCTGCTCGAGCTCGACATCGACCTCCGCCTCGCCGACCTCTGGCGCGAGGCAGGGGAGATCTCCGAGTGGAACCTCGAGGTCGTCGCCGCCTTCATGCGCGCCGCCTACGGCAAGGGCTACTGCGACGCCCTCACCGAGGACTCGCCTGGTTCGCTTTGCCACGATCACGGCTACCGCGTTCCTGGCCGGCGCGCGCAGCCCGCCGAGCAGCAGCACTAGCGCCCCCACCACGCGGGTATCCTTGAGCCCGTGAGGCGGAGTCCGGCACGGCTCGTCATCGCGTTGTCCGTCGCGGCTGCGCTCGCGGTCTTCGTCCTCTACACGTCGATTGCCGGAGCGGGCACCCCGCAGATCCAGCCGAAGGACCTCGCCCAGCACACGGGAGTCGTGCTGCTCGTCGGCAAGGTCGTCTCGACCGGCGGCGACTCGCACAGCCCCGGCGGCATGCACTTCGTCCTCCGTGACGTGAAGAACGACTCCGGCACACGCGCGCGCGTCGTCTACCACGGCACCGTGCCCGACCCGTATCGCGTCGGCCGCGAGGTCGTCGTCACCGGAACGCTCCGCCACGGCGTCTTCGTCGCGCAAGACGGCTCGCTGACGACGAAGTGCCCGTCGAAGTACGCACCCGCGAAGAGCAAGACGTAGCGTGCCCCAGCTCGGCCGTGCCGCGCTCCTCCTGAGCCTCGGCCTCGTCGCGTACGCACTCATCGCCGGCTCGATCGCAGCGTGGAAGCGCCGCCGCCGGCTCGCCCTCTCCGCGCAGAACGCACTGCTCGCATCGTTCTTCACGACCGCGATCGCCGCGGGCGTGCTGTGGAGCGCGCTCGCGCGGCGGGACTTCTCGTTCGTCTACGTCTCGGAGCACATCAGCCGCAAGCTGCCGCTCGGCTACGCGCTCGCCGCGTTCTGGGGTGGGCAGGAAGGCTCGCTGCTCCTGTGGCTCCTGATCCTGAGCGGCTACGCGGCGCTCGCGGTGTGGCTGAACCGCGGCACGCGCGAGCTGATGGCGTGGGTCGTGCCGGTGCTCGCCGGCGTGGCGGGCTTCTTCGCGTTCATGCTCTGCTTCGTCTCGAGCCCGTTCGCGACGGCGCCCGCGCCCGCCGACGGGGCGGGCATGGTGCCGAGCCTGCAGAACCCGTACATGCTCGCGCACCCGCCGCTGCTCTATCTCGGCTACGTCGGGCTGACGATCCCGTTCGCGTTCGCGATGGGCGCGCTGCTCTCACGCCGCACCGACGAGCGTTGGATCGTCGCGACGCGCCGCTGGACGCTCGCCGCGTGGACGTTCCTCGGCGTCGGCCAGCTGCTCGGCGCGCACTGGGCGTACGTCGAGATCGGCTGGGGCGGCTACTACGCCTGGGATCCCGTCGAGAACGCTGCGCTGATGCCGTGGCTCGCGGCGACCGCGTTCCTGCACTCGGTGATGATCCAGGAGAAACGCGGGATGCTGAAGGTCTGGAACATGGTGCTCGTCGCGCTCGCGTTCAACCTCTCGATCTTCGGCACCTTCCTGACGCGCTCCGGGGTCGTCAACTCGATCCACTCGTTCTCGCAGAGCCCGCTCGGCGGCTGGTTCCTCGGGTTCATCGCGGTCTCCATCGTCTTCAGCGTCGGCCTCATCTATCTGCGGCTGCCGATGCTGCGCGCGCGGACGAAGCTCGAGTCGCTCGTGTCGCGCGAGGCGACGTTCCTCTACAACAACCTGCTGCTCGTGGCGTTCTGCCTGACGATTCTCTGGGGCGTCACGTACCCGCTGCTCACAGAGGCGCTGCGCGGCGAGACGCGGTCGGTGTCGAAGCCGTACTACAACTTCTTCCTGCACAGCTTCGGGTTGCCGCTGCTCCTCCTGATGGGCATCGGCCCGCTCGTCGCGTGGCGGCGAGCGTCGCTGCGCGCGCTCGGACGGATGTTTCTCATCCCGTTCGGCGTCGGCGCCGTGACCGGAATCGCGCTGATCGCGGCGGGCTTCGGCTCCTCGCCGCCCGGCCTGCTCGCGTACACGTTCTCGGCCTTCGTCCTCGCCTCGATCGTGCTCGAGTTCGTGCGCGGGCGGCGTGCGGCCGGGTCGATCCGCCGTCTCGTGGGTCGCAACCGGCGGCGGTACGGCGGCTATCTCGTGCACGCGGCGATCGTCCTGCTCGCGATCGGCGTCGCAGGCTCGAGCTCGTACCAGACCGTTCGCGAACAGGGACTGAAGCCGGGGCAGGCGATGACGGTCGCCGGCTACACGCTGACGTACCTCCAGCTCGGCACGAAGCAGGAGGCGAACGCGATCGCGACGCGCGCGACAATCGACGTCTCGCGCGGCGGCTCGCACGTGACAACGCTCCACCCGGGGAAGAACACGTATCCGGTCGAGAAGCAGACGTCGAACGAGGTCTCGATCTACCACGACCCGCGAAATCTCGGCGACGTCTTCCTGATCGCCGACCAGATCGACCCGGGCAGCAACACCCTCTATCTGAAGGCGCTCGTGAAGCCGCTCGTCAACCTCATCTGGGCGGCCGGGTTCCTCTTCGTCTTCGGCGCTCTCGTCGCGATGTGGCCGGACGCGGTCGAGCAGCGCCGCCTCGCCGACCGCTACGCGGCGGGCGCCGTCGCCGCATGACCACCCTCGGGCTCGCGCTCGGAGGTGTCCTCGCGCTCCTCGCCGTGCTCTTCGTCGCACGGCCCTTCCTCCGCGAGCCGGCGCCCGCGAGCGACCGTCTGGACGAGCCCGGGGAGCTCGAGCGGCGCCGGCTGGAGCTCGTCGAGGAGCGCGACCGCGCCCTCGCCGCCCTCAAGGAGCTCGAGTTCGACCACCGGACGGGAAAGGTGAACGACGAGGACTACCGCTCGCTCGTCGGGCCGCTGCGGCGGCGGGCCGCTGAGGCGTTACATTCGCTCGAGCCGCGGGCAGGAGCTACGCATGAGCGCATCCGCTCCAAGCACTGAGCCGTGCCCGAGCTGCGGCGCCGAGGCGCCCGAGCGCGCACGGTTCTGCCCGGCGTGCGGCGCCGCGCTCGACGGCGACACCGGTTCCACCGTGCGCGCGCACGTGCCGCTCCGCGAGACGCCTGCGACCTACCGCCGGGCCGAGCCACGCTGGTTCGGCGTTGCGCCGCCGCAGCTTCTGCTCGGCGTCTCGGTCATCGTGCTCGTGCTCGCGCTCGTTCTCTTCGCGACCGGCCACTGGCCGTTCGGGTTGATCCTGCTCGGTGTCGGCGCGCTCCTGCTCGCGGCGTTCATCGAGGCCGCGCGGCGCCGTCCCGACCATGCGTTCTCCGGGAGGTCGTTGCAGGCGCGCGAGCGCGCGCAGTCGGCACTCGAGACGTGGCGTGCCCGCTCCGTCGCAGCGGCGGAGGCGAAGCACGTCCGCTATTCGCTCGCGTTGATCGAGTCGGAGCGGCAAGGGCTGCTCCGCGACCTCGGTGCGGCCGTTCACGGCGGGAACGACGGCGCCGAGGCCGCGATCCGGGCGCGGCTCGCGGAGCTCGGGGAGAACGAGTCGCAGCTCCACGAGCAGTACGACCGGATGCTCGGCGAGGCGGGGGAGATGATTCGCAAGGCGCGCTTGCCGGTCCAGGAGACCGTGCTGGTCGCCCCAACAGAGCCGGCGGAGCCGGACGAGAAATAGCCGTTTCCGGGGCTACACTCGGCCCGGGTGCAGGGACTACCGGGGTCTCGGCGAACCTCTCAGTCGATGGCGAAGCGCCTGCTGCTCCTGCTCGCCCTCGGGCTGGTGCTCGCGGCGCCGGCCGTCGCGGGTGACAACTTCGGCGACCAGAAGGCCGCCGTCGACGCGGAGCTCGCGACCCTGCATGCGAAGATCGCGCGGTCGCAGGCGAAGGAGTCCGCGCTCAGCACGCAGATCGGCAGCCTGACGAGCCAGATCAAGACGCTCGAGCTCAAGGTCGGGAACGTGTCGTCGAAGCTCGCGACGCTCCAGTCCGACCTCGCGCTCCACCAGCGGCGCCTCGACAAGCTGAACCAGCTCTTCCACCTGCAGACGATTCGCTACCGGTACCTCCAGCACGAGTACAAGCTCGCGCTGCGGCGCCTCAACCTGAGGCTGATCGACATCTACAAGCAGGACGAGCCGACGACCGTCGACGTCCTGCTCGCCGCGCGCAGCTTCAACGACGTCCTCGACCAGCTCGACTATCTCGGCGCAATCGCGAAGCAGGACAAGACGGTGGCGGGGCAGGTCGC
>JANMQZ010000096.1:0-8411 GCA_031370755.1 Actinomycetes bacterium
CCTGGTTCCATTAACGGCGTCCCACCTGGTGGCTCACGGTGGGGTGCCTGACACCACGGGTTACAGGCACCGCTTTCCTACAGAATCTTCGACAAGAACTGTTGCGTCCGCTGCTCGCGCGGCGAGCCGAAGAACTCCGCGGGCGGCGCCTCCTCGACGACGACGCCGTCGTCCATCATCACGATCCGGTCTGCCGCTTCGCGCGCGAACCCCATCTCGTGCGAGACGACGACCATCGTCATGCCTTCTATCGCGAGCTCTGGCATCACCTCGAGCACCTCGCCGATCATCTCCGGGTCGAGCGCGCTCGTCGGCTCGTCGAAGAGCATCAGCGCCGGCCGCATCGCAAGCGCGCGTGCGATTGCCACGCGCTGCTGCTGGCCACCGGAGAGCTTCCCGGGGTACGCGTTCCGCTTGTCGGCGAGCCCCACGCGCTCGAGGAGCGCCTCGCCCTGCGCGACCGCCTCCTTTTCGGGAACCTTTCGCACCCGGATCGGCGCCTCGATGATGTTCTCGAGCGCGGTCTTGTGCGGCCAGAGGTTGAAGCGCTGGAAGACGAAGCCTATCTCCGTGCGCTGCCGCGCAATGTTGCGCTCGGAGTCCTCGCAGAGTGTGCCGTCGTCCTTGATGCGGTAACCGATCAGGTGGCCGTTCACCTCGATGCGGCCGGCATCGATCCGCTCGAGATGGTTGATGCAGCGGAGAAACGTCGTCTTGCCCGATCCCGATGGCCCGATGATGCAGACGACCTCGCCGCGCGCCACCTCGAGCGAGACACTCCGGAGGCAGTGGGTGCGCCCGAAGTGCTTCTCGACGTTCTCCGCGTGGACGATCGGCCCGCCGTCGGCGTTCATCGCGCACCTCGCGCCTGCGCCTGGATCCCGAGCAGGCGCTGCAGCCAGCCCTCGTCTTCCTCGCGGTCGCTCACGCCGAGCTTGCGCTCGATCTGCACCTGCACCAGCCCCCAGATCGTCGTCAGCACGAGGTACCAGAACGAGACGGCGAAGAAATACTCGACGGGCTTGAACGTCACCGAGTACCCCTGCTCGGCGTCGAGGAAGATCTCGTAGACGCCGATGAACGCGAGCAGCGACGTGTTCTTGATCATCCCGTTGAACTCGTTGCCGAGCGGGGGCACGATCACGCGCGCGGCCTGCGGGAGGACGATGCGGCGCATCGCGAGGCCGTAACTCATCCCGACCGACTTCGCCGCCTCCATCTGGCCGCGGTCGATCGCCCCGATGCCGGCGCGGATGATCTCGCTCATGAACGCGCCTTCGTTCACGGCGAGCGCAACCGTGCCGGCAACGACGACGCCGTCGATCGAGACGACACCGAAGTTGACCGTGCGCGGGAACAGGTCGAAGCCGAGCAGGAGGCTGGCGCCGTAGTAGACAAAGAAGATCTGCACGATCAGCGGCGTCCCGCGCACGACGAGGACGTAGAAGTAGGAGATGATGCGCAGCACGCGCCAGCGCGACATCTGGAAGAGCGCCGACGCGAGGCCGAGCAGGACGCCGAAGATCTGGGCGAGGACGGCGATGAGCACCGTGCGGATCAGCGCCTGCCCAAACGCGTGGTTTGGATCGAAGATCCGCTCTTTGAGCAGGTGCCAATCGAGCGCCGCGACGAGCGCGTGCATCGCCGTCCTCTCCCCGACTTACTTCTTCAGCGCGAACTCGGTCATGTTCCACTTCTTCAGGATCTTCGCCATCGACCCGTCCGCGTACATGGCGTTGATCGCCTTCTGGATCTTCGCCTTGAGCGCGGTGTTCTTCGGATTGACGGCGATCCCGACCGGCTGCGGCTGGATCGGCTTGCCGACGATCTGGAGCGACTTGTCCTTCGTCGTGTACCAGACGGCGGGCGGCGAGTCGGACTCGTAGACGTCGAGGTGCCCCGTCTTGAGGGCGATGACGCCGAGCGGGTCCTCCTTGAAGGAGATGATCTTGATCCCCTTCTTGCCCTTCGCCTTGCACTGCTTGTCGAACTTCTGCAGCGTCTCGAGGTTCGTCGTCGCGACCTGCGCCCCGGCGACGCGGCCGCACACGTCGAGGATCGTGTTGATCTTCAGCGGGTTGCCCTTCTTCCCGATGAGCGACTGGCCGACGCTGAGGTAGTCGACGAACGCGACGCTCTTCCGCCGGTCCGGTGTGTCGTTCATGCCGCTGATGATCCCGTCGCACTTGTTCGAGAGGAGCGCGGCGACGATCCCGTCGAAGCCCGTGTTCTGGAACTTCACGGACATGCCGAGCCGCTTCGCGACAGCGGTGCCGATGTCGATGTCGGAGCCCAGGTTCTTGCCGCCCTGCACGAACTCCTCGGGCGGGTAGCTGATGTCGCTACAGAAGACGAAGGTCTTCGCAACGGGGGCGGCAGCGGCGGCCTGGACGGCGACCACGGCGACCGCCGCGGTGAGGACGGCCATGAGGGCGAACCGTCTGAGCATCTATTCGCTCCTTTCGATGGGACTAGGACTCTCTCACACGAATGAGGACGATGAGACGTTCGGCCGCACGTTCGAGGTGCGCGGCGAGCGCGGCCGCTGCTGCAGCTCGGTTGCCGGCAACGACTGCAGCAAGGATAGCGCGGTGCTCCTCGACCTGCGGCGGCTCGAAGTCCCGGTCGAGCTGCAACAGCACGATCCGCAGCTCGCCCTGCGCGCGCTCGTGGGCGGCCTCGAGGCGGGCGCTGCCGAGCGCCGCCACGAGTGAGCGGTGGAACCGGAAGTCCTGCTCGAGCGCCTCCACCGCGTCGCCTCGCTCGAGCGCGGCGGCGAAAGCGTCCGTTGCGCGCTCGAGCTCGCCGGTGTCGGTCAGCGCTGCGAGCCCGGCGTCTTCGAGCACGAGCCGGAGACGGAAGAGATCGGCGACGTCGTCGACCGTGAGATCGGTGACGACGACACCCCGATGCGGATGATGCGTGACGAGCCCGTGCTCGGCGAGGCTGCGGAGCGCTTCGCGCAGCGTGTTGCGCGACACGCCGAGCGACCCCGCGACCTGCGTCTCGCGCAAGTGCGTTCCGGGCACGAGCCGGCCGTCGAGGATCATCTCGCGGAGGACGCGCTCGACCTGCGAGCCCGTCGTCGTCCGCTCGAGCGCGGGGACTGCGGCGTTCATGCGAGCTCTCCGAGCACGGTGGCGATCCGGTCGAGCGCGCGGCCGAGGAAGTCCGGCTCGAAGCCGACCGTGAGGCGGAGGTGGCCCTCGCTGCCCAGCATCGATCCCGGGACGACGAGCACCGATGCGCGCGTGCGAATCGCGTCGGCGACCTGCTCGGACGGCAGCGCCGCGGAGTAGCGCGGGAACGACAACGCGGTCGCCGCCGTCGGCTGCGCGGAGATGAGCGCTGCGTGCTCGTCGAGCCAGCGCGCGTACACGTCTGCTCCGTCGCGCACGAGCTCGCGCTGCCGTGCCAGCAGCTCGCTTCGCTTCGCCGGCTCGAGTGCGCGCTCGGCGAGGAAGACGCTCGGCAGGCTCGCCGAGATGACCGCGTACTCGTGCCGGCGCCGGAGCTCGTCGGCGAGCGGCTGCGGCGCGACGACCCACCCGATGCGCAGGCCGCAGAGCCCGTACGCCTTCGAGAGGCTGTTGACGGAGAGCGCCCGCGGATGCTGCGCCCAGAACGACCGTGTCTCGACACCGTCGCGCTCCGAGCCGCGATACACCTCGTCGGCGAGAAGCCAGCAGCCCGTCGACTCGACCACGTCGAGGATCGCAGCCCGCGCGTCGGCGCTCAGGATCGTGCCGGTCGGGTTGTTCGGGTCGACAATGGCGAGCAGCTTCGTGCGCGGGCCGATCTTCGCCCGGAGCTCGTCGACGTCGAGCTCCCACCCGCGCTCGTCGGGCAGCAGCACGACGTCGACGCCGCAGCCCATGTTCTCGGCCATGCCGCGCACCTGGCGGTAGCCGGGCTCGACCACGGTGACGCGGTCGCCCGGCTCGAGCAGGGTCGAGCAGACGAGCGCGTTCGCCTCGGCGGCGCCCACCGTCACGAGCACCTCGTCCGGATCCGGCGCCGGCGCGTAGGTCTGCGCGATCAGCCCGCGCAGGAGATCCGTCCCGTTCACCTGCGGATAGAACAGCTCGAGGTCCGTGAGCTCCTCGAGGTCGCGCGCGCCGAGCAGCATGCCGAGCGGCGCGCAGCGTACGGCGCTGTCGGCAAGGTTCAGCTCGACCTCGTGCTCGTAGAGCGACTGCCACCGCTCCATCAGGAACGGCTGGAACGGCGTCGTCGAGATGCTCACAGCTCGAGCGTCCTGCCGATCCCGGCACCTGCGGCGCGCCGCATCACCTCGGCTGCGACGGAGGCATCCTGCACGCCGACGCCGCAGAGGTCGGCCACGGTGATCTGCTCCGCGCCGGTGCGGCCGGTCGCGCCTTCGACGAGCGCACCGAGCGCGACGACGTCTGCGAGCGCGATCGAGCCGTCGTCGAGCGCGTGATGTACTTCGCCGTTTGCGGCGACAACGGGCGGATGGTCGGCGGCGACGACGTCGGCGCGCGCGAGCACCGCCGTCTCGAGCTCCTGTTTCTCCGAGAAGTCCGAGCCCATCGCCGTGATGTGCGTGCCCGGCTGCACCCACTCGGCGCGGACGATGGGCTCACGCGACGGCGTCGTCGTGACGACGAGCTGCGACGAGCGCACAGCGGTCTCGATGTCCGGCGCGACCGAGACGTCGATGTCGTGCAGCTCGCGCATCTCCGTCGCGTACGCATCGGCGCCGCTTCGTGACGCAACGACGACGCGGGCCGGCGTCCTCACGCCGAGGAGCGCCTCGAGCTGGTAGCGGGCCTGCCCGCCGGCGCCGACGATCGCCGCCTGCTCGACCTCGGCGGGCGCGAGCAGGTCGGCGGCGAGCGCGCCCGCTGCCCCGGTGCGGAGCTCGGTGAGATAGCCGTTGTCGAAGAGGATCGCGCTCAGGATCCCGGTCTCTGCCGAGAAGACGAGGAAGAGCCCGTTCGTCAGCGGCAGCCCGCGGTCGGGGTTGCCCCAGAAACCGGTCGCCGCCTTCACGGCCCAGTACGGCGAGCCGTGGATGTGCGCGCCCTTCAGGTGCGCCTCTCCCTGCGCGTCCGGGAACGCGAAATCCATGTTCGCGGGCTGCGTCACCTCGCCGCGGTGCAGTGCGGCAAAAGCGGCGCGCATGCACTCGAGCGCCTCGGGCGGCCCGACGAGCGAGCGCACCTCGGTTTCCGAGAGCGCGAGGACCTCAGGCAAGGGCGGCCTTGATGCGTTCGACCAACAGCGGCTCGTCCTCCTCGGCAACAGTTTCGACGCAGAAGACGAGCTTGCCCTCCATCGGCACGCAGACGATGCTCGGGTTGCCCGCGGCGAGTGTCTCGGCGAGCTCGTCCTCGCGTCCCGCGGCGTCGACGACGAACGCGTTCACCGGCTCGGGTACGAGACGTTCGTCGAGCGTGAACTGCGCCGTCGTGCCGCCGACCTCGGCAGCCAGCCGCTCGGCACGCGCGCGGTACGACGCCCAGCGCGCGTCGTGATCCAACGCGAGCCACTCCTCGAGCGCGAGCACGGTGCCGACGACGGCGCTCCGGTCCATCTTGAACGCGCGTCCGAAGATCAGGTGCTTGCCCGATTCGAAGCGCGTGAAGTCGATCTGCGCGACGATGTCGATCAGCTCGCGTGTGCCGTAGACGAAGCCGCCGGCGTTCGGGCCCCAGAAGTACTTCGCGCTGAACATCGTCAGGTCGGCGCCCTGCTCGCCGTAGCTCGCGATCAGGCCCGTGGGGTAGCTCATGTACGCCGCGTCGACGACGACCGGCACACCGTGCTCGTGCGCGCGCTCGGCAACCTCGGCGAGCGGCAGCGTGCCGTCCTTGCCGTCGAGGTGCGCGGGATGGAGGACGCAGGCGACGTCTGCGAACGACGACAAGTCGCCCTCGACGATGTGCGCCCCCGTCATGCGTGCGCAGCGGTCGTACTTGTAGCGGTGCCCCGGCTGCATGAGCACGAGCGAGCGCATGCCCGCGGTCGTCGGCAGCTGCTCCATCAGTCGTCCGTCTGCACGCGTCATGCATGCGCCGACCGAGAGGGCAATGCCCGCCGAGGCGCCCGGCACGACGCGCGCCGCCTCGACGCCGAGCAGGTCGGCGATCCGTTCGCCGCTCCGGTCGAGGAGCTCCGTCATCGAGGCGAACGTCCCGTTCACCTCGTGCACGGCATCGCGGACGGTGGGGGAGAGCACCGAGCCGCCGAGGTCGGTGTAGATGCCCGCGGCGTTGATCACCGGGCGGACGCCCAGCAGGCCGTAGATGCCCTCGATCGCCCGACTGTTCAACAATCGCGAGCCTACGCTGCCCGCAACCAGGTTGCAATGCAACCTGGTTGCAGTCTTACAACAGCGTCGCGAGCACGTGCAGCGCCGCGTCCACGTCGCGCTCGTCGTTGAAGTAGTGGAGCGAGAACCGCGTCGCCCCGAACCGCGGCGAGACGATCACGCCGGCGTCGTTCAGCCGTCCGGCGACCTCCTCGCCGTTCCGGCCCGGGTAGCGCGCCGTGACGATGCCGCCGCGGTGGGCGTCGTCCTCCGGCGTGAGCACCGTGGCGCCGAGCGACCGCAGCCCGTCGGCGAG
This sequence comes from Actinomycetes bacterium, assembly GCA_031370755.1. GTDB lineage: Bacteria > Actinomycetota > Thermoleophilia > Gaiellales > Gaiellaceae > Palsa-739. Next base: position 6,594 of record JANMQZ010000096.1, read on the forward strand.
GCGGGCGGCGAGCGTCTGGTCATGCGCGAGCACGCGGTCGACGCCGAGGTCGTTCAGGTACTCGAGTGCGCGACCGAGGGCGACCGCGGAGCCGTAGCCCATCGTCGAGTACTCCATGCTTCGCGCCGTCGGCGCGATCGGCATCGTCCTCGCGTCGAACGTGTACGGGTCGACGGTCGAGCGCCAGCCGACGAACGGCGGGTCGAACGCCTCGCGCAGCTCCGGCCGGAGCCAGCAGACCGCGGCCCCGAATGGGCCGCACAGCCACTTGTAGCCGCCGGCGACGAGGATGTCGATGTCGTCCGCGCCGACGTCGACCGGCGCCATGCCCGCGGCCTGCGTCGCGTCGACCGCGAGGAGCGCGCCGTGCGCGTGGGCGAGGTCGGCGAGCTCCTTCAGCACAAACCGGTAGCCCGTCGAGTACTGCACGTACGAGACGACGATCACCGACGTCTCCTCGTCGACGCGCTCGGCGACCTTCTCGAGCGAGAGCGATGCGGGGTCGTCCCAAACCCGCACGAGGCGCGCCTCCGCGCCGGTCTCCCGCGCGACGCGCAACCACGGATATGCCGTGCTCGGGTGCTCGATGTCGATCGTGACGACATTCGTGCTCTGCGGTGGCTGCACCCACCAGGCCACCATCCCGAACGCCTCGGTCGCGCTCTTCACGATCGCGACGTCGTCGCGGTTCGCCTTCAGGAGCAGCGCCGCGGCGCCGCGCGCGTCCTCCAGGCAGGCGGTCTCGGCCGCCTCGTCGAACCCGGTCGTACCGCGCAGCCAGATGTCGCGCTCGAAGGCGGCCGCGGCCTCCTGGACGGGGAGCGGCATCAGCCCGATCGAGCCGGCGTTCAGGTAGACGACGTCCTCGAGGTGCGGGAAGTGTGCGCGGGGCGCGAGGGAATCCATTGGGAATCGACTATCGCAGGGCACGGCCGGAAGAATCTGCTACTCTAACGCTTAGATTTTCTCCTCAGGAGGTACTAGACGCATGGCGAAAACACTTGGCATCGATCTCGGCACGACGAACTCGTGCATGGCCGTGCTCGAAGGCGGCGAGCCGACCGTGATCCCGAACGCCGAGGGCGGGCGCACCACGCCCTCCGTCGTCGCGTTCACGAAGGACGGCCAGCGGCTCGTCGGCGCTCCGGCGCGGCGGCAACAGGTCACGAACCCGCAGAACACGATCTTCTCGATCAAGCGGTTCATGGGGCGCAAGTTCTCCGAGGTCTCGGAGGAGATGACGATGATCCCGTACGAGGTCTTCGAGGGCTCGAACGGCGACGTCCGCGTGAAGGCGGAGGGCAAGGAATACGCCCCGCCGGAGATCAGCGCGATGATCCTCCAGAAGCTCAAGGCCGACGCCGAGGCGTATCTCGGCGAGCCGGTGAACGAAGCAGTCATCACCGTCCCGGCCTACTTCAACAACGCACAGCGTGAGGCGACGAAGGACGCCGGCAAGATCGCCGGCCTCAACGTCCTCCGCATCATCAACGAGCCCACCGCCGCCTCGCTCGCATACGGGCTCGACAAGGAGTCCGACCAGACGATCCTCGTCTTCGACCTCGGTGGCGGCACGTTTGACGTGTCGGTGCTCGAGCTCGGTGACGGCGTCTTCGAGGTCAAGTCGACGGCCGGCGACAACCACCTCGGCGGCGACAACTTCGACAAGGCGATCGTCGACTGGATGGTCGCCGAGTTCAAGCGCGACAAGGGCATCGACCTCGCCGCGGACAAGATGGCGCTGCAGCGCCTCTACGAGGCAGCGGAGAAGGCAAAGATCGAGCTGTCGTCCACGATGACGACGCAGATCAACCTGCC